>MWDV01000360.1 GCA_002070715.1 Verrucomicrobia bacterium ADurb.Bin118
TTAGCCCGCTTCCGCGTGATTTTGTTTGCGGACATTGAAGCGGCGTAAACGCCGCGCCCCTCGGGCAAAGGAAAACCGGCCGGGTCCGAAACCACGAAGGGCGCGGAACGAGGGATCGTTCCGCGCCCGGAAAGCGCCGGTTGCCGGATCAGGTGAGGATGATTTTATCGCCGTCTTTGAGGGTGACGATGGCTTTTTTCCAATTCGACGTCCGTCCCGCTTGATGGGTGCGTTGACGCCGGGCCTTGCCGCGGACGTTCAGGGTGTTGACGCGGGTGACCTTGACCTTGAACAAGGTTTCAACGGCCTTTTTGATCTCGGGTTTGCGGGCCAGCCGGTCGGCGACCACGGTGTATTGATTGTATTTCTCGCCCTGCCGGGTGCCTTTTTCCGTCAGGCGGACGGTCTTGATGATTTCATACGGGTTCATAGTGCGTGCAATCGTAAAATGATGAATCAGGTGAATCCGCCCGTGACCGTCGGGGACCGGGTTGCGGCACCCCGGCGGTCCGGGCAAATGATCAATTCTTGGCCAACCGGGCTTCGACCTTCTCCAGCGCGCCCCGGGTGAAGACCAATTTGTCCGGGCGGAGCACGTCGTAGGTGTTGAGCAAATCGCTGGTGGTGAGGGTCACCTCCCGCAGATTGCGCGTGGCGAGCAGGAGATTTTTATCCGCCGCCGCCGAGACGAACAGCGCCGTGCCGTCAATTTCCAAGGCCCGCAGGATGTTGACGATGTTCCGGGTCTTGGGCGCGGCCAGGGTCAGATCCTCCACCACGATGACGTCGCCGGCCTTCAGCCGCTCGCTCAGCGCCTTGCGCAGGGCGAGTTGTTTGGTCTTGGTGTTGACTTTCTTGGAAAAATCGCGGGGTTGGGGGCCAAAAACCACCCCACCGCCCCGCCACAAGGGCGAGCGGCGCGAACCGGCGCGGGCGCGGCCGGTGCCTTTCTGCCGCCACGGTTTTTTGCCGCTGCCGGCAACTTCGCCCCGGGCTTTGGTGGCTGCGGTGCCGCTGCGCTGTGCCGCTTGGTACGCCACCACGGTGTCGTGGACGGCCTGCGTGCCTTTGCCGTTTTGAATGATGTCGAACTGGATGTCCAGTTCCCCCCGGGCCTGGCCCGAAAGATCTTTGATCGTGAGCTTCATGGCGGTGTGTTACTTCTTTTTGAGGACCACGTTGGGACCTTTGCTTTTCTTTTCCACCACGGGCTGACGTTTCACCGTACCCTGGGGAATCTTCTTGGATTCACGGATGATGACGTAGTCCCCATTGGCGCCGGGGATGGCGCCCTTGATGAGCAGGAGGTTATCCGCCTCGCGCACCTGGATGATTTCGAGATTCTGCACCGTGCGGCGCACGCTGCCCATGTGGCCGGGCATGCGCGCGCCCCGGCGGATGGTGCCGGGCGTTGATCGCTGGCCAATGGCGCCGGGCCGCCGATGCCAGCCCTTGGCGCCGTGGGTGGAGTCGCCGCCGCGGAAATCATGACGCCGAACGACGCCCGCAAAGCCGCGGCCCTTGGTGATGCCAATGGCATCCACAAAATCGCCGACGGCAAACAGGCCGGGGCCGATGAGGTCGCCGGTCTTGACCGGCTTGGAGAAGTTGCGGAATTCGCGAATCCGCTGGACGCCGGTCAGGACGGCGGGCGTTTTTTCCCCCGCGCGTTTGGTGTCCACGCCGAATTTCTTCAAATGGCCGAGTTTCGCCTTGGAGAGGCGTTGATCTTTTTGTTCGCCAAAGCCGAGCTGGACGGCGTCGTAGCCGTCGGTGGCCTTGGTTTTACATTGCAGCACGCGATTGGGTCCGGCGAGGACGATGGTCACCGAATGCAGGACGCCCTGGGCGTCATAGACCCGCGTCTGTCCCAGTTTTTTTCCAAGAAGTCCGAAAGACATAACAATTCAATAATTCAACGAGTTACGGTGAAACACCCTAGATTTTGATGGTGATGTCCACGCCGGCGGGCAGGTTCAGTTTCTTGAGTTCGTCCACCGTTTTGGCGGTGGGATCGAGGATATCAATCAACCGCTTGTGAGTGCGTTGCTCGAAGGTTTCCTGCGATTTCTTGTCGGCATGGGGCGAGCGTTGGACGGTGTAACGCTCGATGCGGGTGGGCAGCGGAATGGGGCCCGCCACCCGCGCGCCGGTGCGTTTTACGGTGTCCGCGATCTCCCGCGCGGATTGGTCAATGACGCGGAAGTCATAGGCCTTAAGGCGGATGCGAATGCGTTGTGTTGGCATATAAAGAACAAGTTTTTGTTGTTGCTGTCTCAGGAACGCGCCGCCGCCATTGGCGGCGCGGTATCCAAAATCTTTTCTGTAATACTGCTCGGGACCGGTTCAAACCGGTGGGGTTCCATCGAGTACGCCGCCCGGCCCTTCGAGAGCGAGCGAATGGCCGTGGCGTACCCGAACATTTCCGCCAGCGGCACCTCGCCCGTGATTATAATGGAAGCGCCGTGGGCCTCAATCCCGGAAATCTTACCACGCCGCCGGTTCATGTCACCCAGTAAATCGCCCTGGTATTCATCCGGGGTGGTGACTTCCACCTTCATGATGGGTTCGAGGAGGATGACCCCGGCCTTTTTGCAGGCTTCTTTGAGGGCAAAGATGCCGGCCATTTTGAAGGCCAGCTCGCTCGAATCCACTTCGTGCGATGTGCCGTCCACAATGGCGATTTTCAAATCCACCAACGGATACCCGGCCAGCACACCGCCTTGAATGGCTTCTTTCAGCCCGTCCATGACCGCCGGGATGTATTCCTTGGGAATGACGCCGCCCACAATGGCGTTCTCGATTTCAATACCCTTGCCGCGCTCGTTGGGCGCCAGCGTGATGCACACGTGGCCGTATTGACCGCGGCCGCCGGATTGGCGGATGAACTTGCCCTCGCCTTCGGCCGCGACCGTGACCGTTTCGCGGTAGGCAATCTGCGGCGCACCCGTATTGGCGGCCACTTTGAATTCGCGCAACAAACGATCCCGGATGATTTCGAGGTGCAGTTCGCCCATGCCGGCGATGATGAGTTGCCCGGTTTCCTCGTTGGTGAAACAACGGAAAGTGGGATCCTCCTCGGAAAGCCGCTGCAGGCCCTCGCCCAGTTTGTCGCGGTCCGCTTTCGTTTTGGGCTCGACCGCCATGCTGATGACCGGCTCGGGAAAAGTCGGCGGCTCGAGCATCACGTCGAATTTCTCGTCGCACAACGTGTCGCCGGTGGTGATGTTGCGCAACCCGACGAGCGCGGCGATGTCGCCCGCATGCACGGCGTCCACGTCCAACCGTTTGTCCGCCTGGATCATCATGACGCGGCTGACGCGCTCGCGCTTGCGGGTGCGGGGATTGTAAATGCTGTCCCCCTTGCCCAACTGACCGCTGTACACGCGGAAGAACACCAGCTTGCCCACGTAGGGATCGGTCCACAACTTGAACGCCAGCGAGCAGAATTTCTCGTTGTCATCCGAGGGCACAACGACCTGATGCTCCGTGCCGGGTTCGATGCCCACCGCCGCCGGCACATCCAACGGCGAGGGCAGATAATCCACCACGGCATCCACGAGCAGTTGGATGCCACGTTTGCGGAAGGCCGAGCCGGCCAGGACCGGGACGAGTTCGAGTTTGCAGGTCAACCGCCGGATGGCCGCCTTGAGCACCGCCGGCGGCACCGGTTGATCTTCCACCACCAACGCCGCCACTTCGTCGTCCTTGTTGGATACCGCGTCAATCAATTCAGCCAGGGCCTGGGCGGCGCGTTCCCGCTCCGCCGCCGGAATCTCCGCGATCTGGAACTTCACCCCGCTTTCGTCTTCGGGATCGTAAAGAATCGCCCGTTGATTGATGACGTCCACCACACCGCGCAGGTCGTCCTCGCGCCCCAGCGGCAGCGCCACCGCATAGGCATAGGCGCCGAGTTTCCGGCGCATGTCGTGCAGGACGTTTTCAAAGTTGGCCCCCGTCCGGTCCATTTTATTGACGAAAGCGATGCGGGGCACCCGGTACTTGGTGGCCTGGCGCCAGACCGTTTCGGACTGGGGTTGGACTCCCGCGACGCCGCAGAACACCGCCACGGCGCCGTCCAACACCCGCATCGAACGCTCCACTTCGGCGGTGAAATCCACGTGGCCCGGCGTGTCAATGATGTTGATGCGATGCAGCGTATCGGGGAAAAGCTTGGTGGTGCCATCCGCCTTCGGCGTCCAGTAACAGACGGTGGCGGCCGAGGTGATGGTGATGCCGCGTTCCCGCTCCTGTTCCATCCAGTCGGTCACGGTGTTCCCGTCGTCCACGTCGCCCATCTTGTAGATGAGCCCGGTGTAGAAGAGAATGCGCTCGGTGGTGGTCGTCTTCCCCGCGTCAATATGCGCCGCGATCCCGATGTTGCGGGTTTGCTCGATCGGCAACTCGCGGCGGGGCGCTTTCGATGATTTGGCGCTTTGACTCACGGGGAATTTCTCGGGTTCAGGCAACAAAAACGCCCCGAATTGCGGACAACCGTCGGGGCGTTGAAAAAAGGATGTTTACCAGCGGAAATGGGCGAATGCCTTGTTGGCCTGGGCCATGCGATGGACTTCATCGCGTTTGCGGATGGCGTTGCCTTGTCCTTGATACGCCTCCATGATCTCGGTGGCGATCGCCTGTTTCATCGGGACGCCTTTGCGCGCGCTGGCAAAGCTCACGATCCACCGCAGGGCCAGGGATTGCTGGCGGTCGCCCGGCACTTCGAGCGGCACCTGGTAGGTCGCGCCCCCCACGCGCCGCGCCTTGGTTTCAATGCGCGGCTTGGCGTTGTCCACCGCGCGCTGCAGGATGTCGAGCGGATTGGCGCCGGTGTTCTTCTCGGCAATCTGGGCGAATGCACCGTAAACGATGCGCTGGGCCGTGCTCTTTTTGCCGCACTTCATCACGGTGTTGACCAGGCGCGTGACCAGCGGGCTGTTGTAGTTCGGGTCACGGGCGATGGGACGTTTGACGGCTCGACGACGACGGGACATAACTTCGTTGCTTCGTTAAATCAGGTTGTGAAATTTCAGGCGGCGGGTTTCGCACTGGCTTTGGGCCGTTTGACGCCATATTTGGACCGGCTCACGCGCCGCTTCTCCACGCCGGCCGCATCCAACCGGCCGCGGACAATGTGATAGCGCACGCCGGGCAGATCCTTCACCCGGCCCCCGCGGAGCATCACGATGGAGTGTTCCTGGAGATTGTGGCCCTCGTCCGGAATGTAGGCGATAACTTCGTAGCCGTTGGTGAGGCGCACCTTGGCCACCTTGCGCATGGCCGAGTTCGGCTTCTTGGGCGTGCGGGTCATGACTTGGATGCACACGCCGCGCCGAAAGGGCGATCCCTCCAAGGCGGGTGACTTGGATTGATACGTCAGTTTCTTGCGGCCCTTGCGGACCAATTGATTAATTGTTGGCATTGGCTTGATCCAATAACTTACATCCCGTTTGCCCTACGAGGTCAAACGGGGGCACGCATACTAGCAAACCCGCCCTTTTGCGCAACAAGTATTTGGAGTTTTTTTCCGGCCTGAAAAATCCGTC
>MWDV01000361.1 GCA_002070715.1 Verrucomicrobia bacterium ADurb.Bin118
GTTTTGACCGTCGATTGATCCCCGCCGACGGTGCCGATCCGCACCGCCGGCACACCCATCAGCTTGGCGCGTTCCACCACTTTCACAGCATCAAGGGCAGGACAACTGATGACCACGCGCGATTGGGTTTCACCAAAGAGCAACGCATCCAAACGGGACGCCGTCCTTCTACCCGATTCCTCTCCCTCCGCGGGCGAATTGGAAGGATTGGTCAGCGACGTCAGATCAATCGTGGCGCCAACCAACCGCGGGGTTTCAGAATCTCCCCCCTGGCTGATACAGCATTCCGCCAGCGCCACCGCCAAACCGCCTTCACTGCAATCGTGTGCGCTCTTCACCAAACCGGATTGAATCAGGCCGAGCAAGGTGGTGTGCAGCGTTTTTGCCGTTTCGAGGTCACAGCGCGGCGGCGCGCCGTTTTTGAGGCCGTGCATCACCTGTAAATAGGCGCTGCCCCCGAGGCCTTGCAATGGCGTATCCTCGACAGCGTCGCCCAGTAAAATGATGGCGTCGTCCGCATCCTTGAACCATTGCGTCGTGACGTGTTCGGGTTTTTCGATCAGACCGACGACGGCGATCACAGGGGTCGGATCAATCGGTCCGGCGGGGTTTTGATTGTAAAGCGAGCAATTGCCGCCGGTGACGGGGGCGTTGAACGCCCGGCAGCCATCCGCCAGGCCGCGCACCGATTCCGCGATCTGCCAGAACAGTTCCGGATCCATCGGACTGGGCATGTTGAGATTGTCGGTGGCGCCCAACGGAATCGCGCCGGCGCAGGCCAAGTTGCGGCACGCCTCCGCCACGGCGATTTTGGCGCCTTCGTAGGGGTCGAGATACGCGTAGGCGCCGTTGCAATCCACCGTCAGAGCAATCAGTTTTTCGGGAAGAGATTTGGCTGGCGCATCTGCCTGCGGAGGCAGTGAATCGGCTTTGATGCGGATCACGGCGGCATCGCTGCCGGGCATCACCACCATGTCGCCGCTCAGTTGGGGATCAAATTGGCGGTATGCCCAGTTTTTGGAAGCGATGCTGGGCCAGGCCAGCAACCTTTTCAAATCCGCCGCCGGATTTTGCGTGTCGGACACTCCGTCCACCCGGAAGGCGCGGACGGCTGCCAAATATCCGGGCTCAGTCGCCGGGCGCTGATACACGGGCGATTCATCGGTTATTTTTTTGGCGGGGATATCGGCCACGCATTTGCCGCCGTGTTTAATCACCATGCGGCCCGTGTCCGTCACCACGCCGATTTCGGCCCACGGCACTTCCCATTTGTCGAAAATCTGTTTCGCCTCCGCCTCCCGGCCTCGGTGGATGACGATGAGCATGCGCTCCTGCGATTCTGACAGCATGATTTCGTAGCTGCTCATGTTCGGAGCGCGTTGCGGCACCCGGTCGAGTTCGATCTCGATCCCCGTGCCCGCGCGCGCGGCGGTTTCGCAGGTGGAACAAGTCAGCCCCGCCGCGCCCATGTCCTGCATCCCGGCCACCGCGCCGGTGGCGAGCAATTCCAGGCAGGCGCCGCACACCCGTTTTTCCATGACCGGATCGCCCGCCGGCACCGCGCCACGCTGGCGTTCCGCGGAGGCTTCCGTCAGATCCTGCGACGCAAACACCGCGCCCGCGAGCCCGTCCCGTCCCGTCGCCGGGCCCAGGTAAAACACCGGATTTCCCACGCCTTGCGCCGCGCCGCGCGTGATCTGTTCATGCCGCAGCACGCCAAGACAAAAGGCGTTCACGAGCGGGTTGCCCGCGTAGGTCGGGTCGAAATAAACCTCTCCCGCCACCGTCGGGAGGCCAAAGTGATTACCGTAATGCGCAAGGCCGCTGATCACCCCGGCAAAGAGCTGCCGATTGTTTTGCACCGCCGCTGTGTCGGGCGCGCTTTCGTCTTCGCTTGTGATCGGACCGAAGCGTAGCGAGTTCATCGCGCAGAGCGGTCGCGCACCCATGGTGAAGATGTCGCGGATGACCCCGCCGACACCTGTGGCGGCGCCATGAAACGGCTCAATCGCGCTCGGATGATTGTGGGACTCGATTTTGAAGGCGATGGCGACGCCGTCTCCAATATCCACCACCCCGGCGTTTTCCTCGCCCGCGCCGACGAGGATCCGGGGCGACTGCGTGGGAAAGGTCTTGAGCAGCGGCTTGGTGTTTTTGTAACTGCAATGCTCGCTCCACATCACCGAAAACACGCCCAACTCGGTATAGGTCGGCTCGCGGCCGAGGATCTGTTTGACGTGGGCGTATTCTTCGGGAGTCAGATTATGCTGGGCAACCAGTTCGGGCGTAATGACGGGTTCGTTCATAACTAAGATGGACA
This sequence comes from Verrucomicrobia bacterium ADurb.Bin118, assembly GCA_002070715.1. GTDB lineage: Bacteria > Verrucomicrobiota > Verrucomicrobiia > Limisphaerales > MWDV01 > MWDV01. The sequence continues at coordinate 2,321 of MWDV01000361.1, forward strand.
AGGTTAAAATCAGTTCAAGCGGCGATCCTTCCGCGGCGGCGACGGGCAAAATCCCAATCGCTGGGAATCGCCAAGGCGTATTCCCCGGCGCACCCCGCCGGGTTGAACCGGGCTTTTGCGGTTGGGCGAATGGATTCGGTGTTCATGTCAAAACGGGACGCACCCGTTAAAAAATTCGCCGGGCAGCGTGGGGAATTGGCCCGCAGCAGGCGAGCTTTTTTCCCGTCACGCTTTCCCCGGTCCGGAAAGCCTGCTAACTACTGGGGGCATTTGATGAAAGTGTTTCTCCAAATTCGGTGGATGCGCCTGCTGGCGGGCTTGGGGTTGGCGGCCGGCCTGGCGCTGGGAGCCCGGGCGCACGAAGTCGGTTTAAGTACCGCCGTGGCGCAGGTGCGGACCCAGGCCGTGACGGTGGAACTGACCTTCGCCCTCAAGGACGCGGAGGAGCTGGCGGAACTGGATGCGAATCGCGATGGCCAGGTGACGGCGACGGAATTTGCGACGCGGGAAGACGAATACAACGAAATCATTGCCACCACCTGCGGACTGCGGCTGGGCGACGCCTTCATCCCCCCGGCGTCCGTGCGGAGCTTGCTGGACACCAGCAACAATGTGGTCAGCTTGCTGGAGTTTCCGGTGGGGATGTTTGAGCGCCTGGACCTGCATTTTGAGGTGATCCGCGAACTCCCCGCCGGACACCGGACGTTGTTCAGCTTGGTGAACGCAGCGGGCCAAACGATCACCGAACGATTACTCAACCAGAATTCGCCCGTGACCACCATCCGCGGTGATGCGGAAGCGTCCGCGCCGGCTGGTGTCCTGCCGTCGTTCGCCGGATTCTTCTGGCTCGGCGTGGAGCATATCGGCATCGGCTACGACCATCTGATGTTCTTGTTCGGACTGTTGCTGGTCACCCATCGGTTTCGCGACGCGTTCGTGGTCATTAGCTGTTTCACCTTGGCGCATTCGATCACGCTGGCGGTGGCAACGTTTGACCTGTTGAATCTGCCCGGCGAATACACCGAACCCCTGATCGCCGCGACGATCATTTACGTGGGCGCGGAAAACATCCTGCGCCGGGGACATCCCCGCGGTCGCTGGTTGCTCACCTTTCTCTTCGGCTTGATTCACGGTTTCGGATTCGCCTCGGTGCTGCGGGATTTGGGCGTGGGCGCCCGGGGCGGCGGCGTGACGATGCCGTTGTTGGCCTTCAATCTGGGCGTGGAACTGGGGCAGATTGCCATCGCCGCGATGGCGCTGCCGATCATCTGGCGGCTGCACCGGAACCCGGCGTTCGTCCGTTATCTGGTGCCGGGCGGCTCGGCGGTGGTGGTGGTGCTGGGGGTATTTTGGTTGATCCAGCGCGTGTGGTTTTGAATCGGGGGACGGCGGGGGACGACCACCGCC
>MWDV01000362.1 GCA_002070715.1 Verrucomicrobia bacterium ADurb.Bin118
GCAAGCGGTTGGGATGTTCAGTTTGATGTAGGCCGGGCTTTCTCTTGGTTCACCGGCCGAGAAGCTGCGCCAGTGCAAATTATCATGGTATGGCTGCTGCATTGGTTGGCGTGTCGAGTTCACTTTTCATTTCTTTCGCAACCCCGTTGCTATCGTTGGCGTGTCGAAAAAAGTTCACTTGTGAGAGACACCGTTGGTCACATCTTCCACTTCCACCAAGTGCTTCTCATTTAGCTTCAATTAATAACCCAGCTTTCATCATTACAGACCCGCTGACTGAAAAAAACCTGTCCACAGCAGGGTCTGTGATCTTAGCAACTTCGGGTTGCAGTAAATCGTTCCTCACTGTGCTTTTCCAAAGTTGGGCAAAGGCTTTCTCGTCATCATCCAACTTTTTAAGCGTGGCTTCGCGCAAACTGGCTGGGAATGAACCCGCCCTGTCCAACTCTTCCGATATTTTTTCGAGACGGTCTGCCAAAACTCCCACTTTGGCCACAAAGTTGGTAGCATTGGTATTGTCCAAATGAAGCATGGCATCCCCAAAGTCATGCTGAATAGAAACGATTTCCTTTGCGAGCGCCTCTTGCCCTCTAATTTCCCCATGCGTTCGCAATCCATTTGAATCACCATCCGGCAGGTAAGCGTTTTGTCGCGTGTTGCACGATGCCATAAATAGTAGAGCCATCAGTGCAAATATCTGAGGTTTCATAAGAAAGCAATCACCGGTAATACCCAGTTTGCAAAACAACTCTCCCCCATGCTCCTGTTTCATCAAATTGAGTTCCTCCAATCCATTCCGTTACAACTCCTGGCTTGTGGGAAAGGTTCGCAGCATCTGCGAACTGATCGTAGAAATACATATGGAAGTCACATTTTAATACGGCAAATTTCTCTCCGTTACAGAAGCAAACCACTATTGCGTTACATTGCTTTGAAAGCCCTGCATCTGCCGTTTTGATTACCCAGATTGATGATGTAAACCCAGTGCGGTCAATCGAAGAGAACTTTGTATCACCCAAAACATTAGGAATGCCTTCGAGCAAGCTTGACAGCGAAGGGCACTTGAACGACTCGGCTTTCTTCCGAATATCGTTCTGCGCACTATTCATTTTTGGTGTTAGGGCAGCGATTGTCTCGCCTTTCAATGTTGCGTCCGAGGTCAAATCCACCGGCGTTCCACCCCCATGCAGATAATGTTGGAACAATGCGTCATTCAATCCACCCAAGGAATGAGCATACGCTTCAGCAGCCCATGTTCCACGACGATAGGAGGTTGGAGGGCCGTGTCTCCGTAGAGTCATCGCGGAATCATAGGAAATGGAGTAATCACTTGTGATAGGCGTATCCCATGTCCAAGCAGCAAGACCAAGTTTATCAAAGCTGTCAATGGGCTCATTCCGAACGAACCCATACAAGTTCATCCCTCCTCTTTCGCCGATGAGGTCTCTATTTAGCCACCGGCCATCCCTTAAATCCCGGAATAGGTATTTGTCATCTCCGGTATAGTCATCGTGATATTGCGTGCTGAAGCGGATGGGGTTTAACTTCGCCATCGGGCCCGTCCGTTGGAGCAGTTCGGCAAATGGGCCGTAGGCGTAGCGCGCGCTCTCAAGACCAGTCGCGGCGTTTACAAGCACCGTCACATTGCCGTTGCCATCATAGCAGGTGAAGTGGGTGGTGTTGGCCATCGCACCGCATTGGGCGGACGGCCCTGCCTTCACTGCCAGCACGCCGCCCACGCCGCCAGCGCCTTGAAGGCTGCCGCTCAAATCCAGCCCACGCAGGCAACTCACCACCACGCCGTTCGTATGATCCAGCACCGCCAGCAACACCTGATTGTCCCAAACATAACGGTTCGTGAGTGAAGGATAGTAAGCTGTTCCATTGTTCGTGGACACAATCCGCTCAATCCATCTTCCATCGGCCAGAATCGTCCACACCTCTTTCACTTTGGAGAGCGACGGGGCGTCGCTTCTACGTTCAATCACTATCCGCCGGTTCTCCCCATTCCACACATTCGTCCACAAGCTGTCACTGGTTAAGTTGCCATCGGCGTCATAGGTAAACGCCTCGGGATTCTTTGCCAGCAACAAATTGCCCGTGATGTTGGTCACAATGTCCGCCCCGGTGTAGTTGCTCAGGACGGCCACGTTGGTGATGGTCAACCACAGCGCGCCCGTGTTGTTGTTGAACAATATTTCCCCCCGGAAATAATCCCCCTGGCGCGTCGTCGGCGGGTAGAGCGCGAGATTGTCCTGGCTCCACAGACTCACCGTCGCGGTGTTCGTGGCCGTGCCCAGCACGTTCACAAAGCCCGGCACCGTGCGGCTGGTGTATTGGTTCAATAACTCCATACGCAATTGCTTCTGGGCCATTTCAACTCAAACCAGCGAAACATTCAACCTAAACTTCACAGCGTCCAGGGCTGTGGCACATGCGCGGGTGGCCAACTCACTCCGGCGCGGCCTGAGCGCCGCTAGATTCCTTACACCGTCTGGCGGGACGCCGGCGGGTTTCACGGTTCAAGAGAGTGTGTCCACGCTCGACGATCCAATCGCAGCTTGCCCCAGTTCAACCGGTAT
>MWDV01000363.1 GCA_002070715.1 Verrucomicrobia bacterium ADurb.Bin118
TGGGCAACGTCCCGGTGGATGCGGACGCGGTCGCGCAACTGCGAAAATTGTCATCAGTCCGGGTCTTCGATCCCGCGCACGCGACGGAACACGCGCTGGAAGTTGAGCTACCCTTTTTGCAACAGACGTTGCGCGATTTTCAGATTGTGCCCCTGGTCGTGGGCGAAGCCGGTGACGCTGAAATCAGCGAAGCCCTCGAACTCCTGTGGAGCGGACCGGAAACGCGCATCGTCGTCAGTTCGGATCTCAGCCACTACCACGGATACGCGGCGGCGCAGCGATTGGATCGGACCACGGCGGCGCACATCGAAACGCGTCAAGCCGCGGCGTTGACCGGGCAGCACGCCTGCGGTTATCGCGCCATCCGCGGCTTGCTGCGCATCGCTGAACGGCGCGGTTTCTACGTCGAGACCGCGGATCTGCGCAATTCCGGCGACACCGCCGGCTCGCGGGACCGGGTGGTGGGTTACGGCGCGTTTCTCTTTGGCGAACCATCCTGACACGCGAACGGCGCTTCCCTCAACATGAGTCAAATTCTCTTTGGCATTGATCAAATCCTGGCCGAGCCGGGCAGGTTGTTCGGACGCATTGGGTTGGTGACCAATGACGCGGCGCGACCCGCGCGGGAAAGCACCATCCCCACCCGCGCGGCGTTGCAACGCGCCGGCGTGCAACTGGTCCGCCTGTTTTCCCCGGAGCACGGCCTGGGCGCCGACGCCGCCGATGGCGCGGCGGTGGCCAATGGCACGGACGCCCTTACCGGTCTGCCCATCGTCAGCCTGTATGGCAAACGTTTGCGTCCGCCGCCGGAAAGCCTCGAAGGTTTGGACGCGGTGGTGTTTGATATTCCCGACATCGGGACCCGTTTTTACACCTACATTTGGACGTTGTCCCATGTCTTGGAAGCCTGCGTCGAAGCCGGGGTATTGCTCGTCGTGCTGGACCGGCCCAACCCGTTGAGCGGCGATTTGGCGGCGGCGGAAGGCCCGCTGCTCGACGTGTCGCGTTACGGCAGTTTCCTGGGCCGCGCGCCGATGCCCATTCGTCATTCGCTGACCGTGGGGGAACTCGCGCCATGGTGGAATGCGGAATGGCAGCTCAACGCCCGGCTGGAAGTGGTCCCGTGCCAGGGCTGGTCCCGGGCAATGCACTGGCCGGACACGGGCTTGCCTTTTCTCCCCACCTCGCCGGCCATCACCAGTCATGCCGCCGCGCTCTGGTATCCCGGCCTGGGTTTGTTTGAGGCCACCAACCTGAGTGTGGGCCGCGGCACCGAGTTCGCCTTCCAAGTGGTCGGCGCGCCGTGGTTGAAATCGCGGGCCGTTGCCGCCCGGCTGAACGCCCTCGGATTGCCGGGTTTGCAGGCGGCGCCGTTCGATTTCACCCCCCGATTACCGCCGCACGCCGCAGTGCCGTGCCGGGGCGTGCGTCTGCACCTAACCGAAATTCCCGCCGTCCGCCCGGTCTGCGCCGGTTTGCATCTGCTTGCGGAGATCATGCAGAGTCACGAGGAATTCTTCAGTTGGGCGCCGTATCCGACCGCGGCGAATCCCACCGGGGAAGGGCATTTCGAGCGGTTGATCGGGCGGGACGGAATTCGGGAAACCCTCGGACAAAAATCCGACGGCCTCGGCGAATCCATTCGCGCATGGACCGTCGCGCCGGAATGGCGGGAGCGGGTGCGCCCGTTTCTGCTTTACGCTTGAACCGGTTGCCGGGCTTCCCGCTCCAAGGAAAGTTGCCGGCGCACGTGATCGAAGAATTCCTCCGCCACGATGTAGCCCACGCAATTCGGCGCGCCGCACCGGCAGGGATGGTCGCGGTATTCGGAAAGATCGTAACCGTAGTTGAAGGTCAACTCCTCGCCGGGCTGCAGATCGCGGAGCGCCAGAATCCACACCTCGCCCGCCTCCTCGTCCAATTCCGTTTCGCAATTCGGCGCGCAACTGTGATTGAGAAAGCGGGCCGGATTCCACTCCACGCCGCCATCCAGATCGTATTGGTCGTCGAGGGTGAAAATGTAGGGATTCTCCGCCTCGCACCGCCGCAGGGATTCCGCCTTGGTGATTTTTTCCCCCACGTATTGAATCAATTTCGTGCCGGCGGGGATGGCCCGGCGGGCAAACCCGCCCGTGCCGTGAATGCGCGAACGCCGGAACGTGATCAGATCCGTTTCGCCCACCACTTTATCGCTTTTCGTTGTTCTCGTTGCCACTGTCGTGCTCATGCGGACAAGGAATCTGCCTCAAAGTTGCGCGATGTCGAATTCAGATTTGCGCGGCGCCGGGCAAGGCAGGTTAACACTGTGGTTTTCGTGGCGAGGTTTCCGTCTTGTTTTCCGTTTCCAAAAACATTGCCGTCGGGTCACGGGGAAGCGGCGTCCGAGGTCATCGGTTTTGGCGCGCCAAGGGGTTGCATCGTCAACGGATCGCGCAACGGCAGTTCAAGGAAACGTTGCGGCGCGAAGTCCTGCAGGCGCACGGGGTGATTGGGATGGCCCTGGAGGATGTTGGTCTTCTGGCCGACCGTCAGAATGACGAGTTGATTCGTTTGCAACACCCGTTGCGCGGCGCGCTGCACGTCCGCCTGCGTGACCGCTTCCATCCGCGCGCGGAATTGTTGCCAAAACGCCGGGTCGCGCGCGTAACGGCCGGTGAATTCCTCCTGGGCGAACAAGCCGGCCACCTGCGCCTTCGAGGCGAAGGTGCGCGGGAAACGATCAATGAACCCGCGTTTGGCGGTGTGCAATTCCGCCTCGGTCACCGACTCGACGATCATGCGCCGCAGTTCATCCAGCACAATCGAGGTGGCGTAAGCCACGGTGCGCGGTTTGGTTTGAAAAGCCGCGGTGAAGGTGAGCGGATAATAGACGCCGCCCGGCAACCCCGATCCCGCCGCGTACGCCAGACCCTCCTCCGAACGCACGCGGTTCATGATGCGCGAGGTGAAGCCGCCGCCGCCCAGAATGTCGTTCATGACGATGCACGCGAAGTAATCGGGGTCATCGCGCCGGATGCCGGGCAGAAGCACGGAGACGCGGGCTTGATTGACGTCTTTGTCCACCAGATACACACCCGGCGGGGCGAAGGTGGTATTCGTGGGCACGGGCGGCGGCGGTCCTCCGGAAAAGGGCCAGTCGGCAAACAGTTGCTCCAGCTTCGCCACGAAGGCGTCGCGTTCAAAATCACCGCTGGTGGCGACGATGAAATTCGAGGGTGTGAACCATTGCTGATGAAACGCGTGCAAATCCGCCGCCGTGAGACGTTCCACGGAGGCGGCTGTGGCGTAGCGGTTCAACCAGAAGCCTTCGCCAAAGGCCAGAAAGCCGGCTTCGCGTTGTTCGATGGCGCCGGAATCGTCGTTGCGCTGCTGCATCGCCTGCAGGATTTGCTGTTTGCGCAGGGCGATTTTATCCGCCTGAAACCGCGGCGTGGCGAGGACTTCGCGGAACAGGGCCAACCCCTCGTCCACGTCCTTGGAAAGCAGGTTCAAGCTGACGCTCCCTTGCGTGTCGCCGATGCCGGAGTTCAGCGCCGCGGCCAGAAAGGCCAGTCGTTCTTCGAGGGCCTCGGCGGTGTGGGAACGCGTCCCGCCCCGCGCCAACAGATACCCGGTCAGGCTGGCCAACCCGGCCTGATCCGTCCGCTCCAGGTATTCCCCCACCCGCACCAGCACCGCCACGTTCACGAGCGGCAGGTCGCGATCCGGCACCACGTAAGCAATCGGCCCGCTCCGCAGCGGCACCCGGAAATCAGCCGGCGCTGGCGGTTCGTAACGCAATGGGGGAAAGATCAGTTGCTCGGGCCGGTCAGGAATCGGTTGGGCGGGCGGAATGGCGGGCGTTTGGGCGCGCGCGCCGGTCACGTCCAATCCGGCCAGCAGCGCGCCGAGTCCAAATGCGGCCACAAACGAAGGGAGGCGGACGAATAATTTCACGGGACAGCGACGGGTACGGCGGCGGGTTTGCGGGTGTAGGTGGCCACCGAACGGTTTTCCTTGGTAAAATATTGCTTTGCCACGCGTCGCACGTCGTCGGCGGTGACCGCCTGGTATTTCGGACCGGCATGGTTGATTTCCCGCCAGTCGCCCAAGCCATCCAGGATCAGCAGTTGCATGAGGATGGAGTTATTGGACGTGAGCCGCCGGTATTCGGCGGCGGCAAAATTATTTTTGACCTTCTGCAATTCCTCCGCTGGCGGGTCCTGCTCCTGCAGGATCGCGATTTCGTCGTAAATGGCCTGCTCGACTTCCGCCGGCGTGTGTCCTTCGCGCGCCTCGCCGCCTGCGTTGAACAGACCCGCCCATTTGCGCGAAATCTGGTCCGCGTAAACCTGCGTGGCCACTTCGCGGCCCAACACCAGCCCCTTGTACAACCGCCCGGTCCGCGTGGCGAGCAGTTGGGCGAATATCTTGAGCGGATACGCGTCGCGATGGCCGAACGGCACGGTGTGCCAGACGATGTCCACTTGGGGATTCGCCTCGGCCTCGGCGTACATCCGTTTTTCCGCCACCGGTTTGATTTCCAGCGTCACCACGTCCGGCGGCGGGTTGGTGCCGCGCCGGATGCGCCCGAAATAATGCTCCGCCAACGCCACGGCATTCGTGGCCGCAAAATCCCCCACCAAGACCAGCGTGATGTTCTG
>MWDV01000364.1 GCA_002070715.1 Verrucomicrobia bacterium ADurb.Bin118
CCCGTCCGCCCGCCAGCGTGGCTTTCAGCCGGCTCACTTTGTCCGCCCAACTGGAAGTGCTCGCGCATCCGGCGGAGGTCTCCTGGCAGGCTTGTGTGGATTTGAATCCTTTCCTCACCGTCTGGCGCCGCCGCGCGCTCACCCAAAAATTGCGGGTCAGTCCCTGGCCACGCACGGCGGATCGCTGGCTCTCGCCTCGCGCGTACGCCGCCCGGTTCGCGCAACTGCTCCGGGCGCGGGTGCCGACCCGGTTGCCGGCCGACGCGGCCATGACCGCGCAGCAGGAATTTCTCGTCAAAACCTTGGCCGGCGCGCATCGTCATCCTCTGCTTTGGCATACGAACACATGAGAATTCGAGCGGTCATTTTTGATGTTTACGCCACGCTGCTCCGGGTCGGGCCGCCGCCGCCGGATGCCGACGACCAATGGAGAACGCTGTTTCAAGATTGTTTTCAAGCGCCGCCGCCCTTGGGACGATTCGAATTCTCCGTGGCCTGCAACCAGGTGATCGCCGCGCGGCACAAGGCGGCGCACGCGCGCGGCATCACTTTTCCCGAAATCCTCTGGCCGCAGGTGGTGGCGGAGGTGTTGCCCTCGTTCCGTCATCTGCCGGCGGCGGAGCAGGAAGAGTTCATCTACCGCCAGATGCAACTCGGCCGCACGCTCAGCTTGCAGGAGGGCGCGGCCGCCGTGCTCAATCTGCTGCACGAACAAGGACGCACACTGGGGATTGCGTCGAATTCCCAGGCGTACACACTGCGCGAACTTGAGCGCGCGCTCGCCGGCGCCGGCCTCGGCATGGACCTGTTCCCCCGTGAGTTGTGTCTCTGGTCGTTTGACCTGGGGTTCAGTAAACCGGACCCGCACGTCTTCCAAATCCTGACCGCCCGCTTGGCGGCGCGCGGCATCATCGCGCCGGAAATCCTGATGGTGGGCGACCGGTTGGACAACGACGTGCAACCCGCCAAACGGCACGGCTGGCAAACCTGGCAGATTATGCCCACCGGGAACGGCGGCCCGACGGCGGGCGATTGGCGCGCGCTGCACGCGTGGCTGAGCCGGGCCGCCCAGCGCTAACCAGCCCCGGCCTGCCGGGGCGGAATCCGGCTTATCGTTTCGCGCGAAACTCGGCGAGCTTGACCGGCCGGCCCCGGTGTAGGGCCAGGTCGGCCGCAAAAAGGATTTCGTGGGTGGCCACCGCTTCCCGCAAACCAGTGAGCGGCATGTCCCGCCCTTGGGCCAGCGCCTCGAAGAACGCCTCGAACTGCGTTTGGTAGGGATGATCCGCCACGTCGCCCGAATCCACCGGTTGACAGGAAAGCTGGCTCCAATGGTGGCGGCTCAGCCCGTTGATCCGGTTCGAATGGAACTTGTTATCCAGCACACTGCCCTCGCTGCCGACCAGGTGCGTGTGAAAATAATACGGCTGCCAGCAGTCAATCACCGAAGCGCATTTGCCCACCTTGCCGTCGCGGAATTTCAGCAGGGTCACCGTCGTCGGCGGATACTCGTACGGCGCGTAGGTCGGGCTGGCCGATTTCGCGCCGTAACTGGCGACTTCCTCGACCGCGTCGCCCAGGCACAGGAGCAGCGCGTCCATCGCGTGACATCCGGCTTCCAGCAGGCTGCTCCCGCAATCTTTGATCGTGGTGCACCATTGGAATTCGCGGTACCACGGGCCGACGCCGTGGTAGTAATCCACCTCGCCGTAATGCAGCGTGCCGAGGAGGCCCTGGTCAATCAGGGCCTTGAGCGCGAGGAACTGGCTGGAATAGCGCAACTCGAAGCAGATGCAAAATTTCACGCCCGCCTTTTTCACGGCCCGTTCAACGGCGCGCACGTCCTTCCACGACAACGCCAGCGGTTTTTCGCAGATGATGTGTTTGCCCGCCTTGGCTGCGGCGATGACCTGCTCCGCGTGCAGCGCGTGGTAACTGCAGATGGAGACCGCGTCCACCTCCGGATCGCGCAGCAGATCCTCGTACCGGGTGAACGTCCGCAACGGGCCGCCGTGTTGGGCGGCGAGCGCCGCCGCATCCAACGGCCGCGCGGAACAGATGGCGGTGACTTGGGCGAGCGGACTGGCGTTGATCGCCGGGATATGGGCGAGGGCCGCCCAGCCGTAACCCACGATGCCGACTTTGAATCGCTTCATGCGGCAGGATTCTGTTTGCCTCGGCGCCGCCGTCAAGGCAAAGTCACTCCGGCGCGCCGGGTAAGCCCGCCCCCGAAAATGAACCACCTCTGAATCATGAGCAACAACGACACACACACTTCTGGAAAACTGGCCCTCCACGGCGGCCCCAAGGCCGTGACCACACCGCTGCCCCCCTGGCCGGCCTTTGATGACAACGCCATACGCGCCGTCGAGCAGGTGCTCCGCTCCGGCAAGGTCAATTATTGGACCGGCCCGCACGGCATGGAGTTCGAGAAACAATTCGCCGCCTGGCAGGGCAGCCGCTACGCCGTGAGCGTCGCCACCGGCACCGCCGCGCTGCACGTCAGCCTGGCGGTGCTGGGCATTGGGCCGGGGGATGAAGTCATCGTGCCCAGTTACACGTTCATCGCCTCCAGCTTTTCCATCGTGCAGGCCGGCGCGATCCCGCGGTTCGCCGACGTGAACCTCGACGATCATTGTCTCAGCGTCGAATCCGCCGAGAAGCTCGTCACCCCGCGCACCAAAGCCGTTATGCCGGTGCATCTGTACGGCAACGTCTGCGACATGGACAAAATTTGGGCGTTCGCCAAGAAGCACAATCTGTTTGTCATCGAGGACAACGCCGAGGCTTTCGGCGGTGTTTACAAGGGCCGGAAAACCGGTACGCTGGGCGACATTGCCGGCTGCAGTTTTTGCCAGAACAAAACCTTCACCACCGGCGGCGAGGGCGGCATGATCACCACGGACGACGAGGAACTCGCCTGGCAGGCGCGCAGTTTCCGCGATCACGGTTACGACGTGAAAGAACGCCTCAACCTCCTGGCGCTGGAGCAGAAACTACCCTACATCCACAACCGGGTCGGCTGGAACTACCGCATGACCGAGATGCAATCGGCCATCGGTCTCGCCGAATTGCAGCGCATGGATGCCTGGAACATGCCGGCGCGCCGCCGCAACGGCCGCATCCTGCTCGACGCCCTCGCGCCGCTGCCGCAGGTCAAGTTCGCGCCTATTGACACGCCCGACCGCCAGAACGGTTGGTATGTCTGCGCCTTCTCGCTCGACATCGAAAACATGGGCTGCACCATCCAGGAGTTTGTGACCGCCGCCGCCGCGGAAGGCGCGCCTTGTTGGAAGGTCTTCTGGCCGCAATGCCACACCGAAAAGGCGTTCCAGGAAAAGCGGGGATTCGGCAACTCCGGTTTCCCCTTCACCTCGAAGGAATACACCGACGCCGCCAGCGTGGATTACACGCAAGTGGACGTGCCCAACGCGCGCTGGCACGAGCAGCACACGTTCACCTGTTTTGCCTACCCGACCTACACGGAGGAAAACATGCGGCAAATCGCCGCCGCGTTGGTGAAAGTCATCAAGGCGTTCAGTTGAACGAACCCATGCGGCGCCCGCGACTCCACCCGCTTTTGCCGGGCCTCCAAACCCCGGCCGTCGGTTCCCGCCGACGGCCGGTCGTCCCGGCGGCTGGCGGGAGCGCTGGCGAGCGGGGCCGTCCCGGTGACGCGCGTGCCCTCCTTTTGGAAACCACCCACTGTGACTTGTTGATCCCATGAAAAAACGCAAAGTGAACTTCGGCATCATTGGCGCGGGCGGCATTGCCCGGCGCAAAACCATCCCCGGCCTGTTGCGGGCCAAAAACTGCCGGCTCGTGGCGGTGATGGACCTGCAGCACGCGGATCAGATCGCCGCCGAGTTTGGCGTGCGCAAATCCTACGACAGCGACGCCGCGCTCCTCGCCGATCCGGAAGTCGAGGCGGTTTACATCGCCTCGCCGGCGAACTGCCACGCGCGCCAGATCAAGCTCGCCGCGGCGGCCGGTAAACATGTGCTCTGCGAAAAACCGCTCACCCTGACCCTCGCCGAGGGCCGCGCCGCGGTGGCCGCCTGCCGGCGCCACCGCGTTTTCCTGCAGGAAGGGTACATGATGAAGTTCCACGGCGCGCACCAGCGCATCAAGACACTGATTGACGCCGGCAAACTCGGCACCCTGGTTTATCTTCGCGCCCAGCTTTCGTGTTGGTATCCGCCCCTCCCCGGCGCGTGGCGGCAACACCCGAAGACCGGCGGTGGCGGGGCGCTGATTGACATGGCCACGCACCTCTACGATTTGCTCGCCTATTTCGCCGGGCCGATCAAACGGATCGTCGCCTTCACCGGCCACCTGGTTCAGCGTTATCCCTCCGAGGACGCCTCCACCACGCTCATTGAGTTCCAATCCGGCGCCCACGCCACGGTGGATTGTTTCTTCTGCATTCCGGATGCCGCCAGCCGCACGCGCCTGGAGATTTACGGTTCGCAAGGCGCGCTGCTCAGCGAAGGTACCATCGGCCAGGGCCAGGGCGGCGCCTTGGAAGGCATCTTCGGCCTCGGCGACGCCGGCTACGACGCGGTGCAAAACAAGAATGTGGCCCGCCAGTTCAAGCCGCTGAAGTTCCCGGCCATCAATCCGTACACCGCCGAGTGCGCTTACTTTGCCGACTGCATTTTGCGCCACCAAGCCCCCGCGCTGAACGATGCGGCCAACGCGCTGCGGATTCTGAAGCTGACCGAACAGGCCTACGCCTCGAACCGCCGCTGCCGGTAAGACCACCACCGTGATTTGCCCGCTGCGGGGCCTCACCCGAAGCCCCGGGCGCTCCCGCGGGGTTCGACGGAAATATCCGGCGGATGCAGATTCGCGGCTTGGCACGATGACCGGGGCCGCTTACGGTAGCCGGGTGACTGGATTCTTGCGATTCGCGGGCGTCATCAACGCCGCCGTGTGGCTGGGAGCGGCCGTGTTGTTCACCTTTGGCACGGGACCCGCCGTGTTCTCGGAGGACATGCGGACCCTGCTGGGGCCGGCCAACTTCCCCTATTTTTCCGGCGCGGTGGCGCAGGTGTTGATCGTGCGCTTTTTCCGGTTGCAACTGATCTGCGCCGTGATTGCCCTCACACAGTTGTTCGCGACCTGGCTGTATTTGGGCCGGCCCCCGGGACGCTTCACGGGCGGGTTGCTGGCGGTGGTGCTGGCGCTGGGGTTGGTGATGGACTTCGGTTTTCAGCCGCACATCAAAAAACTGCATCGGACCCAACACGCCCCCAACCTCCCGGTGGAACGCCGCGAAGCCGCCGCCCGCTCGCTGCGTCTCTGGCACCGGCTGGCGCAAGGCACCCATTGCTGCCTGTTGATCGGCTTGACCGTTTATCTGTGGCGGGTGGCGCATCCCGCCGACCCCAGCCGCTCCCTGCAACCGCGCCTCCGCTTATCCTGAGCCCCGCGCGCTCACGCGGCGGGGAGCGGGCGATTTCCCTCCGCTCTCCCATCAGACAAACAGGGGTTGAGGGTTCGCGTCAGCAGCCGGATTGAATTTTCCGCTTGCCCCGGTTCTTCGGCCGGGATAGTCTCTTTCGCGGAAAGCCGACGGCCCGTTGGCGAATCGGCAGGTGGATCAGATCTCAAATACTATGAACCGGAAAATCTCGCAACGCTTGGCGTTCACCCTCACCGAACTGCTCGTCGTGCTGGCAGTTGTCGCGTTACTCATTGTCATGCTCCGGCCCGCCCAGGCGATGACCCGCGCCGGCGCGATGCGGATCTATTGTGTCAATAACTTGAAGCGGATCAGCCTGGCCTTCCGCACCTGGGCCAGCAACCACCAAGACCGCTACCCCTTGAAGGTGGCCAACACCTTCGGGGGC
>MWDV01000365.1 GCA_002070715.1 Verrucomicrobia bacterium ADurb.Bin118
GTGGCATACGTCGGGCCATCGCCAATCAAGCTGGTGCCTTTCGTGCCCCAGTTTACATCGTCACTCCACAACTCGAACACCGCGTTGTCGTCGGGGGTGGTCGTGTGACCGTAGAGATAGACATCGCAAATGCCCGCCGGCAGGTCGGTGAGGGTGATGGTGATGTTGCCCCCGTCGTGCGCATACATGTAGCTGCGGAACATCGGGTCGGGCAGGGCATTGCCCCAGAACCCCGGCCCGTTCACCACCGTCATGTCCGCGGCGACACCCGTCTGATCCGACCATTGCAAGCCCGGCCACGAGGCCATGGGCTGCCAGGCATGTGTGACGGCATTCCAAAAATCATTTGCGCTCAGGCCCACGGCGGCGAAACCGGTTTTGCTCCCCGACTGGCCGCCGAAATTCACGTTGAGCAGCCGGGTGATGGCTGGCGATTCCGGCGGGACGGCCCAGGAAGGCACGATTTGAATTCCGCTGATCGAAGGGTAGCCATAGCTGTCGGGAAACATTTCCAGCGTGATGCTCTGCTGGTTCACGGTGATGTTGCGGAAACGCACATATTGTTCATGTTCATCCCAGTACGTCGAATACCAATTGTTGCCCCACAAGGTCGTGCCCTTTGTCCAGAGACTCACCCCGGCGCGCTTCAACTCGACCACCGGGGCGCCGTCGTCTGAAGCGCGGGTGGCGTAAACGTACAAGTCGTACGTATCAGCGGGCAATTCCTCAATCGTCACCGTGATATTGCCGCTCCAGGGATACCGGTAAATGTACGAGGCATACATCGGGTCCACGCAGAGCAGGCTGCCCCATTGCCCAGGCGCATTGGCCACCGTGAGGTCCACCGGCGAGGGGCTTTGGTCCGACCACAGGAGATTCTGCAACGTGCCCAGCCAGACGTAAGGCATTACATACGGATTCCAATAATCATTGGCGTCCTGGCCAATGGCGGCAAACCCCGTCTTGGTGGTGTCCGCAAAATCCACGTTGAGAATGGGATAGCCCACGGTCAGGGACATGAGCGCGCCGCCCGGTGAGCCGGTTGTTGTCTGAACTGGCGGCGGAGCAAGGGCCGCGCGCACTTGACGGACATCCATCACGGCCGGGCCGGCCAGCGCCGGTTCAAGATGGTTGGTGCTCCCGGCGGAGCTGCGCGCGGTCCCGTCAACCAGAACCGGGGCGCGGCGCATTTGCAAAACCGCCACGCGTTCCTGGAGCGCATTCGTGCCCCCGCCACCGACCAGAGGACATTCGTTGCCGGCAGGATGACGGCAGAGGCTTCTTTGGTCGCCACCTGAGCGGTGACTTGGGAGACAGCCATCGCCGCCGCGCAGAGAGGGAGAGTGAGAGCGAGACGCTGGGAGCGGAGAATTCTCTTCATAATGTGTTCTCGGTGGAGATTTCCTTCCTTTTACCTGAACTTGCCGAACCGCGCCAGTCGCCTATTCAGTTGACACGGGTGCATCTGGACCCTGCCAGGCTTCATACTAAAAATGCCTTCAAAGCAACACGAATTCCCCCTCATCCGTCCTACGGGCACCTTCTTTTCCAACGGGGGAGAAGGATGTGATGAGGGGCGTTCGTAGTATTTCGAACACAATTTGGGATCAGTTCCGCACCAGGCAACGGCCCTTGGCGTGGTAACAGCAGATCGGCGGCAGGCCGCTAGTTTCCGCGAGGGTAAGCGCCAGCACCTCCTGCATGAGGCGCACGGCCATTTGGGTCCGCGTGGTGACGCGCAGCTTTTTGAACAGGCGGCGCAGGTGCGTGTGAATGGTGTGCTCGGAAATACTCAAGTTGGCCGCCATGGCCCCCTCCGTCAGATTATCAAACACGCCCCGTGTGATTGCCAACTCGCGCCCGGAGAGCTTCAACGAGCGGGCGATCCCGGCCCAGGCAACGTCACTGAAGATCGCCGCCCCGAGCGGCGCGCCCCGGGGCAAAGTTACGCCGTCACCCGGCTTTTTCCCGGCCGCTGGATTTTTTCTTCGTTTCACGAGGACAGCACCTTTCCCGGCAATCTCAGCCCGAGCCCGGCGCTTCGCAACCACAATTTTCACCTATCTTGCCACGGCCTTGTTGAATCTAAATTCCGCGGAGGGAAAGGCGGTGGCAATGCACAAACCCCCGGATGGACACGGATACACCCAGGGCTGCGCAGCCGCCACTGTCTTCGCGGTGTGGAAAAGCCTGGCGGGATCGCAGTGCAAAGCACGCGGAGGAGGGCGGCGCCCGCGCGGGGGAGGAGGAATTGGCCCAGCCGGGTGCCAACTCAAACTCAGGCGCGAACCGGGTCCATTCGCCAGGGCACTGGGTCATGCCGCCCGGGCGCCAGTCCGGTGAGGGCATCGGTCCGCACGAATCCCCGCCCCGCGTGAGCGGTGGTGCCCGCGCGGCGGATCACTTCGCACACCCGGAGCGATGGAACGGCAGAGAGGTTGGTTCACCGTAAAACCGCGCAGCTTGCGGGTGCAAAAAACGATTGGGAAAACAGTTTGGAAAAAATTTTGAACTTTTTCCGAAAACGCTGTCTAAGAAAAGCGATGCGCTAATTTGAGCTTGGCAGAGAGCGGTTCGCGCAAAAAAATTGGACAAACAACCACGGACTGGGTATTAGAACCGCCTGTTTTCCTTGTGGAGCACAAACCATGATCAAGGTTGAGCAACTAAAAAAATTGTTTGGTCCCAAGCGGGCTGTGGATGGGGTGTCGTTCGCGGTCGAGCAGGGCGAAGTGCTGGGATTTCTCGGTCCCAACGGCGCCGGCAAGTCCACGACCATGCGGATGATCACCGGGTTCATTCCGCCCACGGAAGGGCGGGTGACGGTGGGCGGACACGACATGTGGGAACAGCCCATCGCCGCCAAACGTCTCATCGGCTACCTGCCCGAAAACGCGCCCGCGTACACGGACATGACGGTGCAGGGATTCCTGAATTTCGCCGCGGAAATCCGGGGATTGCGCGGGGACGCCAGGAAAACCGCCGTCAATCGGGCGGTGGAAATGTGTTTCCTGGAATCGGTGCTGCATCAAAGTGTGGAAACGCTTTCCAAAGGTTACCGGCACCGCACTTGTTTCGCGCAATCTATCATTCATGATCCGCCGGTGCTGGTGCTGGACGAACCCACCGACGGTCTGGACCCGAACCAGAAGCACGAAGTGCGCACGTTGATCCGCACCATGGGCAAGAAAAAGGCGATCATTTTTTCTACCCATATCTTGGAGGAAGTGGACGCGGCCTGCTCGCGGGCGATCATCATTGACCGGGGCCGCATCGTGGCCAACGGCACGCCCGCGGAATTGCGCGCCCAGTCGGAACTGGCCGGCGCGGTGACGTTGAAAGTCAGCGGCGTGGCTGGCAACGAATTGACCGCCCGGTTGTATCAGGTGAACGGCACCAAAAAAGTCACCGTCTTGGAAGAAAAAGACGGACGCGTTCTGGCCCGGGCGTTTCCCAAGACGCCGGAGAGCAACGGGGCGTATGCGCGCGCCATCGGTGAAGCCGTGCAGGGCTGGCGCATCGAGGAACTCCATTTGGAGGAAGGCCGTTTGGATGAAGTCTTCCGCAACATCACGCTGTCCGATACGCAAAAATGATTTTTCCCCATTTGCAACTGGTAACACGCATCCCATCTCGAATCCGAAATATGAAATCTGAAACTCCGGGAGGTCGGCGTCTATGAGCTCGGCGTTCGCCAACGTCAAAACCATCGCCAAACGCGAACTGGCGGGTTATTTCTCGTCGCCGGTGGCGTATGTGTTCATTGTGATTTTCCTGCTGTTGAGCGGTTTTTTTACGTTCATGGTGGGCGGGTTTTTCGAGCGGGGCGAAGCCTCGCTGGTTTCGTTTTTCATGTGGCATCCGTGGTTTTACCTGTTCCTGGTACCCGCGGTGGGCATGCGGTTGTGGGCGGAGGAACGGCGGGTGGGCACCTTGGAGTTGTTATTGACGATGCCCGTTACCGCCTGGCAGGCGATTGTCGGTAAATTCGTGGCCTCCTGGCTGTTTCTGGGTCTCGCGTTGGGACTCACCTTCCCGCTCGTCATCACGGTGAATTACCTCGGCAGCCCGGACAATGGCGTCATCCTGGCCGGTTACCTGGGCAGCCTGCTCATGGCTGGGAGTTATCTGGCCATCAGTTGCCTGACATCCGCCCTGACGCGCAACCAGGTGGTCAGTTTCATCATCGCGGTGGTGCTCTGTTTGTTTCTTATCTTGGCGGGGTTTCCGCCGGTGACCAATCTGCTGGCGCGCTGGTCGGTGACCTTGGTGGAGCTGGTGGCGTCGTTCAGTTTCATCACCCACTTCGAAGGTTTCCAAAAAGGCGTGCTGGATTCGCGCGACGTGATTTTCTTCCTGTCGGTGATCGGGTTCTCCCTGTTCACCACGGGCGTGATTCTGCGCGGCCACCGGGCGGGCTGATTTTCAACGGGCAAGCATCATGAAAAAACGTTCACTGGAATTTCTGCTTTACTCGGCCGTTGGCGTGGCGGCCATGTTCCTGATTTTGTTGGCCGTCAACGTCCTGACCGCCGCGGTCAAACAACGCGTGGACCTCACGCAGGAAAAGGCGTTCACCCTGGCCGACGGCACCCGGAAAATCCTGCGGCAGCTCGATACCCCGGTGAAAGTCCGGTTCTATTGCACCCAAAGCGAGACCGCGTCGCCGGAAACCGTTTATCTCAAAAATTTCGCGCGGCGGGTGGAGGATTTACTGGTCGAATTCAAACAAGCCGCCGGCGGCAAGTTGATCCTCGAAAAACTCGATCCGCAACCCGACTCCGATGCCGAGGATTCCGCGCGCCTGGACAACGTGGAAGGGCAGATGTTGCAGAGTGGGGAGCGGTTTTATCTCGGGCTGTCCGTGAGCCAGCTCGACGCCAAGGCTTCCCTGCCGTTCCTCGCCCCAAATCGCGAGCGCCTGTTGGAATACGACATTGCCCGCGCCATTTCCCAGGTGGAACGGACGGAAAAACCGGTGCTCGGCATCATGAGCGCCCTGCCGGTGTTCGGCATGCCCAGCAATCCGATGATGATGCAAATGGGCCAGCGCGGCAGCGAGCCGTGGGCGCTGGTGAACGAGTTGAAGGCGGATTTCGAGGTGAAACGCGTGGACCTCACCACGGAAAAAATTGACGATGACATCAAAGTGCTGCTGGTCATTCACCCCAAGGACATCGGCGATCCCGCCCAATACGCGATTGACCAATTCCTGATGCGCGGCGGCAAGCTCGTGGCTTTTCTGGATGCCACCTCGCTGGTGGACAGCCGGCCCCAGGGCAACATGCCCTTCGACATGCCGGGCGGCGGGTCCAACCTTGAGAAACTACTGTCGGCGTGGGGCCTCAAGTTCGACACGTCCAAGGTGGTGGCCGATTTGAATTTCAAAATGCAGCTGCTGGGCCAGCGGAATCAACCGGTGGAGGCGCCGGCCTTCCTCGCGGTGAACACCCAGGGCATCAACCAGGACGATGTGGTGACCAGCGATATTGACCAGGTATGGTTGCCGCTCGCCGGCGCGTTGACCGGCACCCCGGTCGAGGGCCTCACCCAAACCGTCCTGCTGCACAGCACGAAAGAATCGCAGTTGGTGGACGGGTTCATGGCCAATCTTTCAGGCGATGGCGTGCTCAAGGAGTTCAAGTCCTCCGGCACGGCGTATCCCCTGGCGGTCCGATTGACCGGCAAATTCAAGACCGCGTTTCCCGAAGGCCCGCCGGGCGCCGCCGCGGGTGAAAACGCATCCAAAACCAACGCGGCGACCGCTTCCCTCAAGGAAAGCCCGGCGGACACGACCGTAGTCCTGGTGGGCGACGCGGACATGCTTTATGACCGGTTCGCCATTCGGGAAATCGCCAGTCCGTTCGGCACGATCCGGATGCCGGCCAACGCAAACCTGAACTTTGCCCAGAACCTCCTCGAACAACTGGCCGGCGACAGCAACCTGATCGGTGTGCGCAGCCGCGCCACGGTGAGCCGGCCCTTCACGCTCGTGAAACAGATGCAGGCGGCGGCGCAGGAACGTTATCAGGCGGAAATCAAAAAACTGGAGGATAGCCTGGCGGAATCGCAGCGCCGGCTCAATGAATTGCAGCGGAACAAGGACACCGGCCAGCGGTTCATCCTGTCGCCGGAACAACAGGCGGAGATCGAAAAATTCCGGAAGGAGGAGGCCCGCACCAAGGCGCAGTTGAAACAGGTGCGCAAGGATTTTCGCCGCGACATTGACAAGCTGGAAACGCGGGTCAAGTGGTTCAACATCGCCGCCATGCCGTTGTTGGTCAGTCTGTCGGGGATCGTCATCGCCGTTTACAAACGCAAACTTACGTCCGCAAAATGAACCGGAAGCAGTTGCTCATTCTTCTTGTGTTGGTGGCCGTGCTGGGAGGCGCGGGCTGGGTCTTGTTCCAAAAACAATCCGCCGCCTGGCGGGCGCCGGAAACCGCCGGGCAAAAACTCCTGCCCAATTTCCCGGTCAACGATGTGGTCCGGCTCCGCGTGCAACACGGCACCAACGAGCTGAATCTCGTCAAGCGGGA
>MWDV01000366.1 GCA_002070715.1 Verrucomicrobia bacterium ADurb.Bin118
TGGTCCAGGCACATGATGACCCGGGCCGCCGCGCGCATCATGGCCCGTTGAATGTCAATCAACAGGCCGTGGGAATTGGTCAGCCCATCGAGCGTGATGCCGCCGGCACTCATCACGGCGATGTCGGCGTGGATTTTGGAGAAGGCTTCCACCGCCATCGGACCCACGAGAACACCCAGCCGCGGGTAAATCACGCCGCCGCTCACGACCAATTCCACCCGGTTGGCCGCGGCAAACAGATTTGCGACCGGCAGGGAATTGGTGACGATCTGCGGTGCTTTGTCCTCCAGATGTTTCGCGACGTGATACACGGTAGTCCCGGCGTCAATAATCACCGTTTGACCCGGACCGATCAGTTCGGCGCACGCCTGGCCAATGACCTCTTTCTCGGCCAGTTGATGGGTGTCGCGCGCGGAGAAGGTGAATTCATCCGACCGGGGCGTGAGAATGCGCGCGCCGCCGTGGGTGCGCTTCAAACTCCCAGCCGCTTCCAGCAAACTTAAATCACGCCGAACCGTTGAAACCGACGCCTCCACCTGCCGGGCCAGCTCCTCGAGCGAAGCAAATTCCACTTCCTGCAGGTAGGCCTCAATCCGATGCTTACGCTCTTCTGCCGTCATTCGAGCGCGATATTGATAGATTTTGAAAGATTTTGCAATAAAAATGTTGACTCCGATCTAAAAACGGTCAAAATCGAGCGCGTATGGCTGTTGTTGTTGGGTCACCCCCACATCGTGCGGTTGTCGAACACATGGTTCGACAGGCGGTCTATGCGCGGCTGGGCAAGCCGTTGCCGCGGGTGGCTACGGCGCCGAATCCGTTGGTCGTCAACGTGAGCGCGCGCCATTGTCATCTCACGCCGGCGGCGGTGGAAATCCTGTTCGGGAAGGGCGCGCAACTCAACGTTCACAAGTGGCTTTATCAGGAGGGACAATTTGCGGCGAAAGAAACCGTGACCCTCATCGGCCCGCGCAGCCGGGTGATTTCCAATCTGCGCATCCTCGGGCCGTGCCGGAATCTGAACCAGGTCGAGCTGGCTTACACGGATGCCATCGCGCTGGGCTTCGAGATTCCGCTGCGGGCTTCGGGCGATATCAAGGACACCCCGGGATGCATGCTCATGGGCCCGGCGGGATTTTTTGAAATGAAGGAAGGGGTGATCCGCGCGCTGCGGCACGTGCATATGCATCCGGCCGATGCGGAATTTTACGGGGTGAAGGGGGGCGACAATTTGAAGCTCAAGATCGGCGGCGCGTGCGGGATTGTGCTGGACAAGATGCTCTGCCGCGTGGACCCGAGCTTCAAGCTGGAGGTCCACATTGACACGGACGAAGGCAACGCCTGCAACCTGCGCCCGGATACGGATTGCGAATTGATCAAATGATTTCCTGCAACGAAACCATCAACACAAACACACTATGAGTGAAGCACTCGGCATGATTGAAACCAAAGGCTACGTCGGCAGCGTCGAAGCCAGCGACGCGATGGTCAAGGCGGCCAACGTGAGCCTCGTGAAAACCATCCCCATCGGCGGCGGGCTCATCACCGTGCTCGCCCGCGGCGACGTGGGCAGCATCAAGGCGGCCGTGGACGCCGGCGCGAAGGCGGCGGGCAAGGTCGGCGAACTGGTCAGCGCCCACATCATCGCGCGGCCCCACGAAGACCTGGTGCGGGCCTTTGTCGGCGAAGCCGCGCGGGGCGGCAAGTAACCTCCACCTCAACTCATCACCAGTAACAGATTATGTCACAACAAGCGGTTGGAATGATCGAATGCAAGGGGCTGTGCGCCCTGATGGAAGCCAGCGACGCGGCGCTCAAAGCGGCGAACGTCACGATGACCGGCTGGGAAAAGGTCGGCAGCGGCTATGTCACCGCCTTTTTCCGCGGCGACGTGGCGGCTGTCAAAGCCGCGACCGACGCCGGCGCGGCGGCGGCGGCCCAAGTGGGGCAGGTCATCAGCGTCCAAGTCATCCCGCGCCCGCACGAAGGGTTGTCCGAGCTGGGCAAGTGGTTGCAATAACGCGGCCGGTGGCAGCGGAAAGATGGCCGTCGGCATTGCCTGCCCACGGCCGTCAAGCCCGGAGCGATCGGAATCCCGCTGCCCCGCCTGACGCCTCGCGATGAAAATCCTCGTCGCCAATCTCGGCTCGACCTCGCTCAAGTGGCGGCTGTTTGACTGCGCCAACGACGGCGAACGCCTGTTGCACAAGGGCGGCTTTGAGCGGGTGGCGGATTATCCGCAGGCGATTGCGGATTGCCTGAGCGCGCTCCAGGAGGCCGGGGTCATCACCGGCGACAGCGATCTCGCGGCGGTGGGGTTCAAAACCGTGCTGGCCCAAGGAGTGACGGGATGCGTGCGGCTCGACGAATCGGTGGTGCGGGCGATGGAAGCCTTCAACGCCATCGCGCCGGCGCATAATCCGGCTTACGTCAGCGGGGTGCGGCTCTTCGCGCAACGGATGCCTAACACGCCGCTCGTCGGGTTGTTTGAAACGGCCTTCTACCAGTGGGCACCCGAGGCGGCGATGCGCTATGCCGTGCCGGAGGCGTGGCATCAAGCCGGCGTGCGGCGTTGGGGATTTCATGGCGCGAGCCACAAGTTCATCGCCGAACGCGCGGCGGAATTGCTGGGACGCGAAGATGTCGCGCGGCGGGCGCGCCAACTGTATGTGGACGGGGGCAAATCGCC
>MWDV01000367.1 GCA_002070715.1 Verrucomicrobia bacterium ADurb.Bin118
TGGTTGAGTCCGTCACACTGCTTGGGGCGGAGTCTACGATGCCGCCTGGGAGATGTCACGCCCGGCTTGCGCCAGCCGGGCGGAAAATTGCCTCCGGTAATCCAGCCCATTTTGAACCGTCCTGACCGCAGTGCGGGGGCTGGATGCGGCCCGGCCGCAGATCCCCGGTTGCTCCCGGCGTGCGGGAGAGGGGAGCAGTCGGAAGGCAGCGATAGGCGGCGCTATGCCGTGGTTGTCAACATGCTAATCGCCGAGCAACTGGCGCAGTTGATCGCGCGCTTGCTGGGCGCGTGAAGACTCGGCGGCCGGCGCCGTGAACTCCCGGCGGGCCATCTCGAAATACTCGCAATAATTGGCCGTGTGTTTTTCCTCAACCCACTCGGCGCGCCGGTCCCGGCATTGGTAAGCCACCTTGGGATCGTAGCTGACGCAATTCAAACAGACCTTGAGATCCGCCCCGCACAGGCAGGTTTCCGAACGCCCGGGCGTTCCGGCCAGCGTGTATTCCGCGCCGCACTTCCAGCAATGTCGTGTCATCGCCATGGCGGCGAGTATAACCGGCCGCCCTGCCGTAGCCAGTCGGGATTTTCGCGTGAGGGCAACGGGAAGTGACGGTCAAGAACCGGTCCGGCAACTAATCTCGCTTGTCGAAGCGGACGCTTTCTTGCCATCCAAAGTAATTTTTTCCAAACCTCCCAGCCCCGTGAAACTTGAAGCTGGACGGAGGCGGATTTTTTGCGTTTGCTCCCGCCGGAAAACCGATGACTTGGGCGCAACATTACGACCCGTTGGGCAACGTGTTTGCCTCGACCTTGGTCGCCGCTACGCCGGTGGTCGTGTTGCTGGTGTCCATCGCCTTCCTGAAAATCCGCATCCATTTCGCGGCGTTGCTGGGGTTGGGGGTGGCGTTGGCGGTGGCGTTGGGGGTGTATGGCATGCCCGTCCCGGTGGCGGGAGCCACGGCGTTGTATGGGGCGGCGTTCGGGCTGTTTCCCATTGGCTGGATCATCCTCAACATCATTTTTCTCTATCAACTCACCGTCGAACGCGGCCTGTTTGCAGCGTTGCGGGACAGCCTGGCCAAAGTGGCGCCCGATCCCCGCGTTCAGGTCATTCTGATTGCCTTTTCGTTCGGCGCGTTCATTGAGGGCATGGCGGGGTTCGGCGCCCCGGTGGCCATTACCGGCGCCATTTTGATTCAACTGGGATTCCGGCCGCTGCACGCCTCGGGCTTGGCGCTCATCGCCAACACCGCCCCCGTCGCGTTCGGCTCCCTGGGCATTCCCATCACCACCCTCGAACTCGTCACGGATCTCGACGCCCTCAAGGTTTCCGCGATGGTGGGCCGGCAACTCCCGTTTTTTTCCCTCCTGGTGCCGTTCTGGGTGGTGGCGGCTTTCGCGGGATTCCGCGGAATGCTGGGGGTCTGGCCGGCGGCGTTGACGGCGGGTGTGGCGTTTGCCGTCCCGCAATTTTTGGTGTCCAACTTCCACGGGCCCTGGCTGGTGGACATCATTTCCGGAGCGTGTTCGATCGGGGCCACGGTGGGGTTGTTGCGCTGCTGGCAACCCAAATCCGTGTGGCCGCTGCAGGCAAATACATCTACGAAGGATGCTCTGGACTCCACGCCCGCCGGCTCCAGCTCAGCGCCGTCGGCGTCGGCGCCAAAGCCAGTTGCTTCCCCGCAATCCCGGCGGCAGATCCTGTACGCGTGGATGCCGTGGGCGATTCTGACGGCGTTCATTTTGTGCTGGGGCCTGCCGCCGGTGAAATCCGCGCTCAACCGCCTGGGCGCGCCGAAGTTCGCCGTACCGCAGTTGCATCACGTCGTGCAACGCGTGCCGCCGGTGGCCCCGCCGGACGCCCCGCCGGAAGGGGCGGAGTTCTTGCTGAACTTCTTTTCGGCCACCGGCACGGGCATTCTCACCGCCGCGATCGTCGCGGGATTCGCGATGGGATTTTCACCGCGCCGGATGCTGCGAATCTATGGGCAAACGCTCTGGCGGGTCCGGTTTTCGTTGCTCACTATCGCCGGCATGCTGGCCTTGGGCAACGTGACCAAATACTCCGGCACGGATGCCACGCTCGGCCTCGCCCTGGCGCGGACCGGCCTGCTCTACCCGTTTTTCGGCACCTTGCTCGGCTGGTTGGGCGTGGCGCTCACCGGATCGGATACCGCCTCTAACGTGTTGTTTGGCAGTCTGCAAAAAATCACCGCGGAACAGGCCGGGCTCAGTCCGTTCCTGATGGGGGCGGCGAACAGCGCGGGCGGGGTCATGGGCAAAATGATTGACGCGCAAAGCATCGTGGTGGCCAGCACCGCCACCAGTTGGTACGGGCACGAAGGCAGCATCCTGCGGTATGTCTTTTTCCACAGTGTGGCGTTGGCGGTTTTGATGGGTTTCCTGGTGGCCCTCCAAGCCTATGTCTGGCCGTTCTCGGTCCTCGTGGTGCATTGACCGGCGCTTGCCACCCGGCGGGCGGGCGTGAAAATCGTGTGCATTCCTTTGCCATCGCGGTAGCCTGCGGGAGTTGACGTCGGCTCATGACTCCGGAAATCTGCCCCAACTGCGGTGCGTCGGTGCCGCCGCGCGCCCGGGCCTGTCCCGATTGCGGGGCGGATGAAACCACCGGCTGGTCGTCCGCCGCCCGTTACGGCGGCCTCGATTTGCCGGACGAGACGTTTGACTACGATGAATTCGTCCAGCGCGAATTCGGCGGCAAACCGCGTCGGGTAACCCCG
>MWDV01000368.1 GCA_002070715.1 Verrucomicrobia bacterium ADurb.Bin118
GCAACCGCATTTCACACCCGGCCGGACACCGCCGCCTGAGAACGACAGCATCCGGCACCAAAAAAGTGTTCATTCCCGGCGCATCCAGCGTTGCGACCGGTTGTGGAAAATTGTAGGTTGCCGACCGTGCGATGTCCCAACTCCAGCACGCGCGGCAGGCATTTCCCGGCGGGTGGCCGCCTTGGCCCGTCGTCGTTGCGCCGGGGAGTCCCGCTGGCGGCGGCGCTGGTTTTTCTTCCGGGACATCGGTTTCCTTCACCTGTGAAATCATGCTTATGAACACTCCCCTCCCGCGTCGTGAATTTTTGAAACGCACCTCGATTTTAACCGTGGGCCTGGCTGCGGGGACCGCGCCATGGACTCCCCGCGCCGCCGGCAGCCCCAATGAAAAGGTGGTTGTGGCGGTCATCGGCTGCAACGCCCGCGGCATGAACATCATCGAAGGTTTTCTGGCGCTGCCCAACGCCGAGATCGGCGGCGTTTGTGACGTGGACCGGCGCGCCTTGGAAAAAGGCCTGGCCGCCGCCGCCAAAAAACAGGCGCGCCCGCCCCAGGGTGAAACTGATTTGCGCCGCCTCCTGGAAAACCGCGATATTGACGCCATTGCCATTGCCACACCCGACCACTGGCACGCGCCCGCCGCCATCCTCGGTTGCGCCGCCGGCAAACATGTTTACGTGGAAAAACCCGGCAGCCACAATCTGCACGAGAGCGAATTGATCGTGGCCGCCGCCCGGAAGCACCGGCGCGTGGTGCAGATGGGCAACCAACGCCGGAGTTGGCCATGGGTCATCGAGGCCATCGCGGCCGTGCATCAGGGCGAGATTGGCCGGGTGAGTTTTGCCCGCGGCTGGTATGCCAACCATCGCGCCCCGATTGGCCGCGGCACCATCACGCCGGTGCCGGAGTGGCTCGATTATTCCCTCTGGCAGGGCCCGGCGCCGGAGCGCCCGTATCGCAGCAATCTCCTCCATTACAACTGGCACTGGTTCTGGCATTGGGGCACGGGTGAGATGGGGAACAACGGCGTCCACGCCCTCGACCTCGCCCGCTGGGGACTGCGGGTGGACCTGCCCACGCGCGTCACCTGCGGTGGCCGGCGCTATTTTCACGAGGACGACTGGGAAACGCCCGATTCCTGCTTTGCCACCTTCGATTTCGGCACCGTGGGCATTTCCTGGGAGGGATTGAGCTGCGCCCCGCGCGGCTTGGAAGGCAGCGGGTTCGGGGTCACGTTTTATGGGGAAAACGGTTGCTGGGTCATCTCCGGCAACAACGCGATCTGTTACGATTTGAAAAATCAGGTGGTGCGCGAAATCAAAGGGCAACGGCGCGACTTGTTTGGGTTCGACACCCTGCATTTCCACAATTTCTGCAACGCCATCCGACAGGGCGAACCTTTGCGATCGGAAATTGAGGAAGGACAAAAAAGCACGCGCATGTGCCATCTGGCCAACCTGGCGTGGCGCACGGGCCGCACCATCAATTACCTTCCCTCGACCGGCAAAATTGTGGGCGACCGCGGCGCCACCCGCCTGGCCCGCCGGGAATACCGTCGCGGCTGGGAACCGAAAGTGTAGCGGCATTTCCCAAAATTACGTTACGGCGCCGACGACCGCGATCGGTGGACCGGGAATAAACCCGTTTTTCCGGGTTGGAAATGACCGAGAAGATCGGGACGACGCCATTGGAAATGCGGAGTGTGGAGTGCGGAGTGCGGAGGTCGGGTGGGCTCGGAAGATCACGCTGCGCGCGTTATGCAGACGTCACCACGACAGACACCCCAAAACTGCAATAAGCTGGAAACGCGTTTGGAAGCCCTCCTTTCCGGTGATTCGGGATGAGAGATGGCGAGTGCCGCCGTCTCACGGTCGTTGGCGGCAACTGTAAACAGCCTTGGCAGCGCACCTGCACACGTCCCGTACCATTTCCGGTTAAAGAAAAAGGCCGCCATTGCTGGCGGCCTTTCTTGAAAAAATGACTCCTGCGTTCAAGCACGCCGACGCGCAGCCACAAACAATCCAAGGCCACCCACCAAAAGCGCCAATGTGGACGGCTCTGGGATGGGCTCCCACATGACCCCCGCGCTGCGCATGCTCACAAACGTATCGGAGGCCGGCGCCATCTGGACGGTGTAGGTGTTGCCCGCGGTCAGCTCGACGGTTCCGAGATAAAACCAGCCCTCATTGCCTCCGGGAGAACCCGACTGCCCCGTGTTTTGATCTATGTCGGCCACTGTGATCGGCGACCCGTCCGAGGTAACCGTAAATGTCGTCCCACCACCGCTGACGTTAGCGCTCACAATCCAAGTCGCATACACGTTGTAGAGGCCATCCCCGCCGCCAGTTAATCCGGTGGCATAATTGGGCACCTCATAATTATCGCCGAGCAACTGACCCGGAGTGAAGACGGTATTATCTGAATCCACTCCCGGGGTATAGGAAAACTGGTAGATATGTGGCACTGCCGTTCCACCATAAATACTTGAGTTGATGCCGGCCAACCCCGGCGCCGTACCTCCCAACGCAGTAGGGCGCGCGGCACCCCCGCTTCCTCCTTGCCAGGAGTAATTTGCAAAGGCCTTGCCGCCCGCAATCGGCTCCACAACAAAGGCTGCATAAACCCCTTGCGCGATCAAGGTGGCGACAACGGTTACGGACAAAACAAGCGGTTTCATAGCTTCTTTAACAATCGGCAGTTATTGTTGATTACGGCATCTCGATTCGACGCGCCCATTACAACAAAACTCGCCGATCTGTCAAACATTTTTTGAACTTTTTTTGGGGCGACGAAAAACACCTTCCCCCCTCCCCGACTCGGGATTCGGGACTGTGTTTTCGGGCCGGGGCCGCGCAAAATGGCCATCCACAAGACGCCGTCATGCAAAATCTAGCCGGAATCCGCCCCCAGAGACGGAGGGCACTGGATCATGGCCGGGCCAGCAACTTTTTAATGGCGGCCATGAGCACGCCCTCAACCTCGGGCGCCACGTTCGAGGCGACGCCGGTTTCGTAGCCGCCTTGTTCATAAGCGGCCGCCGTGCCGATGTACCCGGGCGCGTAATCGCCATAGGCCGCCATCGCCACGAACAAATCCGGACGTACCGCCTTGGCCGCCAGTTGATACTCCACAAACGGCTCTCCGGGCAAATGCAGGATCCGGGCGGGCCCCACCCGCAGGCAGGTGATGTCCAGGGTGCGTCCGTCGCGGCAGCCCCGCACCCAAGCCAGGCGCAAGGCCCGGAATC
This sequence comes from Verrucomicrobia bacterium ADurb.Bin118, assembly GCA_002070715.1. Taxonomy (GTDB): domain Bacteria; phylum Verrucomicrobiota; class Verrucomicrobiia; order Limisphaerales; family MWDV01; genus MWDV01. The sequence continues at coordinate 3,248 of MWDV01000368.1, forward strand.
CCGTGTCACTTGCCGCCAGTTGCGCCTCCAGTTCTTCGACCGATAAATGCCGGGCGAGCGGCAGGGCCACAGGCACCACCCCCCAGCCCACATCGGCGGCGGTGATCGGTTGGCGTTGGGTGTTTTCCCAGGCGCGACGCATGCCGTCGGCCAGCCGCTCCGCCAGAACGAGACGATTGGTCATGGCCCCGTCGTTGTATTTGCCCGCGCCAACGTTGCCACTCGCGCCGTTGAAATGAACATGCAACGCCTCGGGCACCGCCAGTTGCCGCAGAAACCGCGCCAGGCCGGGGAAATCCGGATTGGGTACGCCCGTGCGATAGTAGCTTTGCGGGTGGGTGGCGTAATAGCTCAGCACGGCCACCGGCCGCTCGCCATTCCAGAAACTCACCAGCGAAACCATCGGATCAATGACCCCCTCCGGTTCGGCGCGGAGCAGGGGATTCTTGGTCGCCGTCCAGCGCGTGCCCCGAACTTTGCCGTCGGCCCCGAAAATGCGCCGATTCGAAGCCACCTTTTCCACGCGCGCTTCGCCGAGGCCCAAGTGGGTGACCGGTTGCGCCTGCGGCAGCGCAGCGCGCACCGCGCGGGATAGCTCGGCCAGCACTTCCCGTTGATGCCGGCCGTCGTACTGCCACGGATCCTTGCCGGCCTCCTTCAGGATTTGTTCGGCGGTGAAATCGCAGGTCGGCGCGTCATGTTGATGCACCGCATGCACCGTGACCCGTTGACGGGAAGTCCCGGCGGCCTGGGCGAGGGCATCTCGAAACGCATCATGCCCGCCATTGGCCAAACCGATCCAGTCAATGGCGCACAACACAATGGGCGCCTCCGCCCCCCACAACACCACCCCCCGGGCGCGCAACCCAAGCTCCCCTTTATTCGTGACCGAATCATACGCCAGCCGGGACCCCACAGGCGGCGTGGCATCCACATCAAAGGTGGCCAGTCGCAGCCCGGCTAATGGCTCCGGGGAAACGTCAGGAGATTCAGCGCCGTTCGACGGGTGGCCGAAGCCCAACAGCGCCCCGCTCAAAACGAGGAGGATTCTAAACATGGCCGCAGGGTAACGCCCCGGTTGATCATTGACAAGCATCGCCGGGACGGATCGCGGCCCGTCATCAAATGCGGAGAAGCGGCAAAACCGGCGCAACCAAATTCACCGCAGAGACACAGAGGCGCGGGAGACCTGACGGAGCGCGACCGGGCCGGGTGCCAATCGGAGAAATTTGGGTGAATCCAGAAAACGGACTAGGTCGCGCTTGTTGGCGTTGGGACCCTCGACAATTCCGTCTTTGCCGCCCGCGGGGTTTTAACGCCCCGCGACATCGCCGAACTGGACGCCTGCGGCGGCGGGTGTCAAACCAGAAGACCTCCAGGTTCTTTTCCAGCCGGTAGGAATAGGCGACCTCCCGGCCAGTTGTACTCTCGTGGGACACCCCGCCTCTCCAAACCCGCTCCCCTCAGGGCGCGGGGCGAGTTGAGGCAACCGTTTTCAGGATTGATGACTCTTTTGAAGATTGCCTGGGCATTGGCCTATGGTAGAATGTGTGCGTGCCAAAGACCTTGTTGGCTGAAGCGCGCGTGAACCGCCAGGCATTTGCGGTGACGTCCTTTGCGGAAGCGGAGGAAGCGGACCGGAAGTACTGGCGTTCCCGCACGCCCGACGAGCGCCTGGAAGCACTGGAGCTGAGCCGCCAAATCGCCTATGGCTACGATCCGACTACCCGCGGACTTTCGCGATTTTTTGAAGTTGCTGCATTCCCACCGCGTTGAGTACCTCCTGGTCGGAGGTTATGCGGTCTGCTACCACGGTTACTACCTCACCACGGCGAATATGAACCTCTGGATAGCTGTCCATCGCCAAAACGCCGCGAAGATGGTGCGGCTCATTCGCGAGTTCGGTTTTGATGTGCCGGAGCTTTCGGAGGCGCTGTTCCTGCAAAAGGGCCGCATCATCAGAATGGGGGTTGAGCCCGTGCGAATCGAGGTCCTGACCGAAATCTCCGGCTGCGAATTCGCCGAATGCTATTCGCAGAAGGTCGAGGCGATGCTGGACGGCGTTCCCGTGAAAATCATCGGCCTTGCCGATCTGATCAAGAACAAGCTCCGGAGCGGGCGCTTGAAGGACCTGGACGACGCGCGGAAACTAAGCTGAACCTCTCAGCCTTCTTTCTTCCCGGTTTCCACAGGGCTGCCGCCGCGATCCCTCGGTCAACTCTCCGTCCTCAACCGTTTCACTCCGCGGCCGGTCGCATCATCAGCTCTTCGGCAATCTGCAGCGCGTGGGGTGCGACTCCCTTGAGGAACTGTCGCCGGCAACCCCGAAGCACACACCGCTGTCCAGTGCGCAGTCCTTGCGGAGGCGACCGACGGTGCAGCCCGGCTCAAGGTCGCTCCCGCCTCCGTGCCGCGCCCCGCACGGCGACCGCCGGGCCAAGGATGGCCCAACAACATTGAGCGCAGCCACAACGCCAGGGATCATTGCAACCGGTGGTGCCGGGGCAGCTTTTGGGGGCGCCAAAAGCTGGAAAAAAATTTAAGAAAATTGTGTCAAAACTCGTTGGCATAACCGCAAGATTTTGGCGTGCGCCAGTCCTCCGGTGCTTGGGGATGATGCTCGGTCAACGGAAGCGGAAGCCGTTTTCGACCGGATGCAGACTGAAAAACACAACCATTTCCCATACATTTTCCCGTAATTCTTCCGGGTTGCCGTCGCCGCATTCTACGAGGATCATCTGCCAGTCACGCAACAATCTCCGATAACATGCTCATTTACAATTGTTTGTGTGTGATTGGGG
>MWDV01000369.1 GCA_002070715.1 Verrucomicrobia bacterium ADurb.Bin118
GGTCAGCGCCAAGACCATTCAGCGCGATCTCGAATTCATGCGGGACCGGTTGCAATTGCCCTTGGATTACGACGCAACACGCTGGGGATACCACTACACCGAGGCAGTGAAAGCCTTTCCCACACTACAACTGACCGAGGGGGAACTGGTTGCGTTGGTCGTCGCCGAAAAAGCGCTGCAACAGTATCGGGGCACGAGCTTCGAAAAACCTCTCCTCAGCGCGTTGCGGAAAATGGAACAAAGCCTGCCCGAAACCATCTCCGTTAACTTGGCGGACGTGGATCAAACAATCTCCTTCCGCACCCGGGCCGAGCCGCTGTTGGATTTGCGGATCTTTGACGCGCTGGCGAAAGCCGTGGCGCGGCGGCAGCAACTGGAGATTCACTATCGCAAACCCGGACAACGACAGGTCGGCGCGCGCGTGATTGACCCCTACCATCTCGCGAACATCAACGGCGAGTGGTTTTTATTCGCGCACGATCATTTGCGGCGGGATCTGCGCACGTTTGTCCCGGCCCGCATTCAGTCGCTGCGCCCCACCGGCCAGACCTTTTCCCGTCCGTCGCGTTTCTCGCTCGAACAACGGCTGCACGGCAGCTTTGGCGTGCGGTCGGGCCAGGGGGACTTTGACATTATCATCGAGTTTAATGCCCGGGCGGCGGATTACGTGCGGGAAAAAAAGTGGCATCCCTCGCAGCAACTGCGCAATCAACCCGGCGGCGGCGTGGAATTACGGCTGCGGCTGACGGGTTTGGAGGAAGTGACCCGCTGGGTGTTGAGCTGGGGCGGCGATGCCCGCGTGCGGCAACCGCGTGAATTGGCGGAAGCCGTGCAAACCGCCGCCCGCGCCATCTTGCGGCAACGGATTTGATCCGCGACAACGGCAACCGGAATCCTTCCCGGTTCCACGCGGGCGACCCGCCGTCATCCTGCCACTTCCACGCTCTGACCAAGCTGGAGAAAATAGAGTGTGGCGCGGGTAACCGGCCGGTCATAAATCCGTTTCAAAGCCGCGGCATAGAGACGCAGTTGCGGCGCGTGTTCGTCGGCGCGGGCCCGCAACTCTTCCGGGCGGATATGATCCGTCTTGAGATCCACGATCCAGATTTCGGTCGGATGCAGCACGGCGAGGTCCACGGCACCTTGAACGACCACAGTTTCATCGGGAATGACAGGGAAGGCTTGGGCAAACGCGGAAAGTTCGGCGGGCGTGAAGGCGGCGGTAAAACGCAGTTCGCGTCGTAGCTTCCCGGCTTCTTGGGCCACGATCTCCCGCCCGAGCTCGGATTGCCAGAACGTGTGGAGCGCGGTCAGATCCAGCGCGGCCACTTCTTGCTCGCTCAAAATCCCCGCCGCACGCAAACGCCCGGCTTCCGCTGCCAAATCCGCCGTGGTGCCGACCCGTGCCAGGTCCACGTATTGCACGAATTTATGATGCGCGGTGCCCACCTCGGCGGCGGTCATTCTGGAGTCCCGCCGGGGGACCGGACGGCTCCGTTGGGCGGATGCGGATGGCAGTTCCGTGGTGTCCTCGTCCCGGTCCCCGCCCAAGTGGCGCAGCGCGGAGGCGGAAGTTTTGGCGGGCGCCGTGGTGGCGGAATGGTGTTGGTAGGTCCAGGCGAACGATGTCAATTGCTCCACCGTCAGCGTGGGCAACGTCCCGGGCGTCATCTCGTCCGCCGGCGCGGGCGGCGCACCCCCTCCGTCATGCACCCGCCAGCGCAAACGCGCGTTGGGGAATTCGATTTCTCCCTTGCCATTTGCCCAGTCGGCACGGTCAGCCAGCCACAGACCCAGCCATTCACCATAGCAGCGGGCCAGGCCGACCCCGAGCTCGGGTGGATACCCGGTGTGCTCCTTCCAAGATTTGCTCTCCGGCTGGAAATTGCCCACGAGGATCAACGTATCGCGGGCCCGCGTGACCGCCACGTAAAAGAGGCGCAATTCCTCAGCCGCGGATTCCCGTTTCTCTTCGCGGCTCACCCACCAGCGCGCCAGGCTGTCGTAACGCAGTTTTCCGGCGGGATCCACAACCTGCGGCACGACCCCCAGCCGCCGGGAAAACAGAATGTTTTCGCCGCGTTGGGACTGATTGAATTTCGCCCCCATATTCGCCAGGACCACGATCGGGAATTCCAGCCCTTTGCTCTTGTGAATGGAGAGCAGTCGCACGGCGTCGGTTTGCCGCGGCGGCAGCGGTTCGATCGCCTCCTCCGCCTCCTGCTGGTCGGTGATGAACCGCAGAAAGCGATGCAACCCCTGGCGTTGCAAAGGATCGTACCGGCGGGCCAGATCAAGGAAGCGCCGCACATTGGCCACCCGCTCCGGACCATCCGCCAAAGTGAGCAAAAAGGCCTCATACCGCGTTTCGGCCAGGACCGTTTCCAAGACGACGGAGAGCGAACTGATCAACGCCAACCGGCGCCAGCGGTCGAGTTGGATCAGGAATTTTTCAATCGTCGGGTTATCCTGAGCCGAAGCCAGCCGGCGCCAAGGATCGGGCCCGCTTCCGGCTTGTCGCACCGCGACCATTTCATCCAAGGAAAGTCCGACCAGCGGCGACCGCAGCAGGGCGAACAGAGGAATATCCTGCCGCGGATTATCGAGCACCCGCAACAAGGCAATCAGATCCTGCGCCTCCAAGGTGTCGAGAAAATCACCCTGCTCCGCCACAAGGGGAATGTGCTGCCGGCGGAATTCCCGGAGAAAAGCGCCGGCGCGGCCCCGGACGGCGCGCAACAGCAGGCCCACATCACTCCACCGCATTTCGCGAAACCGGCGCTCACGCTTGTCCCAGACTTGATGGCGTCCATCCATCAATTCCCGCAACCGCCCGGCCACCACCCGGGCCTCCTGTTCCAGAGCCAGCAGGTCACCCCAGTCATCATCGCCCGAATCAGCCCCCTCTTTTTCCTCCCCGCCCGCCGCCGCGGGCTCCACCAAGTGCAGTTCCACGCGGCAATCGGCATCCGCCCAAGCATGCTCCGGCCCGCACCCTTCCGGCGGGTGATGAGCCAAGGGCGAGCGGTCTCCTTCCGGCTGTCCGAAATGCAATCGGTCGGCCTTCCCGTAGCTCATCCCGCCCCAACCGGAGGCCAGCAAGGAATGAAACAGGTCGTTGACAATATCCAAAAGCGCGGCGCGGCTGCGAAAATTTTCATTCAAAGCCAGCACCCGATGGTGCGGTTGATTTTGCCAGTCACGCGTGTAGCTCTGAAACAACTCCGGCGCGGCCAGGCGGAAGCGATAAATGCTCTGCTTCACGTCGCCGACCATGAAGAGATTGGTCTGGTCGCCGCGGCGGCTCAGGCATTGGAGAAGGGCGTCTTGGGCAGCATTGATGTCCTGGCACTCGTCCACCAACACGTGTTTGAAGCGCTGTCGCCAAGCGGCCGCGATGGTCGCCTCCTTTTCGAGCAATAGCAAAGCGAGTTGCTCGAGATCGGAAAAGTCCACCCCGCCGAGCGCGCGTTTGGCCTCGGAAAATTCCCGGGCAAAATCCTGAGTCAACTCCAGCAATGTTTGCATGGGCTGGCGGACCCGTTCCCAATCTGCTTGCAGGGGATCAACCCCCGCTGTCGGCAACCAGGTGGCCAGTTCCGCCGCTTCTTCGAAGAACGGTTTGAGCAGCCCGCGTTTGTTGCCGGTGCCTCTGACCCAGAAGTCGCTCCCACTGAGTTGCCGGGCGAGGTCGAAAACGGCCGCGGCTTCGTCAAACGAGCTGGCTTCGGACAGCGCGGCCAATTGCCGGCCAAACTCGGGAAGTTGTTCTTCGATCCGGCGAAGGCCGGCGGCGGTCGGGCTCTGCCCTCCGTATCCCTTGACGGAGGGCAGGGCTTCCAAGATTTTGGGAATTTGCCACGCGGCGGGTTTCTGCCATTCCAGCAGCCAAGCTTTGATGATCTCCTCCCGTTGAGCCTGCCAGTCCTCAGGGGTGGTCTGTTCCCATCGCTGCCGTTCGTTCGCCAAACAGGTTTCCGCTTGCGGCTGTTTGACGTAGAACTGGTACACCTTGCGAATTTGTTCCGCCAATTGTTCGCCGCTATCCCGGCAGTAAAGCTGCGCCAGTTGACAGACCGCCGGCTGGTCTATGGAGCGAAGGACGACCTGCCGCGCAATCGTTTTCTCCAAGGGACGGGTGATGGATTCCTCCAACACCACCACCCCGGGATCCAATTGCAACTCGGCGAAATGGGCGCGCAACAGTTCGAAACAAAACGAGTGAATGGTGGAAATATGCGCCCCTTCGAGCAGCAACACCTGTTGGCGCAGGCGCGCATCCTCCGGCTGGCCGGCCAGGCGGGCCTGCAACGCCTCGCGCAGGCGCTGCTTCATTTCCTCCGCCGCCGCGTTGGTGAATGTCACCACCAACAGCTCGTCCACGTTGACCCCCTCCTCCAGGATCAACCGCAAACAACGGGCGATCAGCGTGGCGGTCTTCCCCGTGCCCGCCCCAGCGCTGAGCAGCACCCCGCCTGTGGCGGTGATGGCGGCCTGTTGCTGAGGTGTCGGCTGGCTCATGGCTTGCCTTCCGGCGGCGGAGGGGCGGCGGCTTGGACCGGGGCCGCGCCGGCGTTGGCATCCGGTTTGGTTGACGCGAGGGTGCGGTAACTGCCCAAGACCGGCTCAAACCGGCAGAGGGACCGAAAGGGGCAATAATCACAAGCGGTCCGTTGGTTCGAAAACCGAACGGGCCGCACCCCAACGTCGCCCCCGAGAATCGCCTCGGCGTATTTTCGGAGATAGGCCCGCGTGTTGTGCAGCAATGCGGCAAACTCGTCGGACGACTTGAAATGACTGGCGCTGAATTGCTGGACCTCGGATGCGGCGGCAGATGAATCAAAGGATGGCCGCCACTGCTTGTCCGCCCGTCCGTGGTAAGCCAGCGTTTTCAGGAACTCGCGCTGGCGTTCGTCATCGGAGGCGTTGCGTTTGGCGCTTTTAATCTGGGGAGAAAGCGGGATGTTGAAGGCCCCGGCCGGTTGGAGGATGGGTGCGCCACTGCCCTCGTTGGCCAACAGCCCCACCACCGCCGCTTTGAGTTCGTCCGACTCCACAGCAAACGCGAGGTAGCTGAGCAATTGCAGTTCCAAGCCGTTCTGCAGCCACTTTTCGTTCAGCTCACATCGGCCGCTTTTGTAATCGTAGATTGAAACCAGGATTTCGCCGTCCGGTGTTCGATAAACGTCCAGACGGTCCAGGCTCCCCTGCAGCTTTAGGGTGCGCCCTTCGCGGAGCGGAATCGGCCACGCGGGCGCCGGCGGGGCCGGTCCGCCCGCCGCCGGTTGGTCCCGGAATTGGAATTCGGAAAGCACCGGGTCAAAGGAATAGGTTGCGAACCGGGTGATCATTTGCTCCACCGCCACCGCCAGCCCCTCGATTTTCTGCTCCGATTCCCAGCGCACCAACGGGTCCTGTGACTGCCGGGCAAATTCCGGCGTGGCCAGCAACTCCTCTCCCAATTCACGGATCCGGGTGGCCGCCGCCTCTGGTACCCATTCCCTCCACTGGCGCTGTTCTTCCCGGGTGACCGTGTGGAACCGATGCAAAATCGCATGCAGCAAAGTGCCCAGGGTGGCGGTATCCGCTTGGAATTCGTCCCGCTCTTTCAGACGCAACTGTTGTCCGGCGAAATGGCGAAATGGACATTGGGCAAATGTCTCCAGTGCGCTTACGGAAGAGTAGAGGATTTTTTCCGGATACAACCGGGCGAGGGCGGTCTCCTCGAGCCGGCGCGCCGCTTCGCCAGCGGCCGGGAGCAATTGTTCACGGATGACCGCGGCGGTTCTTCCGGCAAGCCCGATGACGGGCGGCGCCGGGTAATTCTCCGGCAGGACGCGGTCCCACCGGGGGCATTCCAGCAGCTCGGGAAGGGAGGCGACGGTTTCCGGCGCCAAGTGGCCGGTGAACATCTTCAGGCGGGCATCGAATTGGGTCACCTCGCCCGCCGGGGCTTCGGCGTCGGCCCGCAGCCCCACGAAAGTCAGCAGTTGTTCGGCGATGGACGAACGCGCCAACGATTTGCCATCGAGACCGCGGCGCGACCAGCTCACGCACAACCGTTCGCTGGCGCGCGTGCCGGCGATGTAGGCGTAGTAATTTTCCCGCGCGGCCAACTGCACCGTGTCCCAGCCCAAGCCCAGGTCTGTTTCGGACTGCAACACCAAACGTTCCGCGCGATTCAACAGGGGCGGCACCGCGGGAGGCGCGGGGAACACCCCGGCATTCAAACCCAGGAGGATGGTGAGTTTCACCTCCGGATGCCGGGCGCGATCCACCGCTCCAATTAAGACCTGGTCCAATGACGGCGGGATCACTCCCAGCGTGAGGCTGGACAATCCCGCCTCGGCAATCGCCAACCAGTCAGCCGCGTCAAAGGTCGTGCCGGAAAAGGCCAGCGCAAGGTTGTCGCACCAGCTTTGCAGTTGTTCCCACGCGGTATGGTGCATGGAACGGTAGAGGGGCGGGAGCGCCATTTCCACCGCAGTCTCCTGCCATTTCTCCAAAGCTTCGGGCACCTGCAACGCCGTCCACAGCGCGCGCAACGCTGTTGCCAGAGCAGGACCATCCGATGGGCGACCGAGGGTTTCTTGGAAATCCCGGAAGGCCGCCACCGGTCTGGCCAGTTTTTGGATCATTTCGTTCGCCAACCCCGTCTTGCTCTGATACGTCGCCAGCTCCTGCCATTCATTTTCGCGCACACCCCGGGCGAGGGTGACGTTTTCAA
>MWDV01000370.1 GCA_002070715.1 Verrucomicrobia bacterium ADurb.Bin118
TCGGCTTACATCGAATTCCGGCCCAACCTGCAAGCCAGCGGTAATTATCAGGTGTACGAATGGCATCCGGAAGGCACCAACCGCACCACGGACGCGCCGGTGGAAATCACTTTCAACGGCGGCAAACAAACGGTCACCGTCAACCAGCGGATCAACGGCGGCCGGTGGGTGCTGCTGGGCACCTATAATTTCGCGGCGGGCACGGCGGGATACGTCCGCATCAAGGACAACTTCACCACCGGCAGCGTGGTGTTGGCGGACGCGATCAAATTTGTTTTCGTCCCCTGACGGGGGGTGACAAAAATCCGGGCGGCAGGGAAAAAGCCATCACAATGGCGGCTGGCCGTCACGGGGAACAGAAATGGGCAGAGAACCCCGGGGGACTGGCCCGCCCCGCACGGATTGGGTCATTTCACATCCGGGCTGGGACTGGACCCTTCGGGTTGGCCCGGTGAGGGTCGCGGCACGAGGCGCGAGATAATGGCAAGCAGCACCACCACAACGACGGCCAGGACCCCCCAGAACACCACGCCGCCCTTCCCGGGTTGCGGGCCTTCGCCCCATGACTTCTTGAGCTGCTCCTCGGCAGCCAAGGCGGCCTCGGCCTGGTCGGCGGCCACGAGTTGACCGGCGACCAGACTCAAATCGTAGCGCGGCGCGGCCGCTTGCGGATTGCCGTAGTAAAGCAGGAGCCCGCCCGCCGGTTGAGCCTTAAAGAGCACGCGGGTTGCCGGGTAGAACGCCTGGAACTTCTCCAATTCCACGGCCGGGTTGTCGCCGTTATGCGTCTCCAGGACGAGCGTATCGCCCTGGGGCGGAGAGTGAACCGCCAAGGTGAATTCCCGGCTGGTCCGGTCGGGCGTCTGCATCCAAGCCGCACCTCCCAGGGTCCGGCGGTACCGGTCGCCCCGCTTATCGCGCAGTTCCTCGTAAAGCGCCACGTCCCGTTGGAACAGGGGCGTTCGCGCCGTGCAGTTGAGCTGGGTAACCGGCAGCCCCGCGCGTGGCAGGTGGATGATCCAGCGGCTGAGGCGCGGGTCCTTCTTGTCGGTGGCAGGGGTGACGGTGGGCGTCAACAACCGGCGGATGGAGGTCGGCGCCAGAATGTAGGGCAACTGCCTGCCCGCGGACACCAGCCGCAGGTCGCCAAAGCCGGGCTGGGCATGGGCCAGCACGTCGAGGTCGAGTTCGATGCGCTGCGCCCCGGCCCGGCTCAGCTTGACCTGCTTGCGGTATTTCCAGGCCGCCACGTCCAGTGCGGGGCCTCCGTTCTGGACTCCCGCCAGCACTTGTGGCGCGCGATAGGCCGGGTTGGAGGCCAGCGCCGAGGGCTGGAGCGAGGAAGCGGCGACGTTCTTGAGGCTGGCGCCCAGGGCGGCCACGTCGTAGCTGGGGGCAGGGCAGCGCGGATTGCCGGTCAGCAAGTGGTATCGCCCCACGGTGCGCGCCCAAAAGACCAGATAGACGGGGCGTTGCTCGACGCGCGCTGCGGTAATCGGCAGGGGCGGGCTATCCTGATTCCTGATGAGGAGGAGCAATTCCCGGGAGGGAATCGGGCGCTCCACCGGCACGGTCAGGTTGCTGCACGCGGACTGGCCCTCGACCGCGGCGCGGTAGATCACCCCTTGAGCCACCGGCACTTCGCGGATTGCATCCTCGGCAACCTGCGGCACGGCCAACGTCACTTGCCGGGTGAAGAGCGGCTCGGCGGTCTCGATCTGGATCCCGGCCACGTCCAGGTTTGCCGCGCCCAAATTGAGCGTGAGGCGGCTCTCGCCGGGGTTCTCGTCCCGGCCCGCGAGGCTAAGCACCTTGACCTCGACAGGGACGGATTCCCCGGCCGAGGCGTGAACGCGCGCCCCCGTAAACGGGATGGGCGGCGAGCGCCGGTCATCCACGGTCAGCCGCAGCCAGGGCCATACGCCCGCAGGCACGGCCAGGCGCATCTGGCTGGCGCCGTTGGGCTGGCGGAAAATCGGCTGCCCCTGGGCCAGCGTCTGCCAGCGCTGGTTGTCGGTCGAACCCTTGATCTGCACCGCCTTAAGGAAGCTGCCCGCCGGGCTCTCTAGCGTGATGCCGTCCAACGACTGCGCCAGGCCGGTCTCCAGGGTCAGCACGGTGGTGGCGGCGTTGACCGAAACCTGAAATGACTTGGCGTCACGCACGACTTTGGGAACCGGCTTCGGACGCTCGACCAGGTAGGGGACTTCCTGGCCGGCGTCATCAAAGAGCCGCAGGTCTTCGAGAGCCGGGCGCGCGGCGTCGAGCGTGGCGGCGGGCAGGCTCAGCTTGACAAGGCCGGGCGCGGCGACTTCGAGTTGCTGCACGTGCTGCCAGTCGGATGGGAGCGGGCGGCGTGAGGGGAAAGGGCGCATGCCAGCATAACCGCGCAAAACGCTATCCCCGACATAACCACGCGCTGAGAGGCGAACGTTTTTTGTCCCGTGAATAAACGCATAGGTCTGATTTGCCCTTTCCTGGCTCAACTCCCCGGCGGCGGCGGCGCCTGGCCGGGTTCCTTGGCGTTTGCCGCGTAAAATCGCTGGTAGGCGAAGGAAGCCAGCATCGCAATGACGGCCACCGCCACGAACGCCCCAATGCGGTAGAGCTGATCCAGCCGCGCCAAGTCGTGGAAGAAGAGCTTGAGGATGGTCACGCCCAGCAAAGCGAGCCCGGCATACCGCGGCGCCCGCGCGCGCCGCATGATGCCGGCAACCAGCAGCACTAGCGCAAACACCGCCCAGGCAATCGAATACGTCATGTCGCGCGCGAAGTTGCCGCTGAACTGGAAGGTGAGCGTGGAGCCGGGTTCGCTGAAGTAATCCGCAATCTCGATATTCATCAGCAGAAACGCCAGCACGGTGCCCAAACCGATCAGGATCGGCGGGACATTCGCGCGGAGAACCTTGTGCCGCGGCGGGGCCAGCAGCCAGGCGCCGGCGAACAGGCAGACGGTTGCGATCCCATACGCGTACAGATACCAGTTGAAGATGGGGGTGGCGGCGCGCGGGTGATACTCCAGCACGGCGGGGTTCAGCGCCAGCCGCACAAACGCGGCGACCAGGAAGCCGACGCCCGCCAGCCGCAGGCCCGGATGCGGCACCCGATGGAACAGCCACAGCAGCGCGGCGCCTTCCAGCGCCCAGCCGATGGTAATCCATTGGTGGTCGAACAGGGTCGTGATGTCCACGTTCAGCAGCTTCGGGCCGACCGACGACGGGCGCATCAAACCCGATGTCGTGGCAGATGGCGTCAATCTCTACTCGACCGTTGCGACGAACGACAGTTCGTATGCCGTTTACAACGGGACGAGCATGGCCACGCCGAACACGTGCGGTTCGCTGGCGCTGCTGATTGAGTTGCACAGCCGCCTGTACGGCACGAACCAGCCGATGCTGGCCTCAAGTTTGAAGGGCCTCGCCATTCACACCGCTGACGAGGCCGGCTCGTCTGCTGGGCCAGACTATCGATTCGGCTGGGGACTTCTGAACGCCCGCAAAGCGGCGCTGCTTGTCCAGAGCAATTACGCCAGCGGCTCGTTGGCACACATAAAGGAAGTGCGGCTGACCGGCGGCGATTATATCGAGTTTCTTGTTGTTGCGGCGGGTGGACAGGCGCTCATTGCCACGGCGCAGTGGAATGACCCTGCCGGGACGCCTCCGGCCGCCTCGCTTGACCCGACAAACCGGATGTTGGTCAACGACCTCGACTTGCGAATCCTTTCGCCGAGCGGGGCGACAAATTTCCCGTGGGTGCTTGACCCGGTGGCCCGCACGAACGCCGCGACGACAGGTGGCAACGTGCGCGATAACGTCGAACAGGTGGTTGTCTCAAATCCCGTGACGAATGGCGTTTATACCGTGCGTATCACGCACAAGGGAATAAATCTGGTCGCGGCGACGCCCGGAGCAACGAACGAGCAATGGGTTTCGATTTTGGTTTCAGGCAACGTGGCACAGCAACCGCCGCCACTCGTGATTACGAGCATCGCCATGTCGAGTTCAAATACCATCGCCTTGAAGTGGGATTCCGTTGTCGGGCGGGTTTACCAGGTGCAACACCGAGACGATGTCGGCACCGGCGCATGGTCCGACAGCACCGGCGAAATCAGCGCCACAAAGACAAACGTTGCGGTCAACCTGTCCGTGCCCAGCGGGGTGGACACACGGTTCTACCGTGTGGTACAGTTGCGGTGATTTGTGAAGGCAATGCTGCACAGAATATGGGGCTGGCGCTGGGTAGGGCTGGCGCTAGCCTTGGTATTTGGCAGTTCACCCGCCTTCGCGCAAGGCACGATTGTCCACGTGCAACTCAGCACGCCGAACCCTGACCCGAACTTTCCTTGGGATTACCAAGGGATGCGCCTGATGGGGTTAAACCCGCAATCGTACACTCTCGACTTCAATGGCGACGGGACAGCAGAGTTCGTCATTTATGCCTCTGGGCCACTCTCTACCCGCGGATTCGAGATTTGGGGACTCGGCCAGAATCGCGTGTGGAGCTACCATCCGACCGAGAGTTGGTTTACGGTCGCCATGAATGCGGGTGAGACTATTGGGCCGAGCATGATGTCACCATGGTATGAATGGTATCAGACACAGTATTATCCGTCCGGTCAGCCGATTGGGGTAAACTTCTGCAGTTGCGTGGGCGAAATTGGATGCCTTGGTTTTTATGCAGGTCTGGGCTCCGCCTATGCCGGTTTGGAGTTCCAGTTGAACGGCCAAACCCACTATGGTTGGCTGCGCGTCGGCGCACCGATGCCGGAATTCAACGGCGGCTGGATTTATGAATACGCCTACGACACGCGACCCGGCGCTGCGATACTTGCCGGTGCGGTACCAGAGCCGTCCGCCGCTACCCTGCTTGGCTTGGCCGGGGTGGCGCTCTGGCTTTTCAGGCGCAGGAAGTGAGTGTGTGGTCAAGCTCAAACAAAATCAGAGTGTCGCCGTGGTGCTGCTGACGAGTTTGCTCCTGTTCGGAAATGGTTGCGCGGCTCAGAGCAGCATTGTTTACCACCAAGGCCCAGTTGCCTTGGACCAGTCTTCCGCAGACCTCGATTTGAATCTGGACGGCGTTCCTGATTTTCGGTTCAGCGCCGGGACACTAGCCAGCCTGCCAAGCCCCGGATTGCCTTCCACTTCGACACCTTATCTCGACACCTTTGCCTTCAACCGAAATGACTACCTGATGAACTCGGAGGGGCGTATTGTCCTGAAACAGGCGGGGGTCACGTTCGGCCCGCAAACCGCGTCGGGTGAAACCTGGGAACACCGGGATTCGGAATCACAGGCGATTGCGTATGCTTCAGGCAGCACTTGGCCCGGATTCAGCGGCCAACCTCCCGAAGCCTTCTTGGGGGTACGTTTTCAGTCGAACGGCGTGCCGCATTACGGTTGGATCCGCTTCGTCCTGTCTGCCACCAACACTGCAGCGTTCCCAGTGATTGCAGATTGGGCTTATGAATCTCGTACGAATACTGTGATTCGTGCTGGAGCAGGGTCGAAAAAACCATGAAGTACCTTTCCATTATGGCAGCATTTGCGGTCTGTGTTCTCGCAGCGCACAGTCAAAGCACAATCGCCTATTTTCCGGGGCCGGTTTCTCCTCTGCCGGAATTCCCATACTTTGGCGACCCCGACTTGAACGCGGATGGTACGCCGGATCTTCGGTTCACTTTTGGTTTTACCCTCTGCACTGACGATGTTCCGACCAGCGCCTGCTGGACGCCGTATTACCTCGCCGCGTTGAGCACCAATCAAATCACGGTGGCCGGCGGCAACATCGCGCTTTTCCTGACGGGAGCGCTTGTCAGTCCAACCGGCGTGACGAATGGGGCTTGGAGCACGTTCGGCGGTTCGGGATATCTGACGGGTTTGTCTTGGACTCGCGATTGGGCCACCGACACCTATAGCACGCGTTGGAGCGGCCCGCTGGCGGATCAAGCCGACAGCTATCTCGGCATCCGCTTCCATGCGGCCGATGGCGCGCATTACGGCTGGATTCACGTCGCGCTGCAAAGTTCGCCCGTTATTGTGGATTGGGGGTATGAAACGCGGCCGGACACCGCGATTCGCGCTGGTGCGAAGCCGGTGAGCGTGCCGCAGACAGCGCCCGAAATTGCTCGCGCTGGCCACATCCGACTCAAGTGGCAATCGGAAATCGGGAAAGCCTATCAAGTGCAAGCGAAGGACAGCTTGAATACGCCACTCTGGACAAACTTCGGTTTTGTGATTGTCGGCACGGCAACCGGAAGCGTCGTGGACATTCCCATAACGGGCGCAAGCAGGTTCTTCCGGGTCGTGGAAGCGGATTGACTGCAAAATGTTGGGGCAACAGAATGGACCTTGAACAAACATTAACAGCGCCGGCTTTCTGGCGCAGAATCAGCATCCAGCGCGGCGACAAAATTGTCTGGGTCGAGCAGTTGGTGGAGGACTTCATGCCCAGCCGAACCATCCTTCAGGGAAGCCCCGCGCATGAAATTGACCACCACTTGACCTTGGGCCAGATGCGCGACCAAAAGCTTTCACGCGGCCTGGTTATAGCAATTAACAATAATATAGGCACATATTGGCGATAAAAAGGAAGGGGTTGGCGGCGGTGGGCAGGTCTTTGCGCAACCGGGCCTTGAGGGCGGCCCAAAGATGTTCGATGGGGTTGAGATCGGGGGAATAGGCGGGCCAAAAGAATAACTGACCCCCGGCGGCTTCAACCAGTCGGAGCGTCGTGGGGGACTGGTGAAAGCGGGCGTTATCCAACACGATTACGCTGCCGGGAGGCAGTTCCGGCAGCAGCACGTTTTCCAAGTAGGCGTCCACCACCGCCGTGGTGCAACGGCCTTGAAACACCAGCGGCGCGACGAGCTTGCCTTGGTGGGAAGCGGCCATGAGGCTGGTGCGTTCCCGCCGCTGGCCCGCCACCGCTTGATCAATCCGTTCGCCCCGGGGCGCTCGACCCCACTCACGATACAGGCGATGATCCACACCGCACTCACCGAGGTAAAACACGGGCCGCCCCTTGAACTTTTCAAGTTCGCGCTGGAAAAGCCAGCGTTGCACCTCGTTGCGCTCGCGATATTTGATGAGTTTTTTTTAGCGTGAAACCCAGTTGGCGCAGCCGCACCCACACGGCATTAGGGCTGACGCCAAAGGCGGTTTGGAGTTCCCGAAGGGTGGCCGAGGGGTGTTGTTGGACGTGAGCCCGGAGCTTTTCGGGGTCCAGCTTGCGCCATTTTCCCCAGCTCTGCTTCGGGGCGAGCGTGCCGGCTTGCGCCGCCGCCAGGTAGCGGTAAACGGTGCGGCGTCCCAAGTCAAAACGGCGCGCCGCCTCGGCTTTGGAGCCGCCCCTGCGGACGAAGTTGACCACCCGCTCCCTTAAATCCAACGCATAAGCTTTCATCCACGCCACTTGATCACATTATGTGCCAATATCAATAGGAAATGCTATAGTTCACCTGGGTTTCAAAGACCACAGGGGATGGATGACCAAGGGCGCTGTGGCGCCGCTCCCGGTTGTAGGACGCTTCGACGTCCTGGAAAAAATCCTGCGTCGCGCCCGCGCGCGTCGCATGCCGCCAGCGGCTTGCGTCAAGCCCACACATTCACGTTTGCAGTTGGCCATGAAGCTTTCCATCGCGGTGTTGTCGTAGGGATTGCCCGCTCGGCTCATGCTCGGTTGCCGGCGGGCGGAGACCAACCCTTGCCGATGTTCGGTGCGGACGTATTGGACGCCGCGATCCCTGTAATGCAGCAGGCCGGGCGCGGACCGGCGATGTTTCAGGGCCATCTGGATCGCGGCGATCACCCGGCAGCGTGGTGCTGGCGGACGCGATCAAATTGGTTTTCGTCCCCTGACGGGGGGTGACAAAAGTCCGGGCGGCGGGGCAAAAGCGATTACCCGCCGGTCAATCCGGTGCCGGGGTTGCCGGCGGCGATTCCACAGTCCGCGTCACTTTCAAGCGGGAGACGCGCAAGCCTTCCATCTCTTCCACCCGCAACTCGAATTGGCCGAGGCGGAGGGTGTTCCCCGGTTGGGGGAACCCGCCCAGCCGTTGCGTCACCCACCCGCTGGTGGTGGCAATGCCGCTTTCGTGCAACGGCTCGCCCACCAGTTCCCCCAGGTCATGCAACGGCAGCAGGCCCGACGCTTCCCAGACGCGCTCGCTCAAGCGCACGAGCAGCGGTTTTTCCTGGTCAAATTCGTCTTGGATCTGCCCGACCAATTCCTCCAGGACGTTCTCCAACGTCACCATCCCCACCGTCGTACCGAATTCATCCACCACGATGGCCATGTGCAGTTTGCGTTCGAGAAACAGCGTGAGCAGTTTTTCCAGCCGGCCGGTTTCCGGCACGTAGATCAACGCCCGCGCCGCCGGCAACAGGTCCGCGCCACTCCGGGCCTTGTTCCGCAGCGCGTAGAGGTCCTTGATGTGAATCACGCCCCGCGTCCGGTCCAGATTGCCCTCCTCGCACAAGGGAAACCGGGAATAATTGGTCTGCTCCACGACCTCCAGGCAAGCGGCGATGTCCGCCTCAATGTCCAAGGCCACAATCTCCTGCCGCGGCCGCATCACGTCGCGGACAATGCGGTGCCGCAGGTCGAGGGCATTCAAAACGATGTTCCGCCCCAACCGGGTGGCGCCCGCCCGTTCCTGCGCCGCGCCCACCAACAGACGCAATTCCTCCTCGGTGTGCGGCACCTCGGACTCGGACAACGGCCGAATACCCAACAACCGCAGGAACGCCTGGGATAGATAGTTCAACAACCAGACCACCGGGTAGGCCAGCCGGGAAAACCAAGCCAGCGGTTGCGCCGTCCACAAGGCCGTCGGCAAGGTTTGCCGGATCGCGACCGCCTTGGGCACGAGTTCGCCAACCACCACCAACAGCACCGTGCTGACCACGAAGCCCACGATCAATTCCGTCGTCTGCCGTGCAATCACCGATTCCACTTCCAGCAGCGCAAACAGCGGCGCCAGCAGGGCGCGGAATACCGGCTGGACCATCGCCCCGGTCGCCAAGCCGCAGAAGGTCATGCCCAACTGGATGGCGCTCACGCAGGTCTCGATATTCCGCACCAGACGCCTAGCAATTCGCGCCCGCCGATGCCCCTTCAAAATCAGGCCTTCCAGCTGCGTGTCCCGCAACCGCACAAACGCGAACTCCGCCGCGACAAAGCAGGCGTTGAAGGCGATCAGCCCCAGCACAGCCAGGAGTTTCAACAACGTGGCGGAAACAGTGCTGGCCTCCATGGCTACAATTTCACCTCGCCGAAGATCGTCCGCAAAATATCCTCCAAGCTCACCACCCCGGTTTCCACCCGGTCGCGGCCCAGCACCACCGCCAGCGACCGCCCGGCCCGCTGCATCCGGCGCAGCGCCGTCTCCAATCGTTCGTATTCATTCACGAACAACGCCGACTCCAGAAACCGCCCAACCGGCTGGGTGAGATCCACCGGACCGTCATACAACACCCGGTCCACGGAAATCAACCCCGCCACCCGCGGTTGCCCGTCCCGGATTTGCCAGACCGGCAGATGCGTCACACCCCGGGCCCGGGCCAGCGCCAGTGCCGCGGCCAGCGGCGCGTCTTCTGTCACGGTGGCGCTTTCCGTCAGTGGATGGGCAATTTGGCGGACGGTCAGATTCGATAATTCCAGCACCCGGTTGATCATGGCGCGCTCTTCCGAAGTGAACGCCTGCGCCGATTCCTGCATCACCATGCGCAGTTCCTCGCGATTGCCAAACAGCCGGCCGGCAAACGCCCGGCCACCGGTCCAATACAGCAACGCGCGGGAACAGGCTTCCACGACGGCCACCAGCGGACGCAATCCGAAATGAATAAAT
>MWDV01000371.1 GCA_002070715.1 Verrucomicrobia bacterium ADurb.Bin118
TCGCACGTGACCAATGACAAATGGTTTTCCTACCCCGGCTACAACGAAATCCTGACCGGCTTCGCCAATCCCGAAATCACGAGCAACGCCAAGATCCCCAACCCGACGCCGACCGTGCTGGAATGGCTGCATCAGAAACCGGCATTCAAAAATCGCGTCGCCGCCTTCGGCGCCTGGGACACCATCGCCTACATCATCAATCGCGATCGCTGCGGTTTTCCTGTCATGGCTGGCTGGGAGCCGGTGCCGGACCAATCCCACAGTCCGCGCATGGCGTTGTTGAATGATTTAATCCAGGATTCCACGCCGGCCAACGATTCCGAAGTGTTTGATTCGTTCCTCTTCCAGGCAGCGCACGATTATCTGGTCACGAAACGGCCCCGGGTATTGTTTATCGCCTTTCTGGAAACCGATCATTGGGGGCACGCCCGCCGCTACGATCTGATGCTCCGGGCGGCGCATCAAGTGGACGATTACGTGCGCCGGATCTGGGAAACCGTCCAAAGCTCAAGGCACTACCGCAACAAAACCACCTTGATCCTGTCCAGCGATCATGGACGCGGATTGGGAACGGATGCCTGGCGCAGTCACAACGCCAAAACGGAAGGCTCGCAGAATACCTGGATGGCGTTTCTCGGCCCGGACACCCCGGCACTGGGAGAACGCACGCATTGCCCGGCGGTGACGCAAAGCCAGATTGCCGCAACCCTGGCCGCGTTACTGGGAGAAGATTACTGTCAATCGGTGCCGCAAGCCGGTCAGCCCGTCGCGGCAGCGTTGCCGGCGCCCAAATAAACTCGGGCGTTCGCCCGTATCAGCACAGCGCGGATTCTCGGGCTTCACTCGATCCGGAACGCCCGCCGTGTGAACGAAGACTACGGTGGCGGACCGTTGGCGACTGTTCACGTTCCGCTGCGTTGAGACGGAACTTCAAAGGCTGCTTCAAAATGTGGCCTCATTTGTCCGGAACCACCTCGATGGCGTCGAAGCCATCTCGTCAATAAGCGTTGTCGTCAACAGCCTGAAAAACGAATCAGCCGATCACGCAGATTTCACAGATTTTTTCCGAGGCCTCCTCTGCGTGCATCGGCGCAATCTGCGGACGAAAGGATTTCTGAGATCGCTTCTACGCCAACCTCTTGCCGACTCGGTCACTCCGCCTGATTCACTTGGGCGACCAGGCCACGGACGGCATCGGTGACCCGGTCTTCCACGTCTTCGGCCCAACGGTGTGCGGGCAAGCCATACACAATGAAGGCGTAACTGCCTTCGTAACCCCAGCGGGGATTGGCGAGCGGTGGGATATCCTCCCGCAACACTCGGCGGGAAGGCAAATACGTCATCACGTCGTTACAATAACCCGCCACCCACGCCTGCTCGCCAAATTCCTGTTTGAACTTGAGGGCGTAATCCACCACGGGTTCGCCTCCCAAGGTGAACAGCCATTGCCGGTTGCCCAGCTTCCACACCTGCACGGGAAACGGATATTCGCGAATGAACGTTTCCCCCGCGCGAAGCTCCGCCAGCAGCCGGGTTGCCCAACGCCGCGTGAAGACGGATGAATCGGTTTGGAGCGTTTCCAGCTCCGCTTCGGTCGGCGCCGCCCCCAAGCGCAGCGGCACCATTTCCATCCGGGTGACCAGTTTGGCCGGCAACAGTGACCACGGCGCGAGCAGAACCTCTTCGACCGCCGCCGCGAGCATCCGCCCGTAACGTTCCGCCAAGGCCAGTTCCCGGCGCGGCAACGGATTCTGATCCCCGCCACAGCCCATGAAAAACATCGCTTGCGCGCCCGGATGGCTCTGCTCGAGGGCGGTTTGGGCGAACCCGGCGTAATCGCCCGCCCACTGGTTAAAGCTCAAGACGGTGTTGTGACAGGCATAGCCGCACAGGATGGCTTTGAGCCGGCCATCGGGTTGCCGCACCGCAAGCACCGGCACGGTGTGATCCACCGGCCCTTGTAATTTACCTTCGGCAATCAGTTGCGGCACGCTGCCCTCGGGATTGTTCCGGCGGTTGACGGCAAACGCGGTGTGACCCTGCCCGGCAGCCAACTGCGCGGGCGACAGATCCGCCAAAGCCTGTTCGATGGTTTCCAAAACTTGCGTTTCCAGCCGGGCGGAATAGGCCTCGATCCGGGCGAGCTGGGTATCGTCGAGCGGATAAATATCATAGAGCGCCCCGCGCAACACCGGTCCGGAATGCGTGTGGGAAGCGCTGAACATCAGTTGTTCCGGATTGAGATCAAAGCGGGTTTTTACCGCCGCGCACAGGTTTGAATAGATGGATTGAGGAAATCCCAACAAATCACTCGTCACGATGACCGCCCGCCGGGCCTCCGCATCTTCCAAAGCGAGCACCTTCAGCCACAATTCCATCGCCTTGCCTTGGGCGGGCGCGGTGCGACTCCCATAGCCGGCCATCCACAATCCCTCCGCCGGAGTGATGATGGTTTTGGCCACCCCCGCTTTCCAAAGCAACTCATCCGCCCGCGCAACAACGGTGAGAGACAGGACCAGCAGAAACAAACCTGTAAATCGAATCACTGAACGCAACATGCCTGTAATGTTGTCGGCGGCAGCTTCCCCCGCAAGCGCCATTTCCGGCCAATAATCCGCGCTCTCACCTCCCAACCGAAAATCCGATCGCCGCCCACCCTACGCACATCAAACCAAAACGCCATCCGCCGCCGTCAGAAAACCCGCCAAGTAACTGCCGCACTTCCCGACACATCGCATACACACCAACGCTCCTGAACCGCGCGCCAGCGTCTTGGACTGCGCCAGTCCTCTGGCGCTTTCGACCAACAGAAACAGACTTGTCCAGGACAATACCCGGGTCCCGCCAGCGCGCGATAATGCGCTCACTCACCAAAGCGGAGGCCCAGCCGCGACAGGGGCGGCATCGTTGTAGAATCCGATGGGAACAATTCCCGAGCTTCGCTAGGAGCGGCATCGTCCGGAGGCACAACCCAATCGCCGGTGCCTCCAATCCTCGGCGCAAAAGGAGGGCAGATGCCGCCCCTGACGGGGCTCTAAATGTTAGGGGCTGCGTTTCCTACAAAGATGCCGCGCCTCCGGCGCTCCGGCAGTGGGAGAGAGACTGGGGACAGGGTGGAACCTGTCCCTCCCAAAGAACGGGAAGGGAAGATGGTGCGCGGAGGAATTGACGAGGGTCGTAATGGCCCGCAGATGGAGTTGAGGGAGCGCCCTCGTCCCGGGTGCAGCCGTTGGCGTCCCGACCACTGCATTGGACGGCGCCAAAGCCTCGGCAGGGGCGGCATCGTTGTAGAATCCGGTGAAAATAATTTCCCAGCTCCGTCAGGAGCAGCATCGTCCGGCCTCACAACCCAATCGCCGGTGCCTCCAATCTTTACCCCGGCGCAAAAGGAGAGAAGATGTCGCCCCTAACTTCGCAACGAAGACGGAGCGTCCAGGGCTGTGCGGCAGGCGCGGGTGGCCGACTAACTTCGCGCCGGCCTGAGGCGCGCTAGATTCCTTGACACCTTTTGGCGGGACAGCCGCTTTCCCTGAGTGTTGCTGTCAGTCGTAGAAAATTTGGTGAATGATCTCCACCACTACGCCATTCGAAATGACAATTGCGCGCCCTTTCCAAGCGAAGTCTCCCCACCAGCACTTCCCATCACGGCTATACCACCACGTTTCCTTGCCGTTCTGGCCTCTGCTCACTTCAAGAGGTTTTCCAAGGTTATTTTCAACTTCCGCCGAACGCATTCCGATTGTCGCTTGCGCGAACCTCTGCTCGGAGAACCCAGACACATACTCGGTATCAATGTCGGGATTGAAGAAGCAGTAAGCTTCCATGTGTCCGTAAACCCAAAGGGCAAATAGAAGCACACAGAACAAAGGGACAGTCAGCAACACGAGCAATGCCACTTTGCTTGTCTTTTTACTGCTCATTCTCGAACGGGTAATCAGTCCCGTGGTTTGTCGGAGGTTCGTCAGGATAGAAGCCCGGCTTTGTGGGGCGCGGATCGTTCTTCCAATCGCGGTAGGCGGTTAAGCCGGCATGCACACAGGCATTGCAACAGCACTCAGCTTTGAATGCGCTAGGCAAGCCTGCTGTTGGAGTGGCTGTAATGGTGCAATGGCAATGATCCGGAATTTTGAACCACTGGCGAGAGTTTCGCCACCAAAAGCCATCAACCTTACTATTCCAACCACTCGACGGTGTAGTCATCGTCGTTCCTGTTTCGGGAATGACGCCGAAATCATTCAACGCACTTTGATTGAAGCCAACAAAGTTCACGCTGCCAGCATGGAATGGGTTGAACAAACACAGCGACGGCAACGAGATTTGAAGCAGACTTGGCAACGATGGCGGCGCTGTTGGCGACTTCGTTGGTGGTGGCAAAGGGTGCGGCCAAGGGAAACTTGGTATCGTTGGGATAGTTGGGAAACTGGGTGTTGTTGGAATCCGTGGGAACTCAGCCAACCCGTCAGCATCTACAACCGTTAGTGGGTTATTGTGAATGAAGCCGTAGAGATTCCTCCCGCCTTGTTCCTCGAGTGGATCGCGGTTTGGCCATCTGCCTGTATTTGGGTTGTAATACCGATACCCGTAGTAAAGCAGGTCAGACTCATCATCCTGATACTTGGTGGAGAACCGGAACGGGTTGGCCTTGGCCATCGGGCCGGTGGCGCGGAGGAGTTCCCCAAACGGGCCATACTCGTATTGCGCGGTCAGCCCGGCGCCATCCGCTTTCACCAAGGCGGCCACATTGCCATTGCCATCATACGCGCAGAAGTGCGAACCCTGACTGGCATCGGTAATGGCCAGCAACCCGCCCACGCACCCGCCCTGGGTGAGATTGCCATCGGCGGCGTAGGTGAAATGGGACAGGGTGGAACCTGTCCCTCCCAAGGATGAGTCTTGGGCGAGGCGATTCGGGCCAGCGCAGCGGATGGTCGTGGTCATCGCCGTGTGTGGTTGTGTTTGCAAGTCACGGTAGCCACCAGCGGCGAATTGGCAAGATGGAAACGGGCGTCGTTGCGAATGCGTGGGTGATTTGGTGTGCTCGTGATTGGGCAGCCAGCAACCGCACTTGGCGGGTGCGCTCCCAACTCCACCCGACGCTGCCGCTGGAAAGCAGCCGGGGACGGTCACACACCAAGACGCTGCGCTCCGCGTTCGGGGAAGTTGCTCTGGGTTGGCGTCACAAGGTTGGCAACGGTGTTGCGGGGCAAGATGCTTTTCGGTTGTGGGCATGGCCACCGCCGTTCAGTCGCCGGATCTTTTCCACAGCCGGTAAATGATGGCAAAACCAAGCGCAATCAAGCTGAACACAAGGGCGTCTCGTTCACCCCAATTCCGTCGGACAAGTTCAAAAATGAAAGCCGTGAGCAGAAGAAAGATGCCAATGCCAACCGCATACCGACCTCCCCGGCGCCCGGCAAAGAAGCCAAGTGCGCCCAAGAACACGATCACGGAGACAACCCACGCCATAATCATCGTTCAAACAGGTTTGCCATAATCGCAGTCTTCGCCGTCATGGCCGCCCAAGAGGGTCGCGTGGTTATCGTTTGCCGGCGCATTACCGGGGGCGCGGACCGGCGGATTTGAGTTTCAAAAATGTTGTTGTGGGGCGCGCGGTTCAAATGACCTCGCGGTAAACGTCGGGATGCGGACGCGAAATCACCACGGCATTCACCAACACACCAGCCTCGGCAATCACCTGGCGTCCCGCCGCCACTGCGGCTTGCACCGCGCCGACGTCGCCGGTCAGCGTGCAAAAGGCTTTGCCGCCGAGCGCCATGGCCAATCGCAGTTCCAACAATTGCACCGGCGCCGCTTTTGCCGCCGCGTCCGCCGCAACGATGAGCGTGGCCACATTGAACGATTCCAGGATGCCCAACGCGCCGTCGGGGGAAACCGGCGCCGTCCGGCCCAAGGCCACAAATACGTCGGGGTGCACGTTCGGCGCGACGAATGAATCAATCAGGCAACCGTCCGCCGCCTCGCATCCCGCCGCGACCGCCGCTTCCACGCCGGCCGTTTCGCCGCCGATCAACACCATGTATTTGCCGGAGCAAATGGAACGCGCCAGCAACAGGCGCACGTTGCCGGCCTTGAGCATGGTGTCCGTCACGACAAATCCCGCCGCCACACTCGACAGTTCAACCAGACCAATGGATTTATTCACAGGCATGTCATTTTTCCACGACCAGGTGGGTTTCGGTCACCGCACGCACCACGCCGTCCGCCGGCGCGTGCAAGAGGGCGCCCAACGCCCCGTCCGGCGGCGCGCCCAGAACCTGGCCGGCGGTCACCGGCTCGCCGACGCGCACCTTCACCTCACAGGCGACGCCGGCGCTCTGCTTGAGCGGCAGCACCAGCCGGGACGGCGCCAACGGCGCCGTCCGCCACGGCGCGGGCCGGTCGTATTCCGTCACGCGTAAACGACGGGTGAGACTTGCGAGTGGAACCCGCCGGCCATCCCGCAGGGGATGCGGTCGCGGCGGCGTGGGGCCGGTCCATTGCTGGTTCATCCGTCGCAACACCGCCTTGGCGCTGTCGCAGGCTTCCTTGGGATACAGTTCCTCCGGGCAGGCATAAAGCGTGCAAAGACCGCAGCCACAACACAACGACGCCCATTGATTGAAGAACTCGGCCCCGGTGGCGGTGAACGCGAGCGTGCGCATGACTTGATGCGGTTCGACCGCGTAGCCCAGCAGGAAACGCGGACAATACTCGGTGCAATAGCGGCATTGATCACAGGCGGACTTGCCAATTTTCGCCTGTTCCGGAGCGGGCCTGAGCTTGCGTTGAACGACAGGATGCGAGCGCGGCAACACGACCACTCCCGTCATTGTCTTTGTGATCGGTGTCTCCAAATCATCGGTGGTTTGCCCCATCATCAAACCGCCCAGCAGCAACACGGGATCAGACGTGGTCAAGCCGCCCGCCGCCGCGATGCACGCGCGGCAGGAAGTGCCCAGCGGCACGCGCAGGGTCACCGGGGTTTGCACAACGCCGGCGATGGTCAGCGTTTTGTGCGTAACCGCCCGGCCCTCGGCCGCGGCGGCAATGTTGACAAACGTTTCCACGTTGTTGACCACCACCCCCACGTGGAGCGGAATCCCGTGCGGCGGAATCAGGCGGCCGGTGACATTGAACACCAGATCATATTCATCGCCGGCGGGGTAATAATCGCCCAACAACGCCACCCGCACCGCCGTGCCTGCGCAAGCCGCCGTGACGGCCTCCACGGCGCGTTGTTTTTTGGCTTTGACTCCGATCACGCCCTGCCGCGCGCCCACCGCCTGCATGGCCAGTTCGATGCCGCGCACCAAGGCGGGGGCCTGTTCTTCCATGAGCACGGCGTCTTTGTGCAACAGCGGCTCGCACTCGGCGCCGTTGGCGATGACGGTGTCCGCCGTGGCGGCGAGTTTGACGTGCGTGGGGAAACCACCGCCACCCGCTCCGACCACACCCGCCTGTCGCACTTGTTCCACCAAATTCATAGCCGACATCAACCCGGGTATAGACCAACCCGGATTTTTTCGCCAGACCAAACCGGCGGTCGGGGCGACGTGCGGCGGCATCCCGGAGCACGCGGGAAAGAAAATTCAGCCGGGCGCGAATTGCCGCCCGTCGCGTCGTTGCTTGACCACGGGACGGGCTGTGTTATACACAAACGGTGTCCGCCGTTCCGGATCGCCCGGCGGGGAAGCAGGAACGGACGCCAGTTTAGCTCAGTGGTAGAGCACCCGATTTGTAATCGGACGGTCGTCGGTTCAAATCCGACAACTGGCTCCATCCCCAGGGCCCTCCCTTTCGGGATTGCGTAAATCGGGCTTGCGAAACGAGTCGGTTTGGATTAGAAGAAACTTGTGAAGACAGTAAAGATCACAGAGTCCTCAACCAGAGAAAAAATGACTGCCATGAAAACCAGGATCTCCCGACGGGAATTCATCAAACGCACTTCCGTCGCCGGCGGAACGGCCGCTCTTGCCGCCAGCACGGGCGGCTCCCTTTTAGCCGCCACCGACGACGCCTCCACTCCGGCATTGCTGGGCGGCGCCAAAGCGCACACCAAAGGCTGGCCGCGCTGGCCCAACTGGGATCCCGCCAACGACGGCGAAGTGACCCGGGTGCTGCACGGCACGACGTGGTCCCGCAGCAAACTGGTCACGGAATTCGAGGAAAAATGGGCCGCGATGATGGGATCAAAACATTGTCTCGCGGTCGTCAACGGCACCAACGCGCTGAGCGCCTCGTTCATGGTGATGGACCTCAATCCCGGCGACGAGGTCATTTGCGCCCCCTACACTTTCACCGCCAG
>MWDV01000372.1 GCA_002070715.1 Verrucomicrobia bacterium ADurb.Bin118
CGGTGGAAGGCGAGTTGCATGGATTGATAAATGACGCGCCGCAACTTGATGAGGTCATCCGGATCAATCCGGCGCTCGTTGAGATGGGCCATTTCCAAACCGCGCGCGGCCCAGTAGATGGCGTGGGCCTCGGGCAGCCGCCATTCCAGCGGCCCGTACCGGTCATCCACCTCTTTCACGAAGACCGGGTCCATTTTATACACGTTGGTGAGCAGGTTGAGCCGCTCGAAATCCGTGGACGTTTGCGGATGCAGGAACGCGTCGAAATCGGGCCGGCGGTCGCCAAATACCCGGGTCATCTCGGCCGCCCACTGCTGCTTGTAGTGCATGTTGGCGTCATCGAGATTGTGGCCCATCTTGTGTTGAAAGAACCAACCCAGCTCGCGGTAAAGCAGGGGCTCGTAGGGGTTGTAGTGCAGGCCCTCGTCGCGCAGCAGCGTGATGCCGCGTTCAACCCAGCGCCAGCGGTCCTCGGCGTCCTTGAACTTGACCGAGATGTTGTAGGCCATGTTCCAGGCTTGGAAAAGCCAGACCTGCGGGAAGTAAGGTTCCAGCTTGGTAATCCAGTCGGCCAGTTGGGCCATCTCAAAAAATTTGTCCTCCTCCTGCAGTTCGTTGGCGCGCATCCAGAGCGCGTTCGAGATCAAACCGCGAAAGCCGCCCAGGGCCACCGTGGTAAACGCCAGCACGGGCGGCGCGTTTTCCAACGGCGTCACCCGCGTCAATCCCAGCCGGTCGCGGTCCTGGTTCAACGCGCGTTGCACCGGCACCAGACCGGCCAGCAATCCGGCGGCCAGCAGGAGCAGCACACTTTTTTTCAAGCGCGGATTCATTGCGTGCCCTGGGCGGTGGCGAGTTCCCGCCGGTGAAAAACGGCGATGCCGAAGGCCGCAAACAATCCGCCGAGCAACCCCACAATTTGCAGCACCGCCCGCGTCAATTCGCTCCAACTGATGCTGCGCCCCGAACTCAGCGCGTCAATCGGGGAAAAGTCCCGCGCCAGATTGATGATCCACAACAACCCGCGGAACACCTGGACGAAAACCGGGTCGAGAAAAGAGCCGCTCGGCGCGCCCGTTTCATGGTCCACCCCCATCCAGGTGCCTTCCGCCACCACACTGGCCAACGTGCCGCTGGATAACGCGATGGTCAGCAGGGCCAGCGAGAAAAACGCGGCCACCGGGAAGGAGAGAAAACTGGCGGCCGCCAACCCGATCGCGGCCAGCAACACCATCCAACAAAACACGATCCCCAGCCCGCGCGCAAAATTCAGGGCGAATCCCCCCTCGCGATACAAGACCTCGATGCCATCCTCCAGCGGAAACAACAGGGCGGTGTCATTGACATTCAAAAACACGATCATCAAACCGCCGTCCTCGTCCACCAGATCCGCCGGGACTTGAAATTCATGGAACGTGTCCGGCGCCAGGCTCATGGGTTCGCTGCGCCAGAGACGGGGCGATTCCTGATCGCCGACTTCCCAGATGCCGGTGAACGTCCCGGAGGGCGTCACGGCGGCGGCGTTGAATTTGACGCGCAGATGCAACGGTTTGCCCTTGATGAAATGCCGTTGGAAGCCCAGGTCCACCCGCCAGACCCGCAGGAACCCGGGCGGCACAATTTGCGCCTCGGCCTTGACCTGCTCGAAAATCTGGCGTTGCACCTCGGCCAGGTCCGCCCCGGACACGCGGGATTCCGCCAGCCGCGCCTGCAGGCGTTGCTGGGTTTCGGCGGCGATGTCCGAGGCGCGATTATCCGGTCGGGCCGAACCGCGCGCCACCAAAACTTCATTGCGCAAAATGGTTTGTTGATCCGGCGGCAGATGCGTCGCCCGCCAGAGCAGCAAGGCATAAACGCTGCCGCCGGCGATGCCCAGCAACGCGGCGTTCAGCGACACCAGACCCAGCCATTTGCCGAGCCAGATCTGCCAGCGCGCCACCGGCTTCACCGCCACCACCTGCATCTGACATTCCTCGATGTCCCGCGCGAGCGTGCCGCAGGCCAGCCAGAGCGTGCAAAGACCCAACAACGCGGTGATGACGCTCAACGTGTAGGTCAACAGAATTTGCGCGAATCCACGCGCCGTTCCATCATCTTTGATCAGCAGCGGCAACCCGACCACCGAAGCCAGCAACAGTCCGGTCAACACCCAGAACAACCGGAAGCGAAAGGCCGCTTTCCAAGTCAGCAAGGTGATGGCGAATAAGCGTTGCATCAGCGTGAAAACCCGCGGGGCCGTCAGCGACGATTTCCGGTTTCAGACGGGAGGACTGGCGGGGTCGAGGTCATGCAGATTCAGAAGCTCGTTTCACGATTTGGGTTTCCCCAGCAGCGACGACAATTTTTCATCCGCCTGGCTCAGATCGGTTGCGGGTGATGGCGCGGCGGACGGCGGCGGGGTTGTCGGTGCGCCGGGTTCGGCCTTGGTAAGAGCGGCCAGCTTCTTTTCGTCCACGGCGGGGACGGCCTCCGCAGGGACCGCTGGCGCCGGCGCGGCAGCTTGCGGTAAGGTCAGGCGTTCCAGAACTTTTTCCGTTGCGGGTTTCTCTTCCGCGTCGCCGCGGAGATAAGCGGCCACGCGCGCGCCGGATTGCGCGCCGCTGGTTTGCGCCGCCGCCTGCCGGGCCTTCTCCACCAC
>MWDV01000373.1 GCA_002070715.1 Verrucomicrobia bacterium ADurb.Bin118
CGGCTCCAACGCACGGTGTTGAGCGGCGGATTGAAATTTTGCCGCCTGCTGGAACGCGGTGTCCGGCCGCGGCGCACGGTGTGGCTGGCGCATCGGTGGAGTGTGGCCGCGCATGCCGTGTTGCTGGCCCTGCTGGCGTTCCTGCTGGCGTTGCCCCTGCCTTCGCCGCCGTTCTTTGGCTCCAACACCCTGCCCAGTTACGCCCTCATTCTGCTGGCGGTCAGCATGATGGAGGGGGACGGCGTGATGATCTGGGCCGGGTATCTCGCGACGCTGGTGGCGGTGGGTTACTTTGTTGTGCTGGGCGACGTGCTCTTCACGCATCTCGCGGACTGGTTGGTCGCGCTCTGGCGCTTGTTGGAGATCGCGCAATGAATTACCGCTGGCAGCCCGCCCCGCCGCAACCGCTGCTCGTCCGTCAGTTGGCCGCCACGCTGAACCTCCCGCCGTTGCTGACGCAATGCCTGCTCAACCGCGGCTTGAGTGAACCCGGGGCCATCACCCGTTTTCTGCGGCCGCGCCTGCAACAGCTCAGCGACCCGTTCCAGTTGCCGGACATGGATCGCGCCGTCACCCGCCTGTTTCAGGCGCGTGAACGGGCCGAATCGCTGGTCATCTTTGGCGACTACGATGTAGACGGCGTGACCTCGACCGCGCTGCTCATCGAAGTGTTTGAGGCGTTGGGATGGTCGGCCCGCCATTACCTGCCGCATCGCATGGACGAGGGCTACGGATTGAGTCAGGACGCCGTGGAAAACTGTCTGCGGCAATTCCCCACGACGTTGTTGCTGGCGGTGGATTGCGGGTCCACAGCGGTGGCAACCATCGCCTGGCTCCAGGAGCGCGGGGTGGACGTGATTGTGCTGGATCATCACCAGATTTCCTCCCCGACCCCGGCGGCGGTGGCCCTGGTCAATCCCCAGGCGGCCCGGACTCCGACCCCGGCCAGTGATCCTCCGCGATTCACCGAACTCTGCTCGGTCGGTCTGGCGTTCAAACTGGCGCACGCCCTCGTGAAACGGGGACGGGAAACCGGTCTGCCCGGCGCCGCCGATTACGATATACGGCCGCTGCTGGACTTGGTGGCGTTGGGAACGATTGCGGACATCGTGCCGTTGGTGGACGAGAACCGCATCCTGGTGGCCGCCGGCTTGGCGCGGCTCAACACCACCCGCCGCCCCGGCTTGCGCGCCTTGAAACAGATCGCGCAAACCCCCGAACGATTGGGCGTTTATGAAGTGGGCTACCAGCTCGGTCCCCGGTTGAATGCCGCCGGGCGATTGGAAACCGCCGAGGAATCGTTCCGGCTGCTCCGCGCCCAGGACGACGCGGAAGCCCTGGCCCTCGCCCGGCAACTGGACGCGCGCAATCACGAACGCCAGAAGATCGAGCGCGGGATGGTGGACGAGGTCATCGGCGCGGTGCGCGCGCGGTTCAATCCCGCGACCGATTTCGTCATCGTGGAGGGCCAGTTGCTCTGGCACATCGGCGTGGTGGGCATTGTGGCGTCGCGGGTGCTCCAGGAATTTTACCGGCCCACCATCATCGTCGGCGGCGAGGGCGAGCTGTGGCGCGGTTCGGGGCGGAGCATTGCCGGGTTCGATCTGGCCGCCGCATTGCGCGAGTGTGACGACCTGCTCGTGCACCACGGCGGGCACGCAATGGCGGCGGGTTTGACGATTCGGCCCGACCAACTGGACCCGTTGCGTCAACGCCTGAACGAACTCGCCCGCCGCGCGCTCCGACCCGCCGATCTGCAGCCACCGTTGCGCCTGGACGCGGAAGTCGGTTTCCACGAGCTCTCGCTGGACATGCTGGCGCAACTGGACCGGTTGTTCCCGACCGGGCCCGGCAATCCCGACGTGGGGTTGTTCACGCGCAACGTCACGCATCAACGCCCGCTCCAACGCATCGGCGCCAACCGACAGCATGTGAAACTGTGGCTCACCGACGGCACGGCAACCCACGAGGCGGTCTGGTGGAACGCGGGCGAGGCCTCGTTGCCGGTGGGCCGGTTCGACGTGGCCTTCGCGCCGCGGATCAATGAGTTCAACCACCGCCGCATCGTGCAGCTCAAGCTGCAGGATTGGCGGCCCGCCGGTTGACGCGCGCCCAGCGCAGGCTTGCGCCCCGCGGCTGCGCCTTCCACCCTGCCTCCGTGACCAGTGCCATCATTGTCGCCGCCGGCCAGGGCACCCGCATGGGCCCGGGCGTGGACAAATTGTTTCTCGAACTGGCGGGACGTCCGGTGGTGGCGCATACCTGGCAGCGCTTCAATGACGTGGCCGACGTGGCGGAGATCGTGCTGGTGGTGCGGGCCGGTCAGCAGCCCGCTTTCACCGCCTTGGCCCGCCGTTATGGTTTTCACAAACCCTTCCGCCTCGTGGCGGGCGGCGCGGAACGGCAGGATTCGGTCTGGCACGGATTGGAAGCGCTTTCACCCCAAACGCAGATTGTGGCCATCCAGGATGCGGCCCGGCCTTGCACGCGCGCGGCGCTCATCCGCGCCACCATTGCCGCCGCGCGCGAAACCGGCGCCGCCGTGGCCGCGCAACCGGTGACGGATACCATCAAGGAATCCGCCGATGGTCGGTTGATTGATGGCACGCTGGATCGCCGCCGGTTGTGGGCGGTGCAAACGCCGCAGACGTTTCAGGTGGACGTGATCCGGCGGGGTCTGGCGGAGGTCCGCCGGCGCGGGTTGCGCGTGACCGATGACACCGCCGCCTGCGAATTGATCGGGCAACCCGTGCGGCTGGTGGCCGTGCCCGGGGCCAATCCCAAAGTCACGCGCCCGGAGGATTTGCCCTACGTGGAGCAGGTGCTGCGGCAAGGCGGGGCGTAAGGTTGCCAAGCCGGCGGCCGTTCTTTAAGTTGCCGCCAACGACATGGATTCGATAATGCGCAAGCGGTTGCTCTTCGGCGCGGTGGCCTTGGCTTTGGCGGCCAACCTTTGGGTGGGCGCCCGGGCTTACCAGGAAGCCGTCCAGGATTCGTCCCGGGACCGCGCGTATCCCAACCTCGAACTTTTTTCCCAGGTGGTTGAAATCGTCCGCAAGGATTACGTGGACGGCACGAACCTGACCTATCGCGGCCTGATTTACGGCGCGCTCAAGGGGCTGGTGGACTCCTTGGACGATCCGCACAGCGAATTTCTGGAGGCGGACCGGTTCAAGGAATTGCAGGACGACACCCAGGGCATGTTTGGCGGCCTGGGCCTGGTCGTGACGACCCGGGACGGGGCGTTGACCGTCGTCGCGCCGATGGAAGATTCGCCGGGGTTTCAGGCCGGGATTCTTTCCGGCGACCGCATTGTCAAAATCAACGGCAAAAGCACCGAGCGCATGGGCACGCCGGACGCCGTGAAATTGTTGCGCGGCGAACCGGGGACGGAAGTGACCGTCACCATCTTTCGGCCCGCGAGCGACGTGACCCGGGATTACACCTTGAAGCGCGCCTTGATCAACGTGGACATGGTCAAGGACATCAACAACCGGCGGGAATTTCCGTTGGGCGAGGATAAAATCGGTTACGTGCGACTCACGCAGTTTGGCGATAAAACCAGCGGCGATCTCGACGCCGCGTTGCGGAAACTGAAGGCCCAGGGCATGCGGGCGTTGATTCTGGATCTGCGCTGGAATCCTGGCGGGTTGCTGGAACAAGCGGTGGATGTCTGCCAGAAGTTTTTGCCGCGGGGCCAGTTGGTGGTTTCCACCGAAGGCCGCAGCCGGGCGCAAAGCCGGACCCACCGCGCCCGGGGCCGCGGCGACCAGCTCGACGGCATGCCGATGGTAGTGCTGGTCAATCTCGGCAGCGCCAGCGCCTCGGAAATCGTGGCCGGATGTCTCCAGGATTTGAAACGCGCCATCATTCTGGGCGAACAAACCTTCGGCAAAGGTTCGGTGCAAAGTGTCATTCCGTTGGCGGACGGCGCCGCCTTGCGCCTGACCACGGCCAAATACTACACCCCCAGCCACAAGGTCATTCACGAGCGCGGCATCGTGCCGGATATCAACGTGACGCTCACGGACGACGAGGAACGCGATCTCCAGCTCAAACGCACGCCGGGCGGGGTGGAGAGTCTCGCCGAAAACGAACGCGAACGCGTCCGCCAGGCGCGCGACCCGCAACTGGACCGCGCCACGGACCTGCTGAAAGGCATCAACCTTTTCACCCAACGCGCGCCGGCGGGATTCGAATCGGGCGGGCCCGCGCGTCTGGCGGCCAAAGAAGCGAAGTCGCTCGTGCGGTGAGGGGCCAGCGCGCATGGGGGTTCGTAAAATTGCCCGCCCGCTTCCGGGCGTTTGCCGCAATGTTGCCGTTCCGCACAATCCCGAATCTTTCCCGTCCCAGCCCCGCGCTGGAATCCACCCGCCGGCATTAACGCACTTACGGATTTTCCTGTGCCCCGCCCCATGACGCTTCTCGCCATCGAAACCTCCTGCGATGAAACCAGCGTGGCCGTCGTGCAGGCGGGATGCGTGCGCGCCAACGTGGTGTCGTCACAAATTGCGCTGCACGCCGAATACGGCGGTGTAGTGCCGGAACTGGCCGCACGGGCGCACCTCCAAAACCTGCCGCCCTTGGCGCGGACGGCATTGCGCGAGGCCGGGATTTCCGCGGCGGCGTTGGACGCGGTGGCGGCCACCCGCGGGCCCGGACTGCCCAACGCGTTAATGGTCGGGCTCAAGGCGGCGCAGGGCCTGGCGTTCGCGCTGCGTAAACCGTTCATCGGGATTCATCATCACGAGGCGCACTTGTATTCGCCGTGGATTCGGGGGAATCCGCCGGTTGCCGATTTTGCGGCCTTCGAACCAAACGTCTCGCTCATTGTCAGCGGCGGTCACACGCTGCTGGTCCACGTGGAAGCGGAGCTCAAGCATCGGGTGCTCGGCTCGACGCTCGATGACGCGGCGGGCGAATGTTTTGACAAGACCGGCAAATTGCTGGGGCTGCCGTATCCCGCTGGACCGGATATGGACCGCCTGGCGGAGGCGGGCAATCCCGCGGCGTTTGCGTTTCCGCGGCCTCTGCTGCACGAGCCGAATGATGATTTCAGCTTTAGCGGGTTGAAGACCGCCGTGCGTTACTTCCTGCGCGATCATCCGCAGGTGC
This sequence comes from Verrucomicrobia bacterium ADurb.Bin118, assembly GCA_002070715.1. Lineage (GTDB taxonomy): Bacteria > Verrucomicrobiota > Verrucomicrobiia > Limisphaerales > MWDV01 > MWDV01. Next base: position 5,116 of record MWDV01000373.1, read on the forward strand.
CGCAGGACCCGGCGCAACGCCGCGACCTGTGCGCCAGTGTGCAGGCGGCGATTGTGGACGTGCTCGTCGGCAAAACCCTCCGTGCGGCACGGCGGATCGGCGTGCGGTGCGTGACGGCGTCGGGGGGTGTCACCTGTAATCGCGCGTTGCGCCGCGACCTGGCCGCGGCTTGTGCGCGGGCGGGACTGACGCTGCGGCTCGCCGAGCGCGCGCTTTGCACCGACAACGCCGCGATGATCGGCATTCTGGCCGAACGCAAGCTGCGCGCCGGACACCCCGCGACGGATTACGACGCCGACATCGAACCGGGCTGGCCGATGGCGTGAACCAGCCGCGGCTTTCCGGGCAAGGCCCGGCCCGTCCGCGGCGGGAGCCGTGGACAAATTATTCTTTCGCCAGCGCGTTTCCCGGCCCGTTACGATGAAGCGACATGGCCGAGCGTTTGCCCATTTACGAGATTGAGCGGGATCTGATCGCGGCGCTGCAAGCGAAGCGGCGGCTCATCGTGTCCGCCCCCACCGGTTCGGGCAAATCCACCCAAGTCCCGCAGATGCTCCTCCGGCATGGTTTGCTGGGCGCGGGCCAGGTGATCATCCTCCAGCCGCGGCGGCTGGCCGCCCGGCTGCTGGCCGCGCGGGTGGCGGCGGAGCTGGGCGTCCCGCTCGGGCGCGAGGTCGGCTACACGATCCGGTTTGAAAATGTCAGCGGCCCGGCGACGCGGATTCGCTACGTCACCGAGGGGGTGTTGCTCCGGCAATTGATTGACGATCCGCAACTCGGCGGTGTGACGGCGTTGATCTTCGACGAGTTTCACGAACGGCATCTCTACGGGGATATCACGCTGGCCCGGGCGCTGGATTTGCAGGAACAAACCCGGCCCGACCTGCGCCTG
>MWDV01000374.1 GCA_002070715.1 Verrucomicrobia bacterium ADurb.Bin118
CATGGCGCATTTGATGCGCAAAATGAAAGACCTGATGCCCTCCGGGAGCGTGCCCAAGGAACTGGACGTGGCCATTAAGCGCCTCGAAGCCGGCGAAGATCCGGAGAAAATTGAGGAGGAAATGGGCGATGTGCTGGGCGATTTCATGGGCGGCCCCGAGGACGCAGGCGGCGGGGGAGGGGGCGGCGGTTACACCCGCGACGCCGGGCTTTACGATTATTAACCTCGTTGGCGGAAAAAAGATGCCCCGCTACCAGGCTCACGATCTCCCCGGCCTTCCCCAAATTTTTCCGTTTTTTTAACTTGACCCAACTGCGAATTGGCGCAAAAAGTAGGCCCATAAAGTCATGAAAAGAACCGCTATTGCTTCACTGTTGCTGTTGCTGGCCGTTACGGTCGCCTCCGCCCAAGTCGTGATTATTGCTGACGATTACAACGTCACCGGCAATGGCACGGGCTTTGACTTGGACACCGGCGTTAATTCCGGCATCAATCCGCCGGTCACCCGGCTTACCGGCAGTGCGGCCGATAATTTGCGCTACATCCAAACGGGCACCGGCAAGGCGGCCACCGCGTTCAGTGTGACGGGAAACAAACTGGAAGTGGCCAACGCCGCCGGTTCCGGACGTTTTGTCCTCTCGGCGGACGGTGTTACGCCGTATGATTTTTCCAGCGCACTGGGTATTGGCAGTGCCACGCCGGCCAATCCGGTCGTTTATGACATCACCATCAGCATGGCCAATTACGCGTCCGGCATCGCCCGGTTTTCCTTTGGGCTGGGCACGGAGGATACCACGGTGGACAACCAGGATTTTTGTCTGCAACTGTGGCGCCCCACCGCATCGGCCGACTATTACCGGATCCAAAAACGCATTGACACGGGCTCTTCCGGTTTGGCGGGCGACATCAATGATCTCATTGTGGATATGGCCCCGGGGACGCGGAATACCGAAGTGGATTTTCTCATCCGGATCACCGATGCGGGGGCGGAAACGACCACCTTCAGTTCCCAGGTCCAAGTCTCTTTGGATGGCGGCAACACCTGGCTTTACGATTCCAGCACCGACCCGGCCTTGGTCAACGGCTGGCGCTTGGACGGGAGCGAGCGGTATTTCATTTGGGATCAAGCCCCGCTCACCGGCACCGGAAGATTCACGTACGATAATTTCTCCGTCACGATGATTCCCGAACCCTCCACTTTGGCGTTGGGTCTGTTGGGCGGCTTGGGAATGCTGCTGGGTCGCCGGTCGCGACATCGTTAAGACTCAGTGTCCGACGCCGAGAGCGGTTTCCGACGGAAGTCGCCGCGCGTGGGCGGGAAGCAAGGGGGGACTGACGGTTTTTCCCCGGCGCAAGAGTGAAGTGCTTTCAGTTGGCCGCGTGAAGGAATGAGTGCTGTTTTCGCCGGCCTCTGAAAGACGACACGATGCAAGTCTGGAAAACCTTTGGCGCGATCCTGTTCGGAGGGATTTTGTTGGGCGCCTCGATAACGGCGGCCAACGAGATTTCCCGGCCGAACATTGTCTTCATCTTCATTGACGATATTGGTTGGGGCGATCTTTCCTGCTACGGGAGTCCCGTCACCAACAAACAAGGCCAGGTCATTACACCGCACCTGGATCAGTTGGCGGCGGAGGGAATGCGCTTCACCCAAGGATACGTCGCGTCACCCATTTGCTCGCCTTCGCGTACGGGGGTGCTGACCGGCATTCATCCGGCCCGTTACGCCATTCACAGTTTTTTGAACGATAAAACCAGCAATGCCACGCGCAACATGGTGGACTGGTTGCAGCCGGACACGGTCACCGCGCCCCGGTTGTTCCAACAAGCCGGGTATCTGACCGGCCAGTTCGGCAAATGGCACATGGGCAACGGACGGGATGTGAATGACGCCCCGCCGCCGCAGGCCTATGGCTTCGATCAATCGCTGGTCGCTTTCGAGGGTAACGGGGACCGATTGCTCTATTGGAATGACAACGGCGGCAAATACGGTCTGTCGCAACAAAACGAGGACGCGACCGTCGGCACGTTTGAATACGTTTACTGGTATCAAGCCGCCCCCCGGCATACGGACGCCGCGCTGGCCTTTATCACCAATGCGGTGGCCGCGGGCCGGCCTTTTTATGTCCACGTGCCCTACAACGACACGCATTCGCCGTATAACGTGCCTCCCGGCCAGGAAAATGATTTCGACCACATCACCAGTGATCCCACCGGTAAATTGTTTTTGGGCGAACTCCACAATTTGGACAAACAAATCGGGCGGTTGGTGCAGGGCATTGACGCCTTGGGAGTCAGCCAGGATACCTTGATCCTGGCGATTGGCGATAACGGAGCGCCCAACGACGCCCTGAACACGCTGCTTCAGCGGAACGGCGGATTGCGCACCGGCAAGGGCAACCTTTATGAAGGCGGCATTCGCGAACCCTTCATCATTCGCTGGCCGGGCACGGTGCCGACCGGGGTGGTCAACTCCAACACCATCATCACCACCCTGGACCTGTTGCCGACCTGGTGCGCGCTGGCCGGGATTCCGCTACCCAACGCCCCGTTCGCTGGCGAGGACATGAGCGATGTGTTTCGCGGGACGCTGCGGGCCCGCACCCGCCCGGTGTTCTGGGAATACGGCACGGTGTCCGGATTGTCTCCCGCTTCGCCCAAACTCGCAGTTCGCGATGGTCAGTACAAAATGATGCGAAACCCCGATGGCACGCGCCGGGAGTTTTATCTGCTGCCGGGGGATCACGCGGAGGCAAACAACCAGATCAACAATCCGGTTTATGCCAGCGTTATCACCAATCTGGAATCGCAGTTAATGGCGTGGTATGACGAAATCATTCTGGGCAATGTCGGTGAACGCGTGCCTTGCGGGCCGACCAATGCGCCCGGACTGGTGCTGGCCGATTCCTTCGAAGTGACCGGCGGTAATTCGCCCAGCAGCGGGTTCGCCTTGAACGCGGGGGTCAACTATCAACTCGCCGACCGGCTGACGGGCGCGGCGGCGCCCGTGGTGCAACGATACCGGCTGGGCAGCACCGGCGGCACCTCGCCGCGGCAGGCTGCGGACTTCAGCATTGTGAACAACCGGCTCACCATGGCGCCGCGCAACGGCAATGGTCGCTTTGAATTGTCGCCCGATGGCATCACGCCCTTGAATCTGGGCGGCTATCTGGCCGGGCGCACCTATGAGTTGACCGTGCAGATGAACATCAGTGTCGTGGGTCGCAATTACGCGCAGCGCATGTCCCTGGGGCTCTCGGACACCAGCGACGTTCCCGTGGGCGGCGCGGATTTGTGCCTGCAAATCGGGACGGACGGCAGCGGTGGACTGGGGGTGTTCAAGCGCGTGAACGCGGCCTCCCACGCCGGCGGTGGCGATCTCAACGTCCGGCTGACCCAAGGCCTGGCCATTGGCACGCCGATCACTTTGCGGGCGCGGATTGTGGATTACAATGGCAACGTCACCGATTACGGCTCGGCCTACGAAATCTGGGCCAACGGGGTTTTGCTGGACACCGGCTCGTTTCGTTTCAACGCCTCCACCACCGCGCGGTATCTTGTATTCGATGTCGCCGCGCACGAGGGCCCGGTGGATTACGACAACCTGCAACTGACGGTCACTGACGACCACGGACAACCCTCGTTTTGCCGCCGGCCCATCCTTAAGTTGTCCGAGTATCATCCGGCGTCAGGGGAAGCGGGCGGGCCCCGATTGCGATTGTATTGGACGGCGCAACCCGGGCTGGTGGCGCATCCGTTGTGGTCCGGGAACCTCGTGGATTGGGCGCCCGTGACCAATGCGCTGGGCGCGCCTCTCAACCTGACCACCCGTTACGGAACAATCCAGTGGTTGGAGATTG
>MWDV01000375.1 GCA_002070715.1 Verrucomicrobia bacterium ADurb.Bin118
ATGCCGGTGCTCACCCCGTTGAGCAGGACGTCGGCAACCTCGTTGTCCACCGCGATGCCAAGAACGACACGGATTTTATCCGGATCGTAACCAGTCAGATCAAACGTCGTCTGATACGTGTACTGGCCCGGCAGATTTCCCGCCGACGGATCCACGTCCTGCCGTTGATTGGCCGAGGGCGCAATCCAGCGGGAACGCGGCCCATTGGGCATCCAGGCGTCTCCAATCGGCCAGACGTTGGTAACGCACACCGCCTCGGGGCCCGGGAAGTTCGCGTCCGCGCTTTCCGCGAGGATATAATGCGGATCCGTGTCGCCATCGCCCAGCAACGCCCCGTCATGATCCACACCGGTGCCAAAAAAGCCCGGGAGCGGCCGATAAGCCACTTGGACCAACGCGTCGTCACTGACGACCGAGCCCCACGGATTGGAAACCCGCACCCGGTAACGACCCGAGGTTTCCTCGGTGACATCGGCCAGGACCAGGGTGGCATTGGTCTTCCCCGAGAGATCCACCGCATCCTTCTGCCATTGATAACTGATTGGCAACGTCCCCGTGGCACTGACCGCCAGCGTCACCGTATCCCCTTCCACGGCCACCTTGCCTTCCGGCTGGATGACGATCACGGGGGGCACTTCGCCGAGGGTGCGCGCGGAAGTCGCCGTGAATTCCACCCGCAGACCCGTCGGGCCCGCCGCCTGATTTCTGACGACGAAATCCAACGTGTTGTCCCCCGTTTGGAACGTGGCGGTTTCGCTCGTGATCACAAATTTCGTCCAGTCTTTGAACCCGGAGCTGAGCGACACGCTCACCGGCTCGCCATTCACCAGCACCGCCGCGCCGTTATCATCGGTCGCCCAGCGGCCTTCAATCAGCACCGTGTCCGGATCCCGGCCCGCCAGATCGAAGGTAATCCGATACCGGTAAGTACCGCCGGCGATGTTGGCGTCGCCCGCCGCCGCCCGGGGGGAAACCCACTTGGAATCCGCAGTGGAGGCCATCCAATCGCCCGTCGAGATGGGGAATACATTGTCATTCGCCACCCAGACCGTACTGGCCTCCGAGTCGGGATTTTCCATCAAGGTCCAGAACGGACTGATCGCGCCATTGGCTTGGGGCAGGCCGTCGCTGCCGATCCCGGTGTTGCGCAGCAAGGCGATCGGTTCGAGCAGGAACAACGGCGCCGGGCTGCTGGTGGCAGCTCCCGCGCTGTTGGTGACCACCAGCGTGTAATCACCTTCGTCCGTCAGGCTGACCATCGGCAACAAGAGCGAGGTATCCGTCGCTCCCGGCAAGGGTTGCCCGTTGAAGCACCATTGATAATGCAAGGGCGAACTGCCTTGGGCGACGGCGCTGAAACTGGCCGACTGCCCCACGGCCGCCCGACTGGGTTGCGGCGGCATCCCCACCATCGGTGGCGTCCCCGGCGGCACCGCAATAATGGCCACGTTGTCTATCAAAGCCGTTGAATCCCCGCCCTGAGGATTGCTCTTGATAAAGGCCAGATCCAGATTGGCGGCCGGCGCCACAAACATGGCGCTGAAGATTTCGTAATACGGCCGACTACCTCCCACAGGCGGTACCAATCGCTCGGGCACAATCACGGCATCCCCAATCTTAACCGCCACCCCGGGCACCGTGACATGGGAACGGGCGTTTTCATGGTAATGCAGGTAATACTCGCCGCCGACCGTAAAGCCCGTCAGTGATTGACTCAACGCGCCGGCCCCTTGCATAAACGCCACCTGTTCGCCGTGAGGAATGAGACCGTTGTCGGCGAAGGGGCTGGCGTTGGACGGGGGTTCGCCTCTGACCGGATTCAACCCGTGGTTGCCCTCGGCGTTCCAGCCAGTGATCGCCCCATTGTCCGAGGAATAACCCGGCCAGACCCAGAAGTCATCGTCCTCAAAACTGGCGTTGGCGATGTTGATGTTTCCCACCGTCAGGCGGGCCACCCGGCTCGTCACCGCCCCGACAAGGTTGGCCACAACGACATCATACAGCCCCGCATCGGCGGCGCTGGCCGCGGGCAGGGTGCAGGTGGCGTTGACCTCGCCCGGCAGATCCTGGCCGTTAAAACGCCATTGATAACTGGGCAACGGAATCCCCGAGGCGTTGACGGCAAACGTGACCGGTACCCCCGGCGAAACCGTAAAATCGCGTGGCTCGACGACAATCTCCGGTCCCACAAACCGCGACTCCGCCTCCCGATTCGCGAAACCGTACACATGGATGCTCGTATTCTTCGGAATGAAGGGCGCGAACTGCATTGTCACCGTTCCGCTGGCATCCGCCGTGTAACGATACGAAAAACGGAGGCCCGCGTGGTTGCCGAATTGGTCCTGGTTCACGGTCAGATAGTCATCGCCCACGCTCAATGTTGCCCACCGACTCTCTTCGGACGGATTTTCCCATGCCACGGAGAAAACGGTCATCACATATTCGGTTCCGGGGGTGAGCCCCTCGAGAGTGATGCTTTGGGGAGAACCCGCGGGCACGTCGCCGCCGTAAACGAATTGCGCGGCCATCGTCGCGCTGTTGCCGAAAACCAAAGCGCCCGGGTCACTGACCGGGTTTTTCGCGAAATACGTCGTCGAGAATTTCCCGGGCACCGCGGGGGCGGCCCCGGCGACCCCGGTGAAATTGACATTGTTGATCGTCAGATTGGCCCCGCTGCCGAGGTTGTAAGCGTGGGTGTAGAAATAACTGGGGTCCACTCCGGAATCCTCGTCGGTGACCCATTGCTCCACCGTCCAACGGCCGCTGCTCGGGGCAATACGGAAATCATCCACCAACAAGGTCTGGTCGCCGGTGACATCATTCACAATCGAGAGCGTCTGGGACTCCGCCGTGGCGGTAAATTCAAAGGCCGCATACCAATACGGCGCCGTCCCCCCGACTTCGGCGACCGTAAACCCATCCGGCGGCATCCCGGGGGCCCCGGGCAACATGACGGACATATTGTCTATGTACACTTTGGCGTGGGGCTGGTTGGGAGGGGTCCGGTTGCCCCGCACGTTCGCGCGAAAAGTGACTTTGTAAGTGGTCCCCGGCACCAAGCCGCTGATGGTCGTGCTCAACGTGGAGAGGGTGCTGGGATCGGAGGCGTTGGATTGGATGAACGCCACGTTGTCGCCATCGGGAATGGTGCCGTTGTTGGCAAAGGGGGTGCCCCCTCCGGGATTCAGCCCCACGCGTTCCGGGGGGGTGCCGGTCCACCCGGTAATGGGCCCGTTGTCTCTGATGTAACCGGGGAAAACCGTAAACGTATCCGCCTCGAAACTGGGATTGGGAATGGTTTGTCCCCAAACCGCCTGACTCCAAAGAACCGCCGCCACGACACTGACAGCCCCCAGTCGGACGCCGAACCGGAGCACAGGAAGAATTAGGTATGGTTTCATAGTGTGTCTGAGTGTTGTTTGTGTTTTGCTCTGAAGCTTTCCCAACCTCTTACCCGGGGGCGGAAAGCGTATTCAACTTGGTTGAATTGGGAATACCCATAACCCCGTCCTCCCACGTCGGCAAGCAATAAATGCGCGGGTGGAGGCCGGAAAATCCGGGCTGGCCGGCTCAAGGCAACAGCCAGAAACAGACGACAGCCATCACGGTGGGAAACAGCGCTCCCAAAAACAAACCCAGCGGACTGACCCCGCCGGTGCCGAACACCCGGGCGTCGCGTAAAATGCCGACGCCGGCCGGGTTCGGGGCGTTGGCGATCACCGTCAGTCCACCGCCGCTCACCGCGCCCGCCACCAAGGCGTATTTCAGTTCAGCGGAGATGCCCTCCACCATGGAGCCCAGATAGGTCAGCGCCGCGTTATCGGTGATGGCGGTCAACCCGGTGGTCCCGAAATACAATGCGTTCCCGCTCAGGCTTTGGATCAGGGGTTTGAGCCAGTAAGCCTGGAGCGACCCCAGCATGACCAGGCCCGCGAGGAAAAACCCAACCAGCAGGCCTTCGCGCAATTTGAGCGGTTCCTGCTGGCGTTGCGTGGCGGTCACAAACCCCAGGAAAAGCACAAAGATGCCAAACAACAGATCCGGATGATGCGCAAACACCACCACCAGCGCGAGGGTGATCAGATGAACCGCCGTGAGCCAGAGCGGGACGCGCGCCTGCGCATCCGCCACCGGCGCCAGCCGCCGCAGTTCCTTGCGAAACACCAGCGCCACGACGGTGGTCGAAACGATGCAGGAAGTGGCCGCGCGCCAGCCGAAATGGGTGAACATGTAGGCGGTGTTCCAATCCCATTTGGCGGCGACCATCAAAACCGGCGGCGCCGCAAAATGGGTGAGTGTGCCGCCAATCGAAACGTTCACAAACAACAGCCCGACGGTCGCGTACGCCAGCGGCCGGCTGATGGGCTGGTCGAAATACCGCCGTTTGAGCACCAGTGCCAGCAGCGTCATGGCGGCCGGTTCCGTGATGAAGGATCCCAGCAGAGGTCCGAGCGTCAACGCCGCCAGATAAAACGAGAAACCCTCCCGTCCGGGCAGCACTTTGGCCAGCAACGCAATCAACCACTCGGCCAGCCGCACCACCGGTCGTGTGGCCGCCACGACCATGATGACAAAAACGAATTTCGGTTCGTTGAAGTTGAGGCCGTCAAGATACTGCACCGCCGCTCCCACCGAGCAACTGGCCACGGCAATCGCCAGAAACAGCGCCGCCGCCCACAAGCCAAAGACCACCTCCGTTTCCGACAGAAAATGCAACAAATGCGCCAGCACCGAACCGGGTGGCACGCGATGTGCCGCGTACGCAAACTGTTTCACACAAAACGTGTGCAACACCGCGGCGCCAAACAACACCGACGCCAGAATTTCAACCGTACTTGGATTCATGGCCACCAATCCACCGGGGGACTCTGCCGGAAACCAACCCGGGCATTCAAGCTAACTCGCGGGAAAATCACGCCCCGAAGCAACGCCGCACCCGCGCGCCGCCGTTTACCAACCGCGAAACAGACGGAATAATCCGCGCGAGCGGAAGGGACTCGGCGGGCCCAGCAGGGCCTCCAGGGTTTTATCCAGATCAATCTGCACCAACACCCCCACGGAATGCGCGCCGCGGCCATGCGACCGGATGGCATCCACGCCATAACCGTAGCCCACCATCACCTGCCAGGGTTGCGCGCGATAAAACAGGCCGCCCCCCACGCCGCGATGCCAATGGCCGGCCTGCTCCAGTCCCGGCAGGTAGTCCACCGCCGCGACGGCGCCCATGACCGCCAGATGCCACCGCTGTTTGTGGTCCAGGGGAAACAGGTAGGCAGCGGACATCAGGACAAATCGGTCCGCGCTGATTTCCTGGTAATAGTAACCCGGAAGCGTCAACGCAAACTCGGAAACCAGCGGCAGAATGGCGCCCAACCGGTAGGCATTCAGCCGGTCCGCAGACGCGCTACCCCCGGCGGTCAGGCTCAGGGAAAAATAATGGCCGCATTCCGGCAAGGTGTAGGCCAGCAGGGCGCGGCCCCAAAACAAATGGGTGTCCGTCTCCAGTGCGCGGTCGCCTTGGAAACCGTAGCGCCCGGGTTCGGTGCGATGTTGCCATTCGTGCCACAGGGAAAGCTCCATCGCCAGCGCGGGAAAGATGACCGGTTCCCCGCCGCCCCAGCGCAATCCACTGCGGAGGCTCCACGTCGCCTGGTCGTGCGGCACCGCAAACCCCGCCGCCGTGTCGTGGTCGCGGTCGTAAAAGGAATAATGCGCCGCCGCCCGCACCACGCCGTACAACGGAATGCGTTGGGTGGGATTGAAGCAGTGATACAGACTGGCCGAGACTTCGCCCCCGTGGCCGGTGAAAGATTCTGCGGATCGGAAATTGCCGCCGCGGATTTCGTTGTAACTGTCGGCAAAGCCCCCGCCGGCCAGTCCCAGCCCCAGGTCCGTATGCGGCGTGAGCGTCTGGCGGATGCCCAGTTCCGAATCCAGATACACCGGCGCCACAGCCAGGCGCAGCGTCCAATTCGAACGGATCACCCCCGGTTGATTGCGGTAATAAAAGGCGTAGCCGGAGAGGGGCGCGTGGCCGACCAGGGTTTGGTTGTATCCCAATTGCACCAACTCCCGGCGGACGGGATCCACCTGCGCCCGGACCGGCAGGAGTCCCAGCAGGAGCAGCATCAATGGCCATGCTACACGGCGAACCGGATGAAACACGCCCTTTGCGTAGCCCAGGCGACGCTCGGCGGCAAGCGGTTTGATGCGCGAAACGCGGAATTCCGCTTTTGTCGCGCGCCGGCCCCGGGTTATCTTGCCGCCATGGCAAGCGTCAAAAAACTTCTGCATACCCGGTACCGGGTCAACGATCTTGAACGGACGGTCAAATTTTACCGCGAAGTGCTCGGGCTCGAGGAAGTCCGGCGGCACCGCTCGCCGCGCGGTTCGGAGCTCGTCTTTCTCAAGGCGCCCGAGAGCGAAGAGCTGATCGAGATTTGTCATTTTCCCGGCAGCGGCCCGGTCCAGGTGCAACCCGACCTCACGCACCTGGCTTTCGAGGTGGACGACCTCGCCGCCTTTGCCCAGCACCTGGCGAAATTCGGCCTCCAGTATTCCGATCCGCCGCACGTGCGCGAGGATGGCAGTGGCTTTGCGTTTCTGGACGCTCCCGAGGGATATGAAATTGAGTTGATGCAGCGCGGCACCGGCGGGAAGACCTACTGACCCGCATGTTGTTTCGCGCCCGCCAGTTTGCGTTCGCGTTCCCGCGGCCCACCGTGATCATGGGCATTGTGAACGTGACGCCGGATTCGTTCGCGGATGGCGGTCGCTATGCGACACCGGAAAAAGCCATCGCGCACGGTGAGGCGCTGGTCCGGCAGGGGGCGGACATCTTGGACATTGGCGGCGAATCCACCCGCCCCGGGGCCACGCCGGTTTCCGAATCCGAGGAATTGCGGCGCGTGCTGCCGGTCATTGAAACGCTGGCGGCGCGGGTTGCGGTCCCCCTCTCGATTGACACGATGAAACCCGCCGTGGCCCGCGCGGCCCTGCAGGCCGGGGCCAGCATCGTCAACGACGTCGCCGCCAACCGCGCGGACAACCCCCTTTGGCGGCTCGTGGCGGAAGCGCAGGCGGGTTACATTTGCATGCACATGCAAGGCACGCCGCGGACCATGCAGCTCAATCCGGTGTACACGGACGTGGTGCGGGAGGTGGAGGCCTTTTTTGTGGATCGGTTGCGGCGGTTGCAAGCCTGCGGCGTGGCCGCCGAGCAGGTGGTGTTGGACATCGGCATCGGCTTTGGCAAAACGGTGGAACACAATTTGCAGTTGCTCCGCGGGCTGACCAGTTTTAGAAAGCAGGGGCGGCCCCTGCTGTTGGGCGTGTCGCGCAAGTCCTTCATCGGGCGGTTGACCGGGGCGGACGTGGAAGCGCGGTTGCCGGGGTCGCTGGCCGGAGCGTGTTGGGCGGTGGCGCAGGGAGTGCAACTCCTGCGTACGCATGACGTCGCCGCAACCGCGCAGGCCGTGCGCTTGACGGAAGCGCTGCTCACAACATGAACGTAAACGACTTCCAATTCCCGGGACTGTGGCGGCCCGCGCTGGAAATCTTCATCCTCACGATGGTGATTTATGGTGCGCTGCGCTTTGTGCGCGGCACGCGGGGCTGGCCGGTGGTGACCGGCTTCATTGTGGCGCTGCTCGCCCTGGTGCTGGTCACCTATCTGCTGGACCTGCACGTGCTGCGCTGGCTGCTGGGCACGTTCTCCGCGTTCCTGGCCGTGGCGGTGGTGGTCATTTTCCAACCGGAACTGCGGCGGATGCTCGCCGAGCTGGGCAACCTGCCGCTCTTTGCCACCACCCACGAGCAACGCGAAAGCATCGAGGTCGTCATTCAAGCGGTCGAACGCCTGGCCAAAGACCGGATCGGCGCGCTTCTGGCCATCGAGCAATCCATCCAACTCCGCGAAGCCGTCGAATCCGGCGTCCGCGTGGATTGCGAGGCCACGCCGGAGATGTTGGAGTGCATTTTCTTTCCCAACAACGCCACCCACGATGGCGGCGTGCTGCTCAAGGGGGGCCGCATCACCCACGCGGCCTGCATTTTTCCGTTGACCCAGTCGCCGGAGCTGGACAAATCCCTCGGCACGCGCCACCGGGCGGCGCTGGGATTGGCCGAGGAAACCGACGCGGTGGTGGTGGTGATTTCCGAGGAAACCGGCGCCGTCTCCTACGCTTACAAGGGACAACTCGTGCGCGGCGTGACGACCGAGGAATTGCGGGCCTTCCTCACCGCCACGTTGATTCATCCCGCCAAAGCCCGCGGCCTGGTCGCCTGGGTGCGCGCCCGCTTTCTGGAAACCCCGCCGCCCGGACCGGCGGTGGTCACCCGCGGGAACCTCGGTAAAACTTCCTCCGCCCCCGGGCCATGATCGGTTTTTTACGCAACGTCTTCATCAAGGACCTGGGCTTGAAGCTCTTCGCCCTCGCGTGGGCGGTGCTCATCTGGGCGACCGTGCAATTTGCCATCAGCCGCGGCATCACCGGCGTCCCTCAATCCAGTCCGACCGCGACGATTTTCGAGCGCAACAAAACAACAACCAACCGTCAATCCCCGCCGGCCACCCCCACGCCTCTTCCGGTGCAATTTACGTTTTCCAATCTGCCGGTCCTGAAAATGTCCGCCGCCCGGGATGTGCTGGCGTTGACCGTCCAACCCGAGCACGTGGACGTCACCGTGCAGGGCGAGGAACATTTGATCCAGCAACTCACCGGACGCGACATCCGCGTCACGGTAGATGTGATGGGCATCACCGCCGCCCGCGGCTTGCGCAAGCGGGTGGAAGTGATCACGCCGCCCGGCATTACCCTCGTGCGGGTGGTGCCCGAGAACGTGGACATCATCGTGCCCACCCCGTGATCCAACGGGATCGGCAGCTCCGGACGTGATTCCTCACCCGTAAAACCGCTTGGCCCCGGACGGGACGCTGGTAAGGTGCCGCGTATGCGGCGCCGCGTTGCTTCAGGTTATCTTTCGGTCCCGGGCTGGAGGCTCGTCCTGCTTACCCTCGTTCTGTCGTCCGCGTTCGCCGCGGATTGGCCGCACTGGCGCGGCCCCGCCTTTGACGGCTCCAGCCCCGAACGCCAGCTCCCCGCC
>MWDV01000376.1 GCA_002070715.1 Verrucomicrobia bacterium ADurb.Bin118
ACATGGTAAATGATTTAACGACCCCGCGAAAGCAACGGGCCCGGCGTTGGCGTCTGGGATTGGCCGGTCTGGGCTTGACCTTCGTTTCCACCCTGCCGCTGCTGGCGGCCATGGCGCCCTATCCACCGGATGCCGCCACGCTGCATCTCTGGCATCTCGATGAACCGGCCAATGCGGATCATTGCACCAATGCCGTCGCCGGAGGCGTGACGCTGACGGCCATTGCCAACGGCGCCACGCTCGGCAACCCCGCGCTGCCGGGCTTCGGCGCGGCGGCCAGCACGTACGACGGCGGGCCCAACGCGACGCTCGCCGCCAATCCCAATGGGGTCCCCGGCCGCGACGCGTATCTCGGTCCCCTGCCGTTCGTGAACGGCCCCGGCGACAATGCCTTGCTCGTCTGTGCCGGCCCCAACGGCGCCTTCACCTTGGAGGCCCTGGTGCGCGCGGATTTTGGCCCCACGAACCTTGCCGTGGCGCCCGACAAATCGCGCGCGATGCAAATCATTTCCGCCGACGCCGAAGAAACGCTCCGGCTCTTCCAGTTCCGGGTGGTTTGGAAACAGGTCAATGATCCGACTCCCCGCCTGCAATTCATCAACATCGGCGCCATCGAAAGTAAAATCCAAACGCTGGAGACGCCGCTGCCTTTGAGCGGTCCAAACGCCCTGGCCCAAAGCAATTGGTATCATGTCGCCGTCACCTACAACGGACAGCCGAACACGGCGAACAACCTCAAACTCTACTGGACCCGGGCGGAGCCGGGCCGGACCCAGGCCGATCGGCTCGCCAGCCTGTGGATGACCAACAACCTGCCGGTGGGCAGCGCGGATTGGGGCATCGGCAACGAAGGCCGCGCCACCGGCGGCTCCGACGGCAACTGGGTGGGGCTGATTGATGAAGTGCGCATCAGCGGCGTGGCGCGCGGACCGGACGAGTTTGTGTTCTTTGCCGACACGGATGGCGACGGGTTGCCGGACGCCTGGGAGTTGAAGTATTTCGGTTCGCTGGCGCTGGGACCGGATGATGATCCCGACCACGACAATTACACCAACCTCCAGGAATATCTGGGCGGTTCGAACCCAGCGCACCCGGCGTCCATTCCCACCGACAAAGACGCCGACGGTCTGCCGGATGTGTGGGAAACCGTCCACTTCGGGTCCCTGACGGCGGGTCCGGACGAGGATCCCGACCACGACGATTACACCAACCTTCAGGAATATCTCGCCGGCACGGATCCGAACAATCCGGCGTCCAACCCGGGGGATACGGACAACGACGGGTTGCCCGATGAATGGGAGATCACTTACTTCGGCTCGCTGGTGTATGGGCCGGAGGATGACCCCGACGGCGACGGCTTCTCCAACGGGCAGGAATTCCGCGCCGGCACGAACCCGGCCGATCCCGATTCCCATCCGCCCGGCCCGCGGGTGCGGTTCATCCCGGTCGAGGACGGCGACCCCGGCACCAGCGAATACGCCTACGCGGGCGGCGGCATCAACACCGCGTCGTTCATCCGCTCCTCCCTGATGACCGCGGGGGACCAGCAGTTCATCACCTACTACGGACGGCATCAGACCGATCCGAACTACAGCTTCAACAACACGCTGTGGGTGGCGCGCCGGACGATCACCACCAATCGCTGGGAAATTTTCCGCACCCGCTTCACCGCCAACAACATCACCGACGGCCACGATTGCATCTCCATGGGGATGGATGGGGAAGGGTATCTGCACCTGAGCTGGGGCATGCACGGCGACGCCTTTCATTATGCCCGCAGCACCGCGCCGGTCACCGGGCCCGACCCCATTGGCTTCGGGCCGGATGGCCCCATGACCGGCCAGGAAAAAAGGGTGACCTATCCGCAATTCATCACGCTGCCCGACGGCGATTTGCTGTATCTTTTCCGCAAAGGCGCCTCCGGCGACGGCGATGTGTTTCTCAACCGTTACCGCCTGGCCACGCACAGTTGGCATCACGTTCATTACCAGGGCGCGACTCAACTGCCCTTCATCAAAGGCACTGGCTGGACCCCCAACTACAGTGCCTATTGGCAAATGCCGTGTCTGGACAACGCCGGCAACCTCTACCTGATCTGGACCTGGCGTTACAACGCCGATTCGCCCCAGGGGGAGGTCGGTTATCAAACCAACCACGATTACGCCTACGCCCGCTCCCCCGACGCCGGACTGACGTGGCAGCGTTCGAACGGCACGGCGTACGCGCTCCCGATTTCCGAGTTGGGCGAAAATGGCGATCCCAATACCCGGGCGGAAAAAATCCTCACCATCCCCGAAGGCTCCAGCCTGATGAACCAATCCGGCATGTGCCTCGATGCCGCCGGCCAGCCCGTCATCGCCAACTGGTGGGCGCCGGGAGCGGGAACAAACAACCATCGCCGGCAATACCTGGTGGCTTTTCCGCAGGGCCCCGGCTGGCAGGTGCGGCAGATCTCGGAACGGACCATTGATTCGCCCGCCATCAAAGTGCCGGAAACCGCGCTGGCCGGCACCATGGGGCGGCCCACCATTCTGGGGGATCGGGAGGACCGCTTGATCGTGATTTATCGCCACAACGAAGGCCCCAATGGCCTCACCGTCTCGCATACCCCGCCGCGCGCCCAGGACCCCGAGCGGCGCCGCTGGACGTCATTCGCTCTCACCACCGAAAACCTGGGCAAGTTAGATGCGCCCAATGTGGATCTCCCCCGCTGGGAACGGGACAATGTGTTGCACGTTTTTTATCAACCCGTGAACGGCCAGGGATACACCGCACCCGCCAACAACGCCGCGCCGGTTGGGGTGCTGGAATGGGATGCCGCCGCGTATTTCGCCCACCGCCCGCGATTGCATCTCGCCGGGCAGTATCCGACCCACGTGGTGCTGGCGTGGAACTCGCAACCCGGCTGGACGTATCGGCTCCAAACCAGCACCAACCTGACGACCTGGCATGATTTAACGACCCGGGAGGGGGCGGCTTGGCAGATGCAATTCATCCATACCAACGGCGGGGATGCGTCGCCGCGCTTCTGGCGGATCCAATGCCGGGAAGGGGCGTTTCCCCCGGAATGATGCCGCCTTATCCGCAGCACCGGAGTCACTAAACCGGGCTTGAGAAACACCGCCGGAACGTCGTTTCCGCGGAGGTGGAAACGGAAGCACAACTGCCGGTGGAGACGGATCGGAAGGGAATTTTTATTGGCTCGATCAGCCGGCGGATTTTGCGCAAACTGCCGGTCGTTGAGGTGGCTGACGGCCAAGCCAGGCCATGATTGAAGAGCGTATGGGCAATATCAAAATCTACTCGGATCGCTGGTTGCCAGCATTGGTGGGCATTGCCGGTCTTTGCGTTTGCGCGACGGAGAGCCTGGCGGCGGATGCGTTGTTGGCGGGGTGGCGGCAGCCGCCGCCCGGCGCCCGGCTGCGCGCTTATTGGTGGTGGCTCAACGGTAATGTCACCTCCAACGCCATCACCCGCGACCTCGAGGAAATGAAGGCCAAGGGTTTCGGCGGCGCGTTGATCTGCGACGCCGACGGCTCCAGCCAGGACGGCAACGCGCGCGCGCCGCATGGGCCCACTTTCTTCTCGCCATCATGGCGGGCGCTCTTCCGGCATACCTTGCACGAGGCGGATCGGCTCGGCTTGGAAGTGAGCCTCAACATCCAGAGCGGCTGGAATTTGGGCGGGCCGATGGTGACGCCCGATGACGCCCCCAAGAAGTTGGTGTGGACCGAAACCCAGGTGACCGGCGGGACCCAGTTGAGCCAGCCGCTGCCGCAACCCAAGGGACGGGATGGTTACTACCGGGATTTATTCGTGCTCGCCTACCGCCTCCCGGCCGCGCGGGCGACGAACCAGCTTTTGAGCGGCGTCACCGTCAGCTCCCAACAACCAGAACATCCCGCCGCGCAGGCCGTGGATCAAAGCGCCGACACTTATTGGGTTTCCGCCAACACCATCCCCGGCCAGGGCCTCTCCCCGGAACGACCGGAATGGATACAACTGAATTTCGCCCAGCCAGTCCGGGCCCGCGAATTGAAGTTGACCCCGCGGCCGGGCTATGGCCCGCGGGACGGAGAAGTGCAAGCGTCGGATGACGGCGAGCGGTTTCAAACCGTGCAAAAATTTTCCCTGTCCCCGCAAGGCGCAGCACGGATTTCTTTTCCGGAAGTCCGCGCCCGGCATTTCCGCGTCGTCTGCCGGAGCGCTTACGACCCCCGCTTCCCCGACACGCCGCGCAACGTGCAGATTGCCGAACTGCGTTTGACCGGGCCGGACGGCCACTGGCCGCAGGACGAAAGCCGCACGCATCCGCCGCTCCAGCATTGGCTGGAAAAGGCGCTGCTAAAACCGCTGGTGCCGTTCTCCGCGCCGGACTCCAGTCCCCTGTTCGCGGAAGGGCCCGAGCAACCGGGTGAAGCCGACATGCGCGCGACCGAAGTCCTGGATTTAACCGCGCATTGGGGCGCGGACGGCATTTTGCGCTGGACGGCCCCGGACGGCTTGTGGCGGGTGCTCCGGCTGGGCTGCACGTTGAACGATCATTGCCGCGTCTCCACCTGCAGCGAAGGCTGGGACGGTTACGCGCTGGATCCGTTCGACGCCGGCGCCTTCACCCGCTACTGGAACGCGGTGGTGGCGCCGCTGATTGCGGACGCGGGGCCGCTCGCGGGCCGGACGTTGAAGTATTTGCACACCGACAGTTGGGAGGTCGAGGTGGCGAACTGGACACCGACGTTGCGCGAGGAGTTTCGCCGGCGGCGGGGCTACGACCTGCTTCCGTGGCTGCCGGTGATCACCGGGCGCATTGTGAACAGCCGCGAGGAGAGCAACCGGTTTCTGCACGATTTCCGGCGCACCATGGGGGATCTGGCGATTGACAACCATTACCGGCTGTTCAAGGAAGGCGCGCACCGGCACGGGATGTTGATCCATCCGGAAAGCGGTGGCCCGCATGCGGTGCCGATTGACGCCCAGCAATGCCTGGGCTACACCGACGCGCCGATGAGCGAGTTCTGGGCGTGGTCGTGGCGGCACCGGGTCGGCGACGCCAACCGCTTTTTTGTCAAACAACCGGCGTCCGCCGCGCACACCTATGGCCGCAAGCTGGTCCTCGCCGAAGGCTTTACCACCATTGGCCCGCATTGGCAGGAAACCCTTTGGGACAACCTGAAACCATCGTTCGACCAGGCGTTGTGCGAGGGATTGAACCTGCTCGTCTGGCACGCGTTCGTCTGCTCCCCGGCCAGCGAGGGTCTGCCGGGGCAGCAATACTTTGCCGGCACCCACCTGAATCCCAACGTGACGTGGTGGCGGGAGTCCGGACCGTTCTTTGATTATCTCAATCGCTGCCAGTTTATGCTGCAACAGGGGGTGTTTGTCGCCGACGTGGCGTATTACTACGGCGATCATGTCCCAAACTTTGCCCAGCTCAAGAGCAGCGATCCGGCCAAAATTCTTCCGGGTTACGATTACGATGTCGTCACCAGCGAAGTCATCCTCAACCGCCTGTCCGTGAAGGCGGGACGTCTGGTGCTGCCGGACGGCCTGAGTTACCGCCTGCTGGTGCTGCCCGAACGCAACGTGATCTCGCTGCCGGTGCTGCGGAAGGTGAAGGAACTTGTTGCCGCCGGGGCCACCGTGGTGGGGCCGAAGCCGGTGCGGGAACAATCGCTCACGGATTATCCGCAATGCGATGCCGAAGTGAGAAAACTGGCAGAGACGCTGTGGGGCGCGACGCCGCCCGGAACGGGCCGGGTGATCAGCGGCAAAAATGCCCGCGCCATCCTGCAGGCGGATGGCGTGCCGCCGGATTTCGAGTTCCGCGCGGAGAACCCCGACGCCTTCATTGATTACATCCATCGCCGGGACGGCGCCACCGAGGTCTATTTTGTGGCCAGCCGCTCGAACCGCACGGAGAACGTCACCGGCACCTTCCGGGTGACGGGCAAGGCGCCGGAACTGTGGAATCCCGTCACCGGCGAACATCAGTTCGCCGCCGCTTACACGGAGGTAGACGGACGAACCGCCGTGCCGTTGACCTTCGCGCCATACGGTTCGTGGTTCGTTGTTTTCCGGGAACCCGCCGCGGCGCATCCCCCCACCACGCCCGACAACCAGCCGGCGTTCCGGTCCCTCGGCGAACTGACCGGCGACTGGGCGGTGAAATTTGCTCCGGAATGGGGCGGGCCGGCGACCGCGCAATTTGATCGGTTAATCAGTTGGACCGAGCATCCCGAACCCGGCATCAAGTTTTATTCCGGCGCGGCGACCTACGTGAAATCCTTCGACCTCCCGGCGGCGACCCCGGTTTCTCAAACAAAACCTCTTTACCTGGACCTTGGCATGCTTCGCGAACTGGCCGAGGTCCGCGTGAACGGCCGGTCGTGCGGCATCGTCTGGGCGCCGCCTTTCCGCGTGGACATCACCACCGCCGTCAAGCCAGGCAAAAACGAACTGGAGATTCGCGTCATTAATTTCTGGCCCAACCGGATTATTGGCGACGCCTCCCTCCCCGCCGACCAACGACGAACCCGGACCAACATCCGCAAATTCACCCCGGACACGCCGTTGAGCGCGAGCGGCCTTTTCGGGCCGGTGCAACTGCTGGTTCAGTCGGGGCTGGGGCAATAGACAGGGTACCCGCCACCTCGCGGAAAATGGAATCGGGATTAGCCGTCGGCAGCGGCGGCCTCTCCGTTGGCGCAAGGCATGAGCCGAAGGATGTGTTCCAGTTGCGCCGTAAGCCCGGTCAATTCGCCTTCGTTCCAGACGACATAATCCGTCCGCTCCATTTTCCGTTCGATCGGCCATTGGGCGGCGATGCGTTGCTG
>MWDV01000377.1 GCA_002070715.1 Verrucomicrobia bacterium ADurb.Bin118
GACGGGCCGGTCGATAAGCTCAAAGTCGTTGCGACGACGGGTCGTTAGCAGACCTGGCCCGCCGGGGCGGGAAAATGGTTCAGGGATAGCTCAGATGATCCAGAGGTGCCATCCGAAATCCCGCGCCGCTCGCGCGGCGGCGAAGTTGTTCACTGCCGGTGCGGCGGGAGGAATCCTGCGGCCCACCACCCCAACCGTGAACAACTTCGGATAACCTATATTGCCGTTGGAGGATTTGCTTCTGCGCTGGGCGCTCAACACCTTGAGTTTTACCACCGAGGGGTCACGATGTCCCCGGTCTTTCCCATTACGCAACCGTCCGGCGCTTGTGTTGCCGGGCGCCGCGTCGGGAGACGCGGCCTACAGAGCAGTCTTTCCCATTACGCAACCGCCCGGCGCTTGTGTTGCCGGAGGGGCTTTGTTAGCCTGCGCGGGCTGAATGGACAGGAAACGGCCAAGCCGGTTCAAGACGCTGCGCGCGCAGGCCGCGGCCCTGATGGATGACCGCACGCTGGCGCTCCGGGGTGAGGGACGGCTGAGTTGGCCGCAGCGTTGGGTGCATTTCTGGGTGCTGGTGGGCCGGGGGTTTGTGCGCAACCGGTGTCCGGTGCGGGCCTCGGCCCTGGCCTACACCACCTTGCT
This sequence comes from Verrucomicrobia bacterium ADurb.Bin118, assembly GCA_002070715.1. Lineage (GTDB taxonomy): Bacteria > Verrucomicrobiota > Verrucomicrobiia > Limisphaerales > MWDV01 > MWDV01. Next base: position 643 of record MWDV01000377.1, read on the forward strand.
CGCGTTGATTCCGTTGTTGGCGGTGGGATTGGGCGTGTCCACAGGCTTGCTCAAGGGCAGTGAACTGCGCGCGGCGGAATTCATCCGTAACCTGGTGGATCAAGTGGCGCCGCAACTGGATCTGCTGCCGGTGGGGCGCGAGGAAAAAGCGGCGGCGCAGCGGGCGGTGGTGGAAATGGTGCCGCGCATTCTGCAAAGCGAGGGGGAGGAACAGACCCGGCAAATTCAAGCGCTGGCGGATCGGATGGTGCCGGAGGTGATCGGCGGCGGAGATCGCGCGGTGCGGCAGGAGGCGCGGGCGCGGGTGGTCGGCCAGATTCAGGCGCAAATCACCGGGCTGCGGGAGGCGGGCGAAAGCCGGCGGGCGGAACTCACCTCGGCGCTGGTGGACGATCTGTTGTTATGGCGGTCCCACGAACGGGTGGTCGGCCAGATTCAGGCGTTCATCAGCAACATTCACAGCGGGGCGCTGGGGTTGACCGGCACGGTCTTTCTAATTTTCATCGCCCTGGGCCTGTTGAGCAACATCGAGACGACGTTCAACGACATCTGGGGCGTGGCGCGCGGGCGGAGCTGGTTGGCGCGGGTGGTGCAGTATTGGGCGGCGATCACGCTCGGACCGTTGTTGATGGTGCTGGCGTTGGGATTGCTCATTGGCGGCCAACTGGAGGCGGCGCGGACCGGGGTGCAACAGGGGCTGCCGCTTCTGGGCGGAGTCCTGGTTCAAGCGGGAACGTATCTGGGGCCGTTTTTGTTGTTGGTGGGGACGTTCACGTTGATTTATCTGCTGATGCCCAACACGCGGGTGGACTGGCAGGCGGCCTTGGTGGGCGGATTGGTGGGCGGGTTGCTTTGGCAGTTGAACAGCCAATTCAACGTGCTGTTTGCCGCGCGGGTGGTGCGGACCAGTCAAATTTACGGGCCGCTCAGCGCGGTACCGGTGTTTTTGCTGGGGCTTTATTTTTCCTGGTTGATCCTGCTGTTTGGAGCGCAGGTGAGCTACACCTTCCAAAACCGGCGGGCTTATCTGCAGGAGAAACAGGCCGAGAGCGTCAACCAGCGCGGGCGTGAATTTGTGGCGCTGCGGTTGATGACGGGAATTGGACGGTGGTTCCAGCGGGGACACGGCCCGCCGCGGTTGAGTCAGTTGACCGAGGAATTGGGGATTCCCACCCGGCTGGCGCAGCAGGTGTTGCATCCGCTGGTGACGGCCCAACTGGTAGTGGAGGTGGCCGGGCTGGAACCGGCTTACGCCCCGGCGCGGCCATTGGAGACGATCAATTGCCATGAAGTCTTGCGGGCGCTGCGCGCGGCGGGAGGCGCGGATCCGACCTTGGACGAGGCTTCGGGGAACGACGCCGTGTATGGTGAATTTGCCCGCATCCAAGAGGCGGAACAACGCGCCGCCGCCGCCGTCACCGTGTTGGCGTTGGTGCAACGGGCGCCCGCGCGGCCAGCCTTGGAGGCGGCAAGAGGAGAACAAGAACCGTCCAGCGAACCGCTGCCCCCGCCTCCGGTCGAAAAAATAACGCCCCCCGCATCTGCAACCGAAACCGTGGCCGTCACCGAGCCAGCCGCACCACCGTCGCCGCCGGCGAGTCTGGAGCCAGCACCCGTGATCGCCCAAGCGGCCACCGACGATAAACAAACCTTTCCCCTCTGAACCGAAGCGCTGATTCACCCCCTTGGCAGCAAGCCAACCACACACGCCGGCTGTTCACCGCGCTGGGCTTGGCTTAAACTACGCGGCAAACCACCGAGACCGTATGAAAACACAAACCCATTGGAAAAACCTGAGTTGGCAACGGCAAGTACTCCGGACCGAGCTCCGTCATGGATACAGACGTTGCGCTCTGGCACTGCTTTGCGTCTTGGTCTTCCCCCTCCTCGGCGCGCAGGCGGATCCCGCTCTGGCGTCCTACACGCGCACGGAGGATGTGATTTACGGGCGCAAGTTCGGCACTGCGTTGACGCTCGACGTGTTCCGCCCCAACGGAACGAATAACGGATGCGGCATTGTTTATATCGTCAGCGGCGGCTGGTTCTCCGCGCATCAAGGCATTGCGCCCGCAACCTACAACGCGTTTCTCCGGCGCGGCTACACCGTCTTTGCCGTAGTGCACGGGTCACAGCCGAAATTTCAGATCCCGGAAATCATGGAGGACGTGCATCGCGCGGTCAGATTCATCCGCTCGCACGCGGCGGAATATGGTGTAGCCCCGGACCGACTGGGCGTCACGGGTTCGAGCGCGGGTGGACATCTTTCGCTTGTCCTCAGCACGCAGGGCGGTACCGGCGCCGCAGACGCAAAAGACCCGGTGGACCGCGCCAGCAGCGCCGTCCAAGCGGTGGCTTGTTTTTACCCGCCCACTGATTTTCTCAATTATGGCGAACCCGGCGTCGTTGCGTTGGGTGATAATATCCTCAAAGACTTCAAAGCGGCTTTTGGCCCCGTGCCCACTGACCCGGATGCGCGGATGGCGTTCGGCCGCCGCATTTCCCCCCTCTATCACATCACCTCCAATCTGCCGCCCACGCTCATTCTGCATGGCGACGCGGACAAACTGGTGCCGTTCCAGCAAGCGGAAAGTTTTGTGGCGGCGGCGCGCGCGGTGGGCGTCCCCGTTCGGTTGGTGGTGAAAAAAGGCGCGGGCCACGGATGGGCAAACTGGGTGGGCGACTTCGAGTTGTTTGCCCAGTGGTTCGATGAACACTTGCGCGGTCTCCCGCCGGTGGCTAACGAAACCTCTAAATAATTTTTTCGCACGGCGCAATTCCGACGTACGCGGTGTCCCGGTGCGGCCGGTTTGGCGGCGGTTTTGAATTCGACGCTGCGGACGATTTACGGCAGCATCCGAGTGGCATGGAAACAACCAGTGACAGCCGGTTTGATCCGAATTTTGCGCTTCAGATGCTGTTGGAGATGGCGCAAGAGCATTCGCTTGAGCACCTGTTGCAGAAACTCGTGCGGCTGGCGGTCGAGCGGCCCTACATGGCATGTGTGCAAATCTGGCTGCTCGATCCGGGCGATCGGTGCGCGGTTTGTCCGCGGCGGGCGGAGTGCCTGGATACGACACGATGTCTGCACTTGGTGGCGGGCCGGGGGGTGTCTCTGGCGGCGGTGGCGGAGGAGGTGCCGCGTTTTGACGATCCGCAGGCGCGGATTCCGTTGGGGGTGGGTTTTGTTGGTAAAGCCGCCGCCACGGGCGAACAAATTCTGCTGCGCGATCTGACGCGGCAGTCGGCCGAGCTGGTGGGGTTTGATTGGCTGGAACGGGAACAAATTCGCGCGTGCGGCGCCACCCCGATTACTTACAAAGGCGAAATCCTCGGGGCCATCGTCGGGTTTGTGCGCAACACACCCGCGGAAGAAGGCCGTCCGTGGGGGCGGATTTTCGCGGACCACATCGGCGCGGCGATTGCCAATGCGCGGGCGTTCGAGGAAATCGAGCGGCTCAAGGCCCAGTTGGAGCGGCGGAATGCGTATCTCCAGGAGGAAGTCATGGAAGCGCGCGCCTACGGCGATCTCATCGGCCAAAGCGCGGCCCTGCGGCAAATCATCAGCCAGATTGATCTCGTCGCGCCAACCGACGCCTCCGTGTTGGTGCTCGGCGAAACCGGCACCGGCAAGGAAATGGTCGCGCACGAAATTCATCGCCGCAGCCAGCGCAAAGACGGCCCGCTCGTACGGGTCAACTGCGCCTCGATTCCCAAAGACCTGTTTGAAAGCGAGTTTTTTGGGCACGTCAAAGGCGCGTTTACGGGGGCGATCAAGGACCGCGCCGGACGTTTCGAAACCGCCGAGGGGGGCACGCTTTTTCTGGACGAGATCGGCGAGGTCCCCGTGGACATGCAGGGGAAATTACTGCGGGTGTTGCAGGAAAAACGTTACGAGCGCGTGGGGGATGACCGCACCCAGCAGGCCGACGTGCGCATCATTGCCGCGTCGAATCGCGATTTGAAAAAGGCGGCGGCGACCGGAAGGTTTCGGGAGGATCTTTACTACCGGTTGCACGTGTTCCCGATCCAGGTCCCCCCGTTGCGTGAACGGCGGGATGATATTCCCTTGTTGGCGCGGCATTTCGTCGAACTTTCGGTAAAGGAACTGCGCTGTCTGAAACCCCGGCTGACCCGCGCGGCCGTGGTGCAACTGCAGAGCTACGACTGGCCCGGCAACGTGCGCGAACTGCGCAATGTCATCGAGCGCGCGGTCATCCTGGCGCGCGGCGGGGTGTTGCAATTTGATTTGCCGACTGCGGCCACCGCATCGCCGGCCCCGCCCGCCCCATTGCCGGGCCCCAGTCCCGCCGACGGCGTAACTTTCCTCACCGAAGTGGAGATGCGCCAACGCGAGCGGGACAACCTGCGGGCCGTACTGGAATACGCGGGTTGGAAAATCAAAGGCCCGGACGGCGCCGCCGAACTCCTGGGCATCAAACCCACCACCCTGCTCTCGCGCCTGAAAAAAAATGGATTAAAACGCCCCCGCGCCTGACGCCGGCGGGATGGCGCCGGCGCCGGGCCAACGCAAACGATTTGCTCCCCCCGCCCAAAACGGGTAAACACTGGGTGACATGTGTCTGGCTATTCCAGGAAAAATTGAGCAGATCACCGGCGACGACCCGGTGACGCGGATGGGACAGGTCAATTTTGGCGGCATCCTCAAAGAAGCCTGCCTCGCTTACGTACCCGAAGCCCAGGTGGGAGATTATGTGATCGTCCACGTCGGGTTTGCGCTAAGCCGCGTGGACGAGGCGGAGGCGGAGAAGGTGTTTGAATATCTGAAAGAAATGGATGAACTGGAGGCGCTGGGG
>MWDV01000378.1 GCA_002070715.1 Verrucomicrobia bacterium ADurb.Bin118
GGCGTGGGCCGCAAATCGTTCGTCTCCAAACTCGTCACCCGCGAGCTGACCAAAATCATCAATATCAGTCCGCTGCTGAATCACAACCACGCCGGGGTGGCGGGCCAATTGTATGGACTGGCCTTAGGCAGCGTGGACAACACCTGGCGGTTTGAGAACGATGCCACCCGGCTGGCGGAAGCGGTGCCCGAAATCTACGCGCTCCCCGAGCTGGGCGATCGCGTGGTCCTCAACATCGTGGACGCGCTGCTTTGTCAGTATCAAGGGTATCAACGCGCCCTGCTGCATTACTCCACCGTGCTGAATGAAATCTGGATGAGCCGCGATCCGGTGGCGTTGGATGTGTTGTCCTTGGAAGAACTGGCCCGCCAACGCGAACGCGCCGGCATGCCGCCGGGCCAAAGCAACCAAGCCCTGTATCAGAACGCCGCCCTGCTCGAACTGGGCGTCGCCGACCGGCGCCGGATTGATCTGCGGCGCCTGCCGTAGCCCGTCAACCGCACTGGGCGCGCTGGCGCAGCGCGTGGTCCGCCAACACCAGCGCCGCCATGGCTTCCACGATCGGCACCGCGCGGGGCAGCACGCACGGATCATGCCGGCCGCGCCCGGTCAACGTGGTGTTGCGCAGTTGCTCGTTCACGGTCAACTGGGGGCGCATGATGGTGGCCACCGGTTTGAAGGCGACCCGAAAAAGAATCGGTTGTCCGTTGGAGATGCCGCCTTGGATGCCGCCGGAATGATTCGAGGTGGTCCACACCCAGCCCGCGCGGGCGCGGAAAGGATCGTTGTGTTCCCGCCCGGTCATCGCGGTGCCGGCGAAGCCGGAGCCGATTTCAAATCCCTTCGCCGCCGGCAGACTGAGCATGCCCTTGGCCAGGTCCGCTTCGAGTTTGTCGAAGACCGGCGAACCCCAGCCGGCGGGCACGCCGCGCACCACCGCCTCCACCACGCCGCCCACGGTATCGCCGGAACGCCGCACCCGTTCAATGAGCGCGATCATTTGCCGGGCCGCCTCGGGATCCGGACAACGCACCGGGTTTGCCTCCACCTTTTTTAACCGCACCGTTTCAGGTTTTATTGCGGCCGCGAGGTGATGAATCTGTTTCACGTAGGCGAGGATTTCCACCCCGTACCGTTCGTGGAGAATCTTTCGGGCAATGGCGCCGGCGGCCACGCGGCCCACCGTTTCCCGCGCGCTGCTGCGGCCGCCGCCCTGCCAGTTGCGGATGCCGTATTTGGCGAAGTAAGTGTAGTCGGCGTGGGAGGGGCGAAATTTGGTGGCCATCTCGGAGTAGGCCTCGGGTCGGGCGTCTTCGTTTTTGACCCACAGACAAATCGGCGTCCCCAAGGTGCGTCCGCGAAAAGTGCCGGAGACGATTTGCACCCGGTCGGTTTCTTGACGCGGCGTGACCAGGCGCGACTGGCCGGGGCGGCGCCGATCCAATTCCGGTTGAATGTCCGCTTCCGTGAGCTTGAGCCGCGGCGGACAGCCGTCCACCACCGCGCCGACCCCGCCCCCGTGGGATTCCCCCCAAGTGGTCACCCGGAATAATTGGCCAAAAGTATTGCCCATGCGGGGAGAAGAATGCGGCAAAAGGCGAAACCGGTCAAACGCGGGAAAATGTCCGTTGCGGGTTTGGTGGAGCCGAGGGGATTCGAACCCCTGACCCCCACAATGCCATTGTGGTGCTCTACCAACTGAGCTACGACCCCAACCCGTGCGGGCAATCTAAGGGGACGTCGCCGAATGTCAAAACAAATATGGCCCGATTGCGCGATTGAAAAAACCAACCCGGCGCCGCGCCGCCAGGGTGCGGGTTTCAACGTTACTGGGTTTCCCCTTTGGTCACGCGCAGGAAGACTTCTTCCAACCCGACTTCCGCCTCGCGCAGTTCCACCAACTTCACCCGTCCCTGCACCAACACTTCGGCGATGAGGCTGGGATCGGTCTTCGGCCCGGCCAGGGTCACTTTGATGGCGTGATCCAACGGTTGGACGTCGCTGAATTCGGGGCGCGCGCGCAACAAGGTGACCGCTTGATCCAGGTCGCTACCCACCCGCACCCAGACCGCCCGGGCGGGACTGATTTGTTCCCGCGCGCCCTGCACCGGGCCGCAGTAGATCAAGCGGCCTTTTTCAATGATGCCCACGCGGTTGCAGAGCGACTGCAACTCGCTGAGGATGTGCGACGAGATGATGATGGTTTTTCCCAGGCGCTGCAGTTCGTGGAGAATGGCCATCACTTCGATGCGCGCCCGCGGGTCCAAGCCGCTGGCGGGTTCATCCAGCAACAAAACTTGCGGATCATGAATCAGCACCCGCGCCAGGCCGAGACGTTGCTGCATCCCCCGGCTCAAGGTGCCGATCAACGCGCCTTTTTTATCGCTTAACCCCATCAACTCCAGCACGTCGGCCACGGTTTTCTCCCGTTGCGCCGCCGGGATGCGGTAGCAGGCACCGAAAAAATCGAGATACTCCGTGACTTCCATGTCTTGGTACACGCCGAAGAAATCGGGCATGTAACCAATGACATGGCGCACGGCGTCAGCCGCCTGGCGGATGTCATGTCCCAGAATGGTGGCCGTGCCCGCGCTGGGGGCGAGGAAGGTGGCGAGGATGCGCAAGGTGGTGGTTTTCCCGGCGCCGTTCGAGCCGATGAACCCGAACAGATCGCCCCGATAAACGGTCAGGTCGAGGTTGGCCAGCGCCGTCAGCGAATCAAAATGGCGCGTCAACCCAAAGGTCTGGACAGCGATGGGGTGGGGGGGATCAGGAGGCATAGGGTTCAAGGCGCTTCGCTCACGTTGACGGTCAGGCGGTAAAGCGTGTTGCGGTGGATGCGTTTGGGTTGGAATTGATGCAACGGCGCGACCGGCGCGGACTCCGCCGCCCAAGCCAGCAGGATCGCCTGGCCGCGTTCCACCACGGGCGACAGGTCCCACCCCGGCGGCGTGATATAGTTACGCCCCGACGGATCCGTCAGGGGCGCGAGCTGTGCGGTGAACGAGGCGGCTTGACTGTCCGCGGGTAGATTGTCCAGCCAATGGCTGCGGCCGAAGGCGGCCCGGCGGGACTGTACGGCCAATTGAAAATCCTGGCTGAAAGCGGTCACGAAATCCTTCAGCGCCCGGCCTTGGGCCGCAGTGAATTGGAAGGTCGTGGGCCGTCCGGCGCGGAGTTCGCCCAAGTCAAACACCGCCCCGGCGACCACTAGGCGGGCCTCGGTCAGCGTTTGGTCCAGCCGGTTTTCCACGGTGCCTTCCCAGCCGCCCGCGTACGCGCACAACCGCAGGGTGAGCGGCGGGGACGCGGGTTCCCACCAATCACTCACATAAAGCCGGCTGGTCCACACCGGCACAAACAGGTGGGCTTGAAAATTGTCGCCGGTTTGTCGAATGCCGCTGCGCTCCTCAAGTTCGGCGCCGCTCCAACGATCACGAAACTCCCGGCGCAACGTGGCGATCGTCTGCCGGGCGGTCACCGGATAGGTGGTGTTCACCGGGGAATAGATGGACACAAACGTCCGGCCCCGCAGTTCCGCCTGTCCACCAGCGGGCAGCACGTCCACCACGTGCAATTCGTTCCATTCGGTTTCGCCCGCCCGCAGTTTGTAGCCGAGATAATAAATCAACAGGGTGAACAACACGGCGTAACCGGGGAATGTGAGCCAGGTGAGCATGGGCCGCTGGAGCCGGGTCAACCCCCAGCGGTCTCCCGGGCCAATGACCAGGAGATAAACCGCCAGCAACGCCAGCAGCCACGATATCGGCAGCTTGCGCACTTGCCGGCTGTCAATCATCGCCCCGAACAGGCCGTCCACACTCCATTCGTTCCGCGGCTGGTAATTCGGATCGCGATAAAGGACCGGCGGAATTTCAATCAGCTTCGCCCAAAACGTCGGGAGATTGTTCCAGGATCGCGCCGGTTCGCGCTCGGGACTGAAGAGGAGGACGGTGATCCGGCCCTGTCCCCGGGGGGCGGTGATCAACAAGGGATGCCCTTCGGCTTGGACAAGCACAGCGCCGTCTTTCCGGGCCGCGGTGGTAACCGGCAGCGGCGCCGCTTCAAAGGCCGCCTCCGCCGGCAACCCGGCGAAGACATTGGTGGCCGCCGGATGATCGCCTGTGGGTGCCACCGGCGCCACCAGCCACTGATGCAATTCTGTGTGACGCGTGACGATCACCCTGTCCCCCACCGTGCAGGGCAGCTCCGGATGCAACCACGCGCAGGCCTGGACCGCGCCCGCTTCTTCCACCGCCACGATGAGATGCCCGCCGGCCCGCAGCCACGTCAGGAGCGCCCGCGCCTGGCGGGGGTTCAGTTCCGCGGCCTTTTCCGAATTCAAATACAGCGCGTCAAGGGTCTCCAGCACGAGCGGGTTGTCGGGAAAGAGGTCGGAGGTCCAGCGCGCGACGGCGGGTTGGAGATCGGGCCGTTTCGGCAGCACGGGACGCGGGAGCGGCAAGCCATCGGCGGTGCGGGCCAGGGCGCCCAGCACCGGCGTTTGCCAGTGCAGTTGGCGGCGGGGTTTCAGATCCAGTTGTTCCGCGCGCACCTGGCCGCGCTCATCCCGGAGCCGGACATCCCACGCGCTGTAACCGCTCGCGGCGCCGAACAGCGGAATGGTGATTCGTTTGCGGGTGCCGGTGGGGAGTTCCACTTCCACGCGGCGCGCTTGGCCGCGCCCGATGCCGCGGGCGCTGATTTCGATGACGCCGTGGAACGACGGGCTGTCATTCCGCAACTCGCACACCAGCGGAAACCAACCTGCCTCACGCACGAAACCGTCGTGCCCCAGGAAAACGTCGCAATGCACGCCGGACGGCGGCGGGGCCGCGTGCGCGGCGAGGCTCAAGCCCAGCAACACGGCCAGCATCAATCGTCCGCCCACGGCTCTCCGGGCGCGTCCGACGCCTTGCCAAATCCCCGCCATAATCGCGGCCTCAATCACCGAGCCGCATGTAAACAGACTGGCCGGACTTGGCAATGTTCAAATCCCGCGGCGCAAGCGCCGCCTACGCAGGGAATCCGCCGCGCTGCGGACCGCGCAACAACCGGTGCGGGGCTACGCGCGTGCGGCGGCTTGGCGCAGCGCCTGCACCAAGCCCTCCACGGTGTGTTCCTTTGCTTCCACGGTGGGGACGAGCGCCAGCGCGGCCAGGGCTTTGCTCGTTTCCGGACCGATGGTGGCCAGCTTCAACTGCGGAAATTTCCGGAGTAATGCCGGCAGATCGTATCGCGCATGGAAATGCGCCACGGTCGAGGCGCTGGTGAAAGTGATCCAATCCGCGCCGGTCTGCCGCAACTCGGCGTCCGTGGCGGCCGGAATTTCCGGCTCTGCCACGGTGCGATACACCGCCACGTCGTCCACGATGGCGCCGAGCGTTTCCAAGGCCCGCGGCAGTTCGGGGTTGGCCACTTCCGCGCGCAGCAGGCAGATCCGCAGGTTTTCCACACTCTCGAATTTGGCAAATGCCTTGGCGATCTGCGCGCCCAGCGCTTGTTTCGGCATCAGGTCCACCTGCAAATGCAGGGCGCGCAACGCCGCCGCCGTGCCCGGGCCCACCGCCGCCAGCCGCGCGCCGCCCAGGTCGCGCAAATCCTGAAATCGCTTGAAGAACAGATCAAAAAACGCGGTCACTCCGTTGGGGCTGGTGAATACGAGCCAGTCGTAGGCGTTCAATTCCAGCAGCACGTCCACGATGTTGGCGGGGTTCGTCGGCGGAACGGTTTTAATGATCGGCAGCGCCAGCACCGTCGCGCCGAGATCCCGTAAGTGCCGCACCAGCGGACCGGCTTGGGTGCGGGCCCGCGTGACCACGACGCGTTGTCCGTCCAATGGCCGGCGCGCCGACCGGTTGGTTTTGGCCCGCAATTTGACCACTTCCCCGATCACCGCGATGGCCGGCCCGGAGAAACCAGCTTCCGTAATGCGCGCGCCGACGGTGGCGAGGGTGACCGCCAGGGGTGACTGAGGCCCCGGAGTGTCGCCGCGCAACAGGGCCGCCGGTGTTTCCGGCGGTAACCCCTCCGCGACGAGCCGGTCCGCAATCGGACCGAGGCGTTCCGGGGACATCAAGAGCACCTTGGTTCCGGGCAACTTCGCTTCCGCCGCCCAATCCACGGCGCCTTCGGCGGCCTCGGGTTCGGTGATGATGGTGAGACGCGGCCCGTGCTGGTGATGCGTGAGGGGAATTCCCGCCGAATGAACCGCCGCCAACAACGCCGGCACTCCCGGGACAACGGCAAAGGGCACGCCCGCGTTCGTCAGGCGTTCGGCTTCCGCGCTGCCCGGACCAAATCCGCAAGGATCATCGCTCAAAAGCCGCACGACCATCTGGCCGGCGCGCGCGGCGGCGATCATCCGTTCCAGTGTTGCTTCGAAATCCGTGGCCGGTTCATGGACGCGGTCTTCGCGGTCGGTCGGATCGGGCGCCCACCACGACAACTCCGGATGGAGCTGCGCATCGTAAATCACGATGTCCGCGCCCCGGAGCAGTTCCGCGCCGCGCACGGTCAGTCCGCCGACGTCGCCCCATCCCGCGCCGACCAGATAAACGATGCCTTTGCCTTTCATGCGGGGCAGCTTAAGCGGCGCTCCGGGAGCGGACCAAGCAGAATGTCCCGGTGGGAGCGGCAAGATTGCGCCGAACGAGCATCGTCGTCACCGGACGATTTGCGCAGCGTGGATTGCTATCCGTTCGCCCGCCCGGTGAGAGTCATTCTCCCGTTGCGTTTCGCGTCACGCCGGGTAGGCTGCCGGCAGAAAAAATTCACCGGAGATGGACAAGCAGATTTGGCTGATCGCAAGCGGATTAACCGCCGTATTTCTCATTGCGGTGCTGGTTTTGGTCGCCCACACCAAGACCCGCGAAGCGACCGAGGCGCGCGCGGCCTTGGCCGAGGTGCAAGCCGCCGTCGCCCGGGCGGAGACTCAGGCGGAGGCGTTGCGCGAGCAACTGACCGGACACCAGGCGCGCATTCGGGAACTGGAACAGGAAAAAGAAACCGTCGCGCAATCCCGGCAGAGTTTGGAGGACGAAATGCGCGCTGCTCTGGAATCCCGGGATGTCACGATCTCCCAGTTACAGGGCAAGTTGACGGTCAACATTCTGGATCGCGTGTTGTTTGATTCCGGCGAGGCGCAGTTGAAGCCGGACGGTGAAGCCGTGCTGCGTCAGGTGGCGGCGATTTTGGTCCAGCATCCCAACGTGCCGGTGCATGTGGTGGGGCACACGGACAACGTGCCGATTCGCCCCGGCGCGCGCGGCCGGTTTCCGAGCAACTGGGAATTATCCACCGCCCGCGCCACCGCCGCGGTGCGGTTTCTCACGGAACGGGGCGGAGTGGAGCCGCGTCGCGTGGGGGCCGTGGGGTATGGTGAGTTCCGGCCCGTGGCCGACAACGCCACCGCCGAAGGCCGCGCCCAGAACCGCCGCATTGCCATCACCATCTTGGCGGATGAACTCGCCGGGGCCGACGCGCCGGCGCCGCGGCCCAATCCGGAACCCGCACCGGACGCGCCCGATCCGACGATGCCGGTGAATCCGTAGCGATTCCCCGCCGGCGGATGACGCGGAGCAGGGGAATGCCGTGGCTTAATCGTTCCGGCCAGCTTCGCGCACGCGGATGAAGCGACGGAAAATCAGCAGACCCAACGGCGCGATGGCCGCAATCAGACCGATGATCAGCCACATCATGCCGGAGCGGCGCTCGCCCACCTCGGGGCAATACGCGGCCAGCAACTGGAACGAGACGGTGCCCACGATCAGTTTGGCCAGCAGGAAGGGGATGTAAGACAGCGCCGAGTAAGAGGCTTCCTGGCCCTCGGGCGCAATGGCGGCGGCGTATTCATAAACGCGGGGCGAATAAAACGCCTCCCCAAAAGACATCAGGATGACGAAGACGGTGATCATCATGTAATACGGATGCACCGTGCCGCTCAGGCCGAGATAACCGTGCCCGATCCACCGGCCAATGATCCCCTCCGCCAGCGGTTGGAACCAGCCGAAAGGCAGCGCCATGACAAAGACCGAGATGGCCGAGATGATTCCGCCCACGATCACCATGCGGTAAGCGGAGAAGCGTTGCGTCAGCACGCCCACGATCGGCACGAGGAACACGATGAGGATGTTGTTGAT
>MWDV01000379.1 GCA_002070715.1 Verrucomicrobia bacterium ADurb.Bin118
CTTATGCCTTGCCGCCGCGGGCATTTTCTTTCTCGTTCCCGCTTTGCCAGAATGACGATGTTGCCGGAGGCAATGTCCGAGACAACACCGCCGTGCGCGGCTTGACCCGGCGCAACACCGGAGTGCCACCCAAAAGCTATTGCCCGCCCCTGACGCGGCGTCGGTGTGTAGAGCGCGAGATTGTCCTGACTCCACAAGCTCACCGTGGCCGTGTTCGTGCCGTGCCCAGCGCGTTCACAAAGCCCGGCACCTCACGGCTGGTGTATTGGTTCAACAGGGTCGCGCCATAGCTCGCCGAGCGCAGATTGGCCCCGTTCTGATCGTCGCCCGGCGCGGCGGTTCGCCGGTTGCCAATGTCATCAAAACTAAATGTGGAGTGTTGGCCCGCCACTGGTGTGTCGTCATGCCAATACCGCTTGGCCGAAGTCACTTGGCCCAGCGGATCGTAGCTGTAGAGCCAGTACGAACCATCGGCCAGCATGGCCCGCGTCCGTTGGTTGGCGGCGTTGTCGGTGTAGGCGAAGGAGATCAGGGACGGCGTGGAACCCGTCCCTCCCGACGCAATCGCATTCAGCCGGTTCAGTTAATCGTGTTGCTTGGTCGTCGTCATGCGCCCCGCGCCGTTGTGGGTGAAGCCAATCTGGCCCACCAGCGGCGAGTTCGCAACGTAGGAATACGTGGCCCGCTTCGCCCCCGCGCTCACCGTTTGCAGCCGGGAGGCCGCGTCGTAGGCGTAAACCCCGCTGGCCAGCGGACTGCCGTTGCGCCGCACCACCACGTTCGTCCGCCGTCGCAATGGCACGATACTATTGACCGATCCCTTCCCAGTTTTAATTGAACCGCTCTGGCTAAAAAAGCGAGGCGAACGGTAGTCAGAATAGATGTGTGCGTCGAGCAGGAATGGCAAAAGCGCCTTCCGCGACCCTCCACGGCGCGTCTGTTGATGGTCAACGCAACGAGTTAATGTTCGTTGTTCCAGTTACAGGAGTCTGGACGAGCTCACCCTCCGAAGACCATCGTAGATGCGGCTCAGATTCTGTTCCTTGGAAGTAACTCACAAGCTCCGCGAGATTGCCATTATCGTGAAATAGCAGTGCAACACCATGGCCGTCAGCAACCCTGGATCGCAGGTTGCCCTTCCGATCATAGTACTTACCAGAGACAAGCCGGAGTTTCTCACCCGTTCCTCGGTAGAGAAGCTTAGCCTTGGGCCGTCCGTCTGCGAAACGCAACGTGAGCTGCCAGCCAATCAAGTCTCCGGCTAGCTGCTGCATACGGCCCTCCGTGGTGTACGCGAGGATAACCTCTGGCATTGGCAGACCTACCTTGCGCAACACTCCGACAGCCACCGCGACCAGAACAACCGCGGCAGCGACCCACTGCCAGATGCGCGATTGGGTGAAATGCATGAATGCTAAACTCACGAGCCGTTACCACCCTACTTGCTGCGCTGGCATGCACGCTTCATATCACCACCGAACCGCGCCGCTTGGTTCTTCGCCTTTTTGACGAGGGCTGTGAAGCGCTTGGCACCCGCCTCGTAGGCCGGGAGTTCCATCTCCACCTCCTCCTTATTGCTTCTTTGTAAGGTCCATTTGTAATCGCTGTAATGGTGCTGACACTGATCGCGATGCACCTGCTCATGCCGGACGATGCACCACCCTTTGCACGTCGTGTAACCTTCCTTGATGACAGTACGGGGATTCCCCACCAGACAGGAAGTCTCACCAACGGTAGTAGCACCCGAACCACTTCCACCCCTGGGTGGCTTCCCCTGTCGCAGCCGGTCGAGAATGCTTTCCCAGCTCTTTAACCGCTGCTGAACGTCGTTGAATTCACACGCTGGACAACCGTTCTTGCCGGCCTCTCTCCAAATCGTGTCCCATGATTCCCTCTCCAGAAGATCCACCCTGCCCACAGGCTCATTGCCAACAAAACAAACCCGATTCAAGCCGACGCAATATCCAATGGGATCTCTGTTTAGCCACCTTTCCGTGCTCGGGTTGTAATACCGATAACCGTAGTAAATCAGGTCAGTCTCGTCATCCTGATACTTGGTGGAGAACCGGAAGGGATTGGCCTTGACCATCGGGTCGGTGGCGCGAAGGAGTTCCCCAAACGGACCATACTCGTATTGCGCAGTCAGCCCGGCGCCATCCGCTTTCACCAAGGCGGTCACATTGCCATTCCCGTCATACGCGCAGAAGTGTGAACCCTGGCTGGCACTGTTGTATCGGCAATCAAATTGGGACCGGGTGGAACCGGTCCCTCCCAACAACGCAGTGTTCGTGAGCCGGTTCAGACGATCGTAACCGTTGGTCGTGGTCATCTCGGTCATGCCGTTCGCGGCGAAGAGAATCTGTCCCACCTGGAGCGAATGGTCAAGATAATCGTACGTGGACGATGCGTACCGTCACTCACCGATCGCAGGTGGGAAGCGGGGTCGTAACTGTAAGCATGATTGAACCGCAGCGACACCGAGATGCGGAGGCTGGAAATGGCGGGCGAAAACCCACCGCCGCCGAGTACGTCGTTACGGTTTTGAACCTCACTTTGGACGCGACCACATGCTCCACCCTTATCCAATTCCAAGGGCACGGCTCACGGTAACTTGCCAAATGTCATTATTGGTCATCATGGCGGCGACGGCATCCAGCAAGTTTTTTCGTGCGGGTGGTTACCCGATTTAGAAATCAATGAAACCTTGAGCGAGATCGGCATCATGTTGGCAGACGATTTCCAAGCTCGACCGAATTTCCGCTGGTTTAATACGTTCAGGGCCGCCTTTCAGTCCGCCCTCTCATCGGCGGTCAGGTGGATTTTGACAGCCTCCTTGGCGTAGATCCCAAGAAGAATGTTTTTGGCATCAGCCCGGGCCTTGATCAACGAAGGGAAAGTCTTGGGTTTCCGCTTGTCGTTGACGCGGTGAATCACCCGAAAAATCGTCTTCCCCCGGCATTTTAGCGAATAAACAGACCAGGAGCGGCCGTGCAGCCTCACCCGGAATACTTTTTTCTTCGATTTGACGTCTCCCAGAACGCCGCTCAGAAAAGTGGTCCTGCAGGCGTACTGCAAGCCATTTTATGCGGGGGTGTAATCGCTCAAACTAGCTGATTTTATTGGGGAATTGAGGTGGTGCCCGCGACAGGACTTGAACCTGTACGATGTTACTCACTAGAACCTGAATCTAGCGCGTCTGCCAATTCCGCCACGCGGGCAATTGCTTTGTCGCCTGTTCAACGCCACGGCATTCTGTGGCGCACCCGACACCGTTTCGCCGGCCTCACCATTGCCGGGGCAAATATCTTATCCCGAGCGAGGCAGGCGTTGCCGTTTGAATCGGCGCCTGGGCAGGCGTCAACTGGACCAGAAATTATCACAGTCACCATCGGTCCCGCAAGTGTCTGATTTTCCCGATACCATTTACGTTGACGGAACCTGGCGACGAGGGCGGCAACCCAAAGTGTCGATCATCTGCATGGTTTGCCGGGCCAGGATGGGCCGTCGGCGAAATCCGAACCTTGGCGATGCTGAGGGCTGAAGTTGAGGCCGCTCGGAGCGGCGGATAAAGTAACAAACAATTCCACCTGCATGCCCTTGCACCGCCCGGGCTTCGCTTCCGGCACCGGCAGATTCGAAACAAGCACAGGGCAAGCGCAGCGTTACCGTGAAACACGCGCATTCGGATGAATTCCGAGAGCGCCAAAAACGGCCCGGCGTCAGAGGAACACCGCCGGCCGAATTAACGCCAGTCGGCGTCGCGGGGCGATCGCAAGGGTTGCGCGGGCGGCGCGTTGGTTTCCCGTGTCCGAAACGCGGACCGCAACAACCAGTGACGCTTCAATCCTTGCATCAGGTCGTCCGCGTGAACGATGGCATCAGAAATGGCGGTGAGCAGATTGGTATTGGCCGCCACCTGCGTGTTCAGATGGCTGGTGATGTCGGCGAGGTTGTCCAGGGATCGGGCGAGATTTTCCGCCAGCGCGGCCAAGTTGGCATCGGTGTGGGTGAGCACGGTATTGACGTTGGTGAGCACCGTGTTGGCATTGGTGAGGCTCTGTTCGAGTTGGGTGCGCACGTCTGGGGAGAGCAGCCAATCCCCCAAGGCGCCTTCCCCCCGCAGTTGGGCGCTCAATGCCGCCAGATTGCTGACCGCCGGCCGGGTGTCTATTGCGACGGCATTGAAATTCGAGGTCAACAACGCGGTGTTGTCCAGCACCAGGGCCAGGCGGTTGGTCAGCGCGAAGATCCCCGGCAGGGCTTCCTCCACCAGCACGACCAATTTCTCCAACTGCTCAGTCAGGGCGGGGGTTTCATCCGCGCGCAACCAGTAGGGCGAGCTATCGGCGGCGTAGGGTTCGTAACGTCCCGCACGATCGTTCCACACGGCGGTCATGAACTTGCGTTCCTCCCGGATATCCAGCAGCCACACCTCCGCGCGCCCCACGGACCGCAGGCGGGCCGTGACTTCCGGAGACAACGGCGTCAGCGCGTGAACGAGAATGTTGGCTTGGTCCAACTCGTAAATGTCCTCCGCCAGTTTCCATTTCTCCGGCGACGGGAGCTGCCGCAGTTCTTCCAGCGGCACCTGGCGGAGCGGATGAAAGACATAAGTCGGCGTGCCGCCCAAGCCTTTGGTCACTTCCAGTTCCCGTTTTCCCAGCAGATCCGCCGCCGAAATTCGCGCGCGAGAACCTTCCGTCCACAAATAGCCGTAGAACGGCGATTTGATCTCGAACTCGACATAAACATTGTAGGGTTCGTACGGAGGTTGCGCCGTGATGCGGGTGATCTGGCCCACTTCGAACCCCATCAGTTTGACGGGATCGCCCACGCGCAATCCGGTGGCCCGGTCCAGCAGTGTGAAATAGGGCGCTTTCGTCAGGAACCAGCCTTTGCGCTGGGCGGTATGATAAATGTAGTAACCAAAACCGAAGACCAGCAACGCCGCGGCCAGCAGCACAAACCAGCCGACTGCGCGCTCCATGCGACTGAGGCGCGTGCGCAATTGCGGTGTCAGATCCTGTAAAGCCATGGGTCATCCGCGACGCCGGCGACGCCGGGAGATGGATGATCCCTCCGCTGGCCGGGCGCGCGCTAGTTTCATCTGCCGCTGACAATTTCAAATTAACCGCCCAGCGTCAACCCAAGTCCGGGGCGAACGGCATTCCCAAATACTTTCTCCACCTCGCCGACGCAACCGGAAGGTACTCGGGGAACGGCTGGAAATCACCCGCCAAGTCAGTCCGGGAGCGCCGCCGGTTGGGTCGTGGTCAAAGTTGACTTTACAACGCAACCGCGCGGGGCAAGTTTGATTTCCTTGGGTTCCGGTGACGGATGCGGGTGGGACAACCAAGCGGGTGCGGGCCATGAAACGGCGGATGGACAAGGGGCGATCCGCATTTATGATTACACCGGTGCCGCAAGGTGCATGAGGAACGAGTTTATGAAACGATGGTCAGTCATATCGGTCATTTGGGGAATGTTAACCGGGATCGGGGGCATGGGCGTGGTGTTTGCCCAGCCAGCAGCGCTGCCGCCGCTGCCGGGGACGGTCAGTGGTGGCGGTCCGCGAATGGTGTTTGCCAGTCCGGTGTTTGACTTTGGCCGCCTGGCCAGCGGACAGGTAGCCCGGCACGACTTTATCTTTACCAACGCCGGTGATGCGGTGCTGGAAGTGACGGCGGTTCGCGCGTCCTGCGGTTGCACCACGGCGGGCGAGTATTCGCGCCGGGTTGAACCGGGGCAGACGGGCCAAATTCCCATCCAGTTCAACAGCGGGGCTTTCAACGGGGAGATTCTCAAGACGGTCACCGTGCAGAGCAACGACCCGAAACAACCGGCGATTACCTTGCAAATCAAGGGGACCATCTGGCGACCGGTGGAGGTGAATCCGCAATTCGCCATGCTCCAGGTGACCAGTGAATCCGTATCCAACGCCACCACCACCGTGCGCATCATCAACCACTTGGAGGAGCCGTTGGTGTTATCCCCGCCCGAAAGCCAGAATCCGCATTTTGCGGCCGAGCTGCGAACGAACCAGCCGGGCCGAGAATACGAACTGGTCGTGCGCGTCGTGCCGCCTTTGGAAGGCGCCAACCGGCAGGGCGTGATTTCCTTGAATACGTCGCTCACCAATCCCCCCAACATCTTGGTGACCGCCATGGTGTTCGTGCAGCCCGATGTCGTGATCATTCCCCCGCAGATCATGGTGCCGGCCAATCCGTTGACTCAGGATTGGTCCACAGTGATAACGATTCGCAATCAATTGAATGCGCCCTTCGAACTCTCCCAGCCGGAGGCCACCGTGGATGGGGTCCGGCTGCACCTGGACGAGATTGACGCCGGCCGGGCCTACACGCTTACCGCCACGTTCCCCGCCGGATTTCAATTTCCCGCCGGCGCGGCGGAATGCCTGATTCAATCCAGTCAACCCCGGCAACCGGTGGTGAAAATCCCCATTCTCCGGGCGCGCTAAAGCGTATCCAGAAATGGCATCGCTCCCCACCCCCCGAGCTGCGCTCCCCTGCTGGCGGCAAACTGGCGACTGGTCGGCCTTCGCTTCATCATCAGGAGGAAGGAGGCCTGAAAAGCGAAGCCCGCGCGGGGATGAGAATTACATGATTGATGGAAACGCTCCAGCGCCCCGCGTCAATCAGCAATGCGGACCAGCGCCCTCAATGAGGCCGGCGATTGAAGGCATCGAGAACGCCGTTATGCCGGTCAAGCTTCCGGTGAATTGTGGCCTCTGACGCGAACAATCCGGGAAGGGCGGGCTTGGCTGGCATCCGTGAGGGCATCGGGGTTTGCTTGGTGGCGCTCATATTTGCGCTCGCCGCGAATGCACTGTCGTCCCGCGGCCTGAGCTTGACCCGCAATTACTTTCCGCGTCCGCCTGTAACGCACCCGCCGAAGAGCGGCGATTCAACCTCGGAAATAACCGGCGATCCCACCGCCACGCGATTGGCCGCGCAGGGATTGAACGTGGTGACGCATACGAATGCGGTCCGGTTGTTCCAGGACCCGGCCCGGGTGCAAGGCGGCATCGTGTTTTTGGATGCGCGCAACGAGACGCAATACAGCGCCGGACACATCCCGGGAGCGCATCTCTTCGATCCGTACCGGGCACCGCAATCCCTGCCAGCGGTGCTGGCTCTCTGCTTGAGCGCCGAGCAGATTGTGATCTATTGCGGTGGCGGCGAATGCGAGGACAGTGAATTCGCCGCGATCCTTTTGCGCGACGCCGGGGTGCCGGCGGAAAAAATCTTGGTGTATGCGGAGGGATTCCAGGCTTGGACGGGTGCGGGGTTGCCAATGGAAACCGGCCGCCCCGACCGCAACCCTCCATCCCCCTAAATGAACAATCCCACGCCCGCAACCGCCCGCTCCCGTTTCTGGCCCGTGGCCGGATTCGTCCTGGCGCGGCTGATTCTGGGCGGTTGGTTTATCTATATGGGGTTGGTGAAGGTGTGGGATCCGGTGGCTTTCCTCAAGCTGGTGCGGGAATATGATTTGACCCAGATCCCGGTGCTTCTGAATTCCATTGCCGCGCTGCTGCCTTGGATGGAGGTTTTCTGCGGTCTGTTGTTGCTCGGCGGGATCGCGGTGCGGGGTGCCGCGTGGGTGGTCACGGGGATGCTCGTGCCTTTTACGGTGGTGGTGTTCCTGCGGGCCTGGGCCTTGCATGAATCCCTGGCCATTCCGTTTTGCGCGGTCAAATTTGACTGTGGTTGCGGCACCGGAGAAATCTTGATCTGCCGCAAACTGGTCGAGAACGCGCTCCTGCTGGGGCTTGCCCTGTGGTTGATCTGGCGGCCGGGAAAACCAATTCGGAACCGGGGTTAAGCCGCGCCAGTTCACCGATCCGTTTGCCTGAAGGAATCTTGCTCGGAAAGGCGGCCAAACAATCCGTCCAATATCCCAGCCTCAAGGCACCACCAGCACTTTGCCCAGTGCTTCACGGGACCGCAGGCGGGCAAAGGCGGCCGCCGCCTCGTCCAGCGGGAAGACTGCATCCCGCACCGGCCGGAGTTTGCCGGCGGCCGCCCAGGCCAGGGTGGCCTCCAAATCCGCCCGGCTGCGGCTGTAACTGCCCACCAAGCGTTGTTGTTTCACAAAAAACGGCCAGAGCTTCAGCGGGACCTCGCGCCCGGCGGTGGCGCCGCAGGTGACGATGGTGCCGTTGCGCGCCAGGCAATCAAAACATTTCACCAGAACCTCGCCGCCCACGTGTTCGACAATCAAGTCGGCGCCGCGTTTCCCGGTCAGCCGGCGAACTTCGGCGGGCCAGTGGGCGCTCGTCGAATCCACGGCAAACTCCGCGCCCAACGTCAACGCCAGCGCCCGCTTGGCCGCAGTGGACCCGGTGCTGATCACCCGGGCGCCGAGTTGTTTGGCGATTTGGATGGCGGCCGAGCCGACCCCGCTGGCGGCGCCGATGACCAACACCCAGGCGCCGGCTGGAACCTGCGTCCGCTGGGTCAGCATGTGCATGGCCGTGCTGCCCGCCAGGGTCAACGCGGCGGACGTTTCGAAATCCACGCCCGCCGGCAATCGCACCAGCGCCCGGGCGGGCACCACCACTTGTTCCGCAAACCCGCCGTCGCGCTGCACCCCGAGCATTTGACTGTGCCGGCAAAGCGATTCGTCCCCGGCCCGACAGGCTTCACAGTCGCCGCAAAAGAGATTGGACTGGACGGCGACGCGTTCGCCGGGCGGCCATCCCCGCACCTGCGCGCCCGGGACGAGAACCTCCCCGGCGATCTCGCCGCCGGGCGTGCGCGGGAGCGCCAGCGGCATGGGCAATCCCGCTTCCTCCAGCCAGAGATCCAGTCGGTTCAAACCGCAAGCCCGGACGCGCACCACGACTTCATCCGGTCCCGGTTGCGGCGCGGGCAGGTCGCACAGTGCAAAGGTGCCGGGGATGCCGTGCGCCAGAAGTTGAAACGCTTTCATGCGCCGCCATGCAAAAGTGTTTTTCGAGGCAACGCAACTCTCCTTTGCCAGGCCGGCGGCAAAGGCTCAATCCAAGGAGAACATTTTCAGACATGTTGCAACAAATGACTCGGAGGCAGTAATCCCTGGCCCGTTCCGGTGGCGACTTCAGGTTCAGGGGCAGCAGTTGCCGTCCCACCGATTGCGACTGCGAGTCATTCAAGCCCCGTCAGTGGTGCCATCTTTGTAGCAACAGACACAAACAATTCCCCAGCTCCGTCCGGAGCGGCATCGTCCGGCATCACAACCAATCGCTACGCCCCTCCGAGACGTGGACACTTCCGAACGCTACCCAATGTTCCGGCGGAAAGCGGTCGAGGACGGTCGCACGCCATGACGCTACGCATTCACCCAAGCGCAGGTCAAAGCGCCAGCTTTTGGACGGCGCTACTCCTCTGGCGCGTTCGGTCAGAAAGGGGAGGCCGACTGATCCCGGTCCCATCCACCGATGACACAGATTTCCCAGATTTTTCCAGCGCCGCATCGGCATCAATCGGCGCCATCGGCGGAAGAAAGCGCTTATGAGATGGCTTGGGCATTCAACATTTGCTTCGACGCAAGGAAAGCAGATGCCGCCCCTCACGGCGACCGGAATGTTAGCGACGAGGTTACGACAACGATGCCGTGCCTCCGGCGCTCCAAGGTTGGCAGCCCAGTTGGCCGTGCCCCCCATTCTCAATAACCCGTAAGACGAGGAGGGAAGATGGAGAATGGCGGGTGGGCCAATTGACCATTGTCAAGTGGCGACAGCGACCGACCGGGAGGAGCGTTGGCAGGCGGCCCGGTTAGAATGATGTCTCGATTATTCTGCCCTCATCACCCGCTAAGCCTCACTTTGTCGGATACCGCCAGACCCAGTCGCCTTGGTCCACCACAGGAATAACCTTATTTCTCAATACCACCTCCCCGCCACCGTCGGTTTCATTCCAGCCCACCGAATAGAGGATGAATGAGCCGTCCGCCGTCCGGCGATATTTCAATGGTTGGCCATTCATCACGTCGTGCGGTAACTTGGCGATGAATTGCGGTTCGAGTGCGGCCAGCGTTTCCGGAAATTCCTCGTGCGCGAGCCGATAGCGTTCCAAAGCGATGGCAACGCGAGCGAGGTCGGCAGTTGCTTGGGCTTGAATGAATTTGTATGCGACCACTTGGCCTTGAGCGAATTTGGCGGGGAGATTTGCAAATACCGACGCAAATTCCAGGAAGAGCCAGTTGTAAGGGGTGCGGCGGCTGGCAAGTTCCTCAAGATCCGTTATGGATTTCGCGGCATGAGTCACCGAATAGGTTCGGTCTTTCAGATTGACGATCGGCAAATACTTGTCCGTCATGAACCGGCACAGCGCAAGCTTGTTCTGCTCGAACCAGCCGGAAGGACCGATCTGAGCTAATCGAGCCAGAAGGTATTTCTTTGATATTTGGTCGAGGTCAGTAAGCTCGAAATATTCTTCGATCCGATTGGGATGCCGTCGTAAGGAATCAATAATATCAACTCCACTAGCCCGCTCCCCGCGAATGGCTTGCTGATAATCGGCCAGAAAATCGAACCGAGTCAACTCGGCATGCAAGGCAACCAGTTGGTGGTCGTTCCATTTACGGTCGGCCAATCCTTCCCAAATTGGCTGCAGTTCAAATTCAAACATGGCGATGTTCACCAAATGAGAAATGAGGAACGGTTCAATCTGGACGGCGGCGTTCAAGCGAAACATCAGCTTGAGGTCTGCCAGCGCCTGATCGGGCTGATCCGCCTGGAGTTCGGCAGAAGCGCGCAGGCACAACATCCTGGTCAAGCCCTTGAGTGAAGCCAAATGCGGCAGCAAAATCTCCGCTTTGTTTTCATTCGTGTAAGTGATCGGAAACCGCGCGTAGGGAAGCTGACTGGCGCGGCGCAGTTCTTCAATCGTCCCATCATATCGGCTTAGAGCCAGCAGTACATCTTCAGCTGGCGTTTGCGGGACCGTAGCAACGGGGAAGTAATTCGTTTTCTCCGCCAATTGCCAATAGTAATGCTGCCAGGACTTTAGGTCTGTTTTTTTCGCAAGCCGCCAGTCGCCGCTGATAGGTAGATTGGGGCTTACCAGATCCCGACCAGTCAGCTCAATCGGCAGATTCAGCGGCTGGACAAAATTGGTGTGGCCGAGCGCGGCAATCCGGCGTTCGCCGTACCAGAGTTTGGCTTTCTCCATGCCTAGGATACCGCTGATTTGCTCGACCCAAATGGGCTGCATGGCGAAGTTCTGTTCATCGGACACGGGCGGCGGCACGACAGCGGCAAAATCTAACTTCTCGCCCCGGGCTTCTTCGGCGCGTTGGTAATGTTTCCAAGCCCGTTTGCCGCGCCAGTTTTCTTCCGCGTAGAAGAGCGCGATCAAGGTGATGAGGCAGACGACGCCAAAAAGCAAGCGGCGCAAATTTCGCCAGGAACAGCTCCATCGCAGGCACCAGACGACGCCCATGAGCAAAAGCGCCAGACCGGCGGATAAACCCAGCGCCGGCAGGATGAAATCGGAAAAAGAACGACTTTCCGCCCTCATCAGGTTACGGCACACGAGAATGACCAAAATAGCGGTAAACAAGATGATAAACCAGCCGGCGATGCGCCAACCGCCCGACACCGGACGCGTCCAAACAGATTTCGGTTTTTCGTTCATGGAATATCAGACTAAACGATGGCGATTTCGTCACGACGTTGGCTGCGCGGCGAGAGCGCGGGCGCTTTTGTCTGCGTTGCCACTCGCGTTGGCGTTGCCCCTAACAACTCAGCATACAAGCGCTCTTGTTGCCGCAATAATTCCCGCACTTCCGGTGAAGGGGGCGCGGCCTGCGCGATGGTTCGCGCTTGGGGATCGCGCGTCGTCAGGTTTATCGTCAAAATCAGCAACCACACGGCAGCCAAACTGGCCCAAGCCTGCGGACACGGCCAAAGGAACTCGCGCCAGCGCAAGCGCAGGGCGGCGACCAGCGTAAGCTGCGCTGCCGGCGCGCTTTGACGATTGGTCTCCGTGACTTCCCGTAAGGCTTCGTGGCGAAGGCGCTCAAGCTGCGGTTTAATCGTTCGATGGCGCTTGAGTAAAATTTCACGCGGCGTGTTCATGATGTTCGATTTTCGCTCGCGGCAGTTCCGCCGTCGGCTCTGCTGTTATCCGTGGCGTTTTCGTTCTGGTTGCAAGACTTGGATTCATGCTCGATCTCGTTCCATCAAAATTCCCCGCAAGGCTTTCTTTCCGTAATGCAGCCGGGATTTAACCGTCCCGACGCTGACGCCGGCGATGCGCGCAATTTCTTCCAATGGAAAATCCTCAAGGAAATGCAGCAACAACGCCGAACGCTGGGGCGCCGGCAGTTGCGCCAATGCCTGCATGAACTCCGCTGCTTCCTCCTCGCGAATAAGCAGCTCCCGCGGATTATCCATGTCGTCGGGCAACGCCGCCAACTGCTCGTCGTCGGCCGGCAGCTCGCGGTCGCGTTGGCGCCAATGTTGGATGCATTTCTGGTGCGCGATGCCAAAGAGCCAGCTTCCGAACCGGTCATCGTTGCGCAGTCCGCCGATGTGACGGACGGCAGCGATGAAAGTTTCCTGGACGATGTCCAAACTCGTCGCTTCGCTGCGGACCAATTCGAAAACGTACGCATACAACGGCAATTCGTAACGCTGGAACAGAGTGTTCCACGCCTCCGGTTGCCCCATCCGGGCTACGGCCACCGGCAGTTGTTCGGATTCAGCCACTGCCAGCATTTACACTGGGAGGAATGCGCGAAGCGAGAAAAGGTTCAATCTGATGTTTGAGTTTTCAATGCGCGTGGTTTTCGATGGAAGCCGAAGATCGGAACCGCAGGTGACACGGAATTGGGATGGAAGACTGAGCGCGACGGAATATACGAAGGGCGATTCCTGATGTACGAGGCTCCCGATTGCGGGCGGTGGTTTTGGGGAGCGCACCCGTCTCGGGTGCGGCAGTTGGCGTCCCACCAACTGCACCTGCCCCACACGCCCGCCCAAGACGATGCGATCAAAGAAGTCCAAACTCAAAAACCCACAAATCCCAATACCTCTCCTTCCTGAGCCCCGATAGGGGCGGCATCTTTGTAGAACCGGGCGCAAACAATTTCCCAGCTCCGTCAGGAGCGGCATCGTCCGGCATCACTACCAATCGCTACGCCCCTCCGAGACGTGGACACTTCCGAACCCTACCGAATGCTCCGGCGGAAAGCGGCCGAGGACGGTCGTACTCCAAGACGCTATGCGTTCACCCAAGCGCGACACCCAAGCGCCAGCTTTTGGACGGCGCCAGTCCTCTGGCGCGTCCGATCGGACAGGGGAGGCCGAGTGATCCCGATCCAATCCGCCGATGACACAGATTTCCCAGATTTTTCCCGCGCCGCATCGGCGTAAATCGGCGCCATCTGCGGAAGAAAGCGCTTATGAGATGGCTTGGGCATTCGACATTTGCTTCGACGCAAGGAGATTCGATGCCGCCCCTACGGGGCTCAGGTTATGATGGCCTGCGTTGGCTACAAAGATGTCGCCCCTAGCGGGGCTCGGAATGTTCGTGGACACGGTTGCGACAAAGATGCCACGCCGCCGGTACTGCTTGAATAACGGCGAGTTTGACGGTTCTTCCTGTCGGCCGAGAGTTCGATGGTTGCGCATCACTACAAGAGGCACGCGTTCCACGGCGTTCCCACCTTTTGAGAAACAACCAGGTGCTGGGGTAAATTGTCTCTCCCGATTGATTCAGTTTCAACCGGCGTTCTCGGGCTGTGGGACAAATTCAAAACAAGAGGCCGCCATCATTCCGCCCCGGCACGGGCCAAGGCCAATCCAGGATCGGTCCATCTTCCAAACGGCGGAATGTCCCGCCATCGTCCCGGCCGTTCTCGCCCACGCTGTAGAGCAAAAACCAACCATCATCGGTGGGGCGATAGTGAAAAGGCTGCCCGCTCATTGGATCAGGCAATGGCTTGGGTAGAAACGCCGGAACGAGCGCATCCAGCGTTTCGGGATAGCGACCGTGAGCCAGACGGTAGCGTTCCAGTCCGCAAACCGTGATGGCTAAATAGTTCATCGTCTGAAATCGCGCTACCCCGCTTTCGGCCCTGTACAAGGCTGGAAACAACATTTTAGCGAGAACATTAAACGGAGAGGCCGGAGCGGACCTCAACGCCTCAGCCTTTGGGCGACCTGGGTAATGTTTGTCGGTATCACCATTTGTCATAAGGCGAGCGGCAAAGCCGTTGGGAGGCACGGCGGAGTCAAGGCTGCGAAGAGCCGTCAGCCATTCAGTGTACATTTCAGTCAAGGCGACTTCATTTAGGCGTAGCACCCCGAGCGGGAGAAGCAGCGCGGTGCGGCGGAGGCCGGTAGCGCTTTCACTCCCAAAGCCACGACCCGCAATGAGCTCGTCCGTTCCGGTGATGCCCAGCAGCCGTTCTCCTTCAAGAGCGCGGATTAATCCGGACCAAAAGTCCACGCGGCTGAGCTGGAATTGAAAAAACGCCAATTGCGCATCGGTCCAGCGATGGGTAATCAAGCCGTTCCACAAGGTATCTGTCGCAATCGCACTCTGAGCCATACGCACCAACTGTGAAATGAGCAACGGTTCATCTCGTAATAATTCCGCCACGTTCAACGCGTTGGTCGCATCGGCGAAAGCCGCGTTCGGATCGCCCGCCGCCAGATGCGCAACACAACGCACCCTGAGATTTTGTTGAAAGGCCTTGAGCATCAAAAGATGTGCAGGGGTTGCAGCATCAAGCCCCAGGTCGAATCGGATGGGAAACTGCGACCGCGGACGGGCAGCGGCCGCGCAAACATCTGCCATCACCGCATCGCTGGCTGCCAGACCGGTCAGTACGTCTTGCGCCGGATTGCCCGGGGGCGGCAACGTGAGTGACGCCCCCCAAGGCGGATGGTTCGGCTCGGGCGATTCAATCAGTTTCCGATAAGCAACCGCCCATGCCTCCACATCTTCGGGATGTTTGAGGAACCGCGCCAAACCGGATGGTCGCTCGGGTAAAAACACAGGCGGCTGATACAGCGCTTCCTCCAGACGAGCAATGGCGTTGGTGGCTTCCGGACGCAGTTCGTTGCTGCCGGGCGTATAATCAAAGAACGGCGCAAACACTGGAGCCGCGGCGGCATTCTCGGACGCTGGAATCGCCGGCCCCAGCAATTCTGCGGACGTCAGCTTTTCACCCTGTGCCACCAAGCGCGCATACTCACGGTGCCAGGCCCATTGCCCATAAAGATTGACGGCGGTGAGAACCATGACCGCCGGAGTCACAACGGCGAGCATGACATAATAAACGATGCCGACCAACCAGCGCAGCACGCGATAGCGGGTGGGTGGAAGGGCAACTGACTCATCCGGATTCGTCCGCAATCGCGCCACCCGTTGGTTCCAACACAGAGCGGTCAAGCCCGACATGACGAAACTCTGGCAACCGGCGAACAAACCGAACAGCCACATCATCCAGGGCAACGGCTGCCGAAACGCCAGCAACGAGATAATCAAACCCAATAAAACTCCGAATATTACCTTGATGCCCACCAAGGCGAGCCAGCGGACCAAGGACCAACGTTCGGTGATTACCGGCAGAGCGCGATGGCGCAGGCCAAGCCACACCAACCGGTTATTGGCGAAGGCAAGCAGAAATCCGGGAAGCGACATAACCTCCTTCTTTCATGAAGTGAACAAGTTGAACGGCAGCCAACCGCCAAGCGCGCCGAGGTTTATCTCGCGCCGTCGTTCACTACGCGGCCGGGCCGGTGCATCCGGTGGAACGTGAGCAGGTGCAGTTTGCGCCGGTGGGCGCAGCCCGGCAGGTGGTATCGTGGGATTAGGCGTATTAACCTCAAACGTCGCCAGTCCGCCCAGTTCAATCCTCGGCAATCGGACAAACGGGCTGGGTAACATCAAGTTGATCCCGACTAACACAATCCACAAGGCCGCCAGGGAGGCCCACGCGAGCGGAAACCGGGCGGAGAGCAAACGCCAACCAACGGCCCAATCCGCCTCCCTTTCAGCAGTGGACCGGGCGGCAACGCGAGGTCGGGCCGCTTCGGCAGCGGAAAGGATTTCGGCTCGCCAAGCAGCCGGGACTCGTCGTAGTGGCTGACGTGCCAAGCGGTTTTCGAATGTTTCCGGTTCGTTCATTTGATCTCGTCATAGAGCGGACGCAATTGGTCGCGCAATTTGTCTAACCCGTAGCGATAGCGGCTCGCCGCGGTATTGGGCGGAATCTCCAAAGCGCCGGCAATTTGTTCGAAGGTCAGCCCTTCCCACAATTTCAGATGCAGCACGGCCCGTTGGTCCGGTGGCAACTCGTCCAAGGCCTGGTTCAAAGCCGTGCGGAATGCCTGCTCGTCCGGATCGTCGGCCGGCGCAAAAGCCGACACGCGCTCCAATTATTCTCCGAGTTGATCGTGATATTTCCGACGGGTATCGCGGCGGCGGATCAGGTCAGTGGCAGCGTTGTGAGCGAGGCGGATCAGGAAAGAGCGAGGCTCGCGGACGTGCTGGAGCAACTCCGGTTGGCGCACCAGTTT
This sequence comes from Verrucomicrobia bacterium ADurb.Bin118, assembly GCA_002070715.1. GTDB lineage: Bacteria > Verrucomicrobiota > Verrucomicrobiia > Limisphaerales > MWDV01 > MWDV01. The sequence continues at coordinate 16,541 of MWDV01000379.1, forward strand.
GACGAAAACCTCCTGAAGCAGGTCGCGGGTGTCCGCTTCGTCACGCGTCAGGTTCAGCAGAAAAGCGAACAGAGCCTGGGCGTGCTCATCGTAAAGGCGTTCCAATTCGCGTGCGTCGGGCATCGTTCCGGGATTATGACGCCGCTCATGGGAAGATTTGTCTAGCGCAATTAGTCGGTGTGGCCCGCCCGACCGCACTCTCAGGGAGTCACCGCCGGAGCTGGTGGAGGCGGAACAGCTGGTGGCGGGGGTGGATTGCCGGTGAAAAGTTGTTTCACGGATTCGCGCAACAGCACCACCAAGGTAAACGCGCCCAACACCGTGCCGAACGGCATGAAAATACATTCCACCCCCGCCATTACCAGGCAGAAGGTGTAATGTTTGCGCTGGCTCAGAAAACGCCCGGAACAGATGATGGCGATGGCCAGGATCAATCCCAATACGATGGCCACCAAGCCAAACACGACAAAGAACAGTCCCATGACGACGGGAGATGCATCACCGTCGCTGGACGAGCATGAGGCGAAGATCAGGCACAAACCCAGCCCCAGATACAGCGTGGGGATGAGCGCAAATAACCCGGCTAGTCCACCCACGACGTAGTGAAAAATGGAGAGCAATTTCAACTGATCGGCGTCCGAGTTCATGGCCATTCGCTTTCGTTGTGAAATTTGCGCCAAGCGTAACGGTTCCTTTGTCTGAACTCAAGCCCAGAGTTGCCCGGCCACTGGCACCGAAATGCTTGCACCCAACGGCACCACAATCCAACCCGGGAAAGGCGCGCGCCTGCGGATTGGTATCGGGTGGTGGGGCGGCCTGCCTCAACCTCCGCGCGACTTTGCCGGCGGGCAAACGTGAGGCGCCTTTGACCATTGGCAATTTCGGGGTCGTTTCTTATCTTCCGGCCCATGAACATTTTGACGGAACTGGAATGGCGCGGGCTGATTGCCGATTGCACTGATGCGCCCACCTTACGGCAACGGCCGCAGCCCATCACGCTTTACTGCGGCTTTGACCCGACCGCCGACAGCCTGCATGTCGGCCATTTGGTGCCGCTGCTGGCGTTGCGCCGGTTCCAGGAGCTGGGGCATCATCCCATCGCAGTGGCGGGCGGGGCCACCGGCGGCATTGGCGATCCTAGTTTCAAATCCGCCGAACGCCAGCTCCTCACCAAGGACCAAATCAAGGCCAACGTGGAAGCCGTCCGCCCGCAACTGGCCAAGCTGCTCGATTTCGAGACGCCGACCAATCCGGCGCGGCTGGTGGACAACGCCGATTGGACCGCCCACGTCACCTACCTCGATTTTCTGCGCGACATCGGCAAACATTTTTCCGTGAACCAGATGGTTGCCAAGGAGAGCGTTCGCGCCCGCATGGAAGACCGCGAGGTCGGCATCAGCTACACCGAGTTCAGCTACATGCTGCTCCAATCATTTGATTTTTACGTGCTCTGCCGCGATTACGATTGCGAACTCCAGATCGGCGGCAGCGATCAGTGGGGCAACATC
>MWDV01000380.1 GCA_002070715.1 Verrucomicrobia bacterium ADurb.Bin118
CAGGTCATTGGTCAAAACCTGATTGAGAAACGCCGTGGCCTGCGCGCCGCTGACGGTGATTTGGCCCATGTGCGAAATATCAAAAATGCCCGCCGCACGCCGCACGGCCAGGTGTTCCTCCACGATGCTTGTGTAGTACACGGGCATTTCCCAGCCGCCGAATTCGACGAGGCGGGCGCCGAGTTGTTGGTGGGCTTCAAAGAGAGGCGTGCGTTTCAACATAAGCCGGATCCGCGGGGGAAGGTGAGGTTTCAACAGTCGGGGACGGAGATTCAGGCGCAGCCGGCGCCTCGAGCCGGGCGAGCAATTCCTGGGCGAGGACTTCATACGCCGCGGCCCCGTGACTGTAGGGGTCGTAGGCGATAATCGGTTTGCCGAAGCTGGGCGCTTCCGCGAGACGGGTGGTGCGCGGCACCACCGTTTCAAATACTTGCGCCCCGAAGTATTGCCGGACCTCGGCCACAACTTGATGGGACAGTTTGGTTCGGGTGTCGTACATGGTCATGACGATGCCGAGGATGTGCAGGCCGGGATTGACGCCGGTATCGCGAATTTGCGCGAGCAGGCGATGGATCATCGAAATGCCTTCCAAGGCGTAATACTCGCATTGCAGGGGCACGAGGACGCTGGTGGCGGTGGCAAAGGCGTTAAGGGTCAGGATGCCCAGCGACGGCGGGCAATCCACGAAAACGAGGTCGAAACGTTCGCTGGCCAGGACGGGTTGCAGGGCATGCCGGAGTCGGAGCAAATGATTTTCCGACCGCGCCAGTTCGATGTCCGCGCCGCACAGATCCATTTCACTGGGGATCAGGCTCAACCGCTCGAAAGCGGTGGGTTTTACTTTGTCCAGCAAAGAACCCTCGCCTAAAAGCGGGCCGTAGGCGCTGTCGCCCGGGGTTTTTTCCAGCCCGAGACCGCTGGTGGCGTTGGCTTGCGGGTCCAAATCCAGCAACAACACCCGCCGCTCCAGCGCCGCGAGGCAGGCCGCCAGATTGATCGCCGTGGTGGTTTTGCCCACGCCGCCTTTCTGGTTGGCGACGGCAATGACTTTTGTTGGCACGGCCCAGATGTAACGAAACCCACCCGCCGATTCAAGGCCGGCCTTCCGCCCGGCGCACCCCAAACCGAGGCCCGACGGGCCGGCTCAGACTTTTGCTGGCTTTTTTACAAAAAGAGCGCATCCTATGGGCGCCTATGAAACTGATCATCTCAACGCACAATCTGACCATGACCCAGGCCATCGAAAACCACGTGGTCAGAAAGATTGAGAAACTAGCCCGCCTGGACCGGCGGGCGATTGATGCGCGGGTGACGCTCGAACACGATCACAAGCGCACTCCGAAAAAGCAGTTCATTTGTTCCATCCGCCTGGCCGTGCGCGGCCCGGATTTGTTTGCGGAGGACCGCCAGAGCGATCTCTACGTCGCCATTGATACGGTGGTCAAAAAAATCGAACAACAAATCCGCAAACGCCACAGCAAATACAAAGCCCGCAAACAAACGCAGGCGGCGCGCACCAAAATCAAACGGCAGGAATCCGCCCTCTGATGCGCTCCGCGCGGTCGGGAGGGCGTCTGCGCCGCCGCCAGACGTCGGTCGCCCCACCGGGTCGACCCATGTTGCTGCGCGCCCGTCTGGTCCTGACGCTGGTGCAGCCGCCCCTTGAGGACGGCGCGGTGCTGGTGTCGGGCAACCGCATCGCCGGCGTGGGACGGTGGCGCGATTTTTCCTCATCCTCGCGCCGGCAGGTTCATGACTTGGGGGAGGTCATTCTTTTGCCCGGGCTGGTCAATGCCCACTGTCATCTTGATTACACGCATTTGGCGGGACGCATTCCGCCGCCTCAGCGTTTCACCGATTGGCTCCAGCGCATCACCCAAGCAAAGGCGGAATGGCGATTGACGGATTACCGCCAATCATGGCGAAGCGGCGCCGCCATGCTCCTCCGCACGGGCACAACCACCGTGGGAGACATCGAAGCGGTGACTGATCTGCTCCCCGGAGTCTGGCGGACGACGCCGCTGCGTGTGTTGTCGTTTTTGGAGATGACCGGGATTCGCGCCCGACGCGCACCGGCGGCGCTGTTGCGTGAAGCCCGGGAGAAAATTGCCACCCTACCTGCAGGACGTTGCCGGGCCAGTCTTTCCCCGCATGCTCCTTATTCGACCCTGCCCGCATTACTGCGCCAAACTGCGGTGCTCGCGGAGAAACGCCGCTGGCCGGTCGCCATTCACGTGGCGGAATCAGAGGAGGAATTCGAGATGATCCGACATCGGCGCGGTGGATTGTTCCACTGGTTGCAACACCTTGGGCGGGACATGCGCGATTGCGGATTGGGTTCGCCGGTGCAACTGTTGGAACGAGCCGGTTTGCTCCGCTCCAACCTGCTCGCGGTCCACGCGAATTACCTGGCGCCGGGCGACGCCTCGCGCTTGGCGCGGCAGGGAGTGAGTGTGGCACATTGCCCGCGCAGCCACGCCTATTTCCGGCATCAACCGTTTCCCCTTCGGCGTCTCTTGCGTAACGGGGTCAATGTGTGCCTGGGCACGGACAGTCTGGCCACTGTGCGCCGGCGTCTACGGCAATCCGTCGAACTCAATTTGTTCGCGGAAATGCGGGAATTGGCCGCCCGCGAACCGTGGCTGCGTCCCGGTCGGATTCTGGAAATGGCCACCCGCAATGCCGCCCGGGCTTTGGGGCTGGCGGGGCAGGTGGGCGAACTCGCTCCGGGAGCGTTCGCGGATCTGATTGCAATTCCGTCGGACGCGCCGCGGGCCGCCGCCGCAGAGGCGGTGGTGTGGCATCCGGGGCAGATTTGTGCCGGCATGATTGACGGTCAATGGACGAAGGCGCCTGACGCCGATTAATTTTCTTCCCCTGTCCAACATGCGCTTGAACTCGCTACTTGAAACCCGTCTGGCTGACCTGCACGCCGCCGGATTGCTTCGCGAACTACGGCGGGTGGATTCTCCAACGGGCCCCCACCTGCAGCTTGGCGGGCAAAGGCTGCATAATTTCGCGTCCAACGATTATTTGGGGCTGGCCAATCATCCGGTCCTGCGGGAGGCGGCAATCAAAGCCATCGAGCGTTTCGGGATTGGGAGCGGCGGATCACGGTTGATGGGCGGGTCCCTCGCGCCGCATCACGAGTTGGAAGCCGCGCTCGCCGATTTCAAAGGCACTGAGGCCGCGCTCAGTTTTGCTTCGGGCTACGCCACCGCCGTCGGCACGATCAGCGCCCTGCTGGGGAAGGACGACGTGATCATTCTGGACAAACTCGTTCACGCCAGTCTGGTGGATGCGGCCCGGCTTTGCGGGGCGAAGATTCGGGTTTACAAGCACAACGACCTGGCGGATCTGGAGCGGATTCTGCAATGGGCCACGCGTCCGCGTCCGGCAAGCTCTGGCGAACGGCACCCGCGGCCCAATGTGCTGGTGGTCACTGAATCGGTGTTTAGCATGGACGGCGATGGCGTGCCGCTTCGCGAAATGGTGGCGCTCAAAGAACGCTTCGGGGCGTGGCTGATGTTGGATGAAGCGCACGCCACCGGGCTTTACGGCGAGCGGGGCCAGGGGTTGGCGAATGCGCAAGGGGTGGCCGACCGCATCGAAATCCAAATGGGCACGCTCGGCAAGGCCCTGGGGGTCAGCGGCGGTTACATCGTCGGATCGCGCAAGCTGGTGGACTATCTGGTGAACCGGGCGCGGAGTTTTATTTTCAGCACGGCCCCGCCGCCCGCGGTTGCCGCCGCCGCCACCGCTGCGGTGCGGTACGTGCAAACTCCCGCCGGACAGGCGTTGCGCCATCAGCTTTGGGCGTATGTGCGGGCATTGGCTTCGCACTTTCCCCCGCCGGGTGGGCGCCCTCCGATCGCCATTTTTCCGGTCATCGTAGGCGACGAAGCCGCTGCGGTGGCTCTCTTTGCGGCCCTGCGGGAACGCGGTTTTTTTGTGCCTGCCATCCGTTACCCCACCGTGGCCCGGGGCGCGGCGCGGCTGCGGATCACATTGACCGCTGCGCACGCCGCCGAGGATATTACGGCGCTTGCCGACACTCTCCGCCTGCTATTGCCCCGTTTTTCACAAAGGAAAATTGACCATGCACCGCCTCGCCCAACTTGATCGGACCTATGTCTGGCATCCGTTTACGCAAATGCGCGATTGGCTGAAGCGCGAGCCGATTGTCATCCTCTCGGGCAAAGGGGCGGTGTTGCGCGATGCCGCCGGGCGCGAGTATCTGGATGCCAACGCCTCCATCTGGACCAATCTGCACGGGCATAATCATCCCCGGCTGAACGCCGCTCTCCGCCGGCAGCTCGGTAAAATTGCGCATAGTTCGGCACTGGGTTTGGCGAATGAACCTGCCAGTCAGTTGGCGGCTCAACTGGTTCGCGTGGCCAATGAGCCGCGGCGTACGGCGACTCGCGAGCCGCACTTGAATAAAGTCTTCTTCAGCGATGATGGCTCCACCGCCCTCGAAGTCGCGCTCAAGCTGGCTTACGAATTCACGCGTCGTACCCGAGGACCAAAATCCCGTCCGCGTTTTCTTTCCCTGGCGGGAGCGTATCATGGCGACACGGTGGGGGCGGTTTCGTTGGGCCACATTGATCTGTTTCACCAGGCGTACGGAGGGTTGTTGTTCCGCAGCGATCAGGTGATGGCCCCGTATTGCTATCGTTGCCGGTTCAACCGGGCGCAACCCGAACGTGCCGATGCCCGCGAATACCGCCGGTGCCGGTGGGAATGTGTGACCCGCGTCGAACAGCAGTTCCGCGCGCGAAAAAAACGCGGTCCGGGCTACGCGGGATTTGTCTTTGAACCTCTGATGCAAGGCGCCGCGGGCATGATTCCGCAACCGGTCGGATGGCTCGCGCGGGTGACCGAGTTGGCCCGGGCGCACGGAGCGCTGCTCATCGCGGACGAAGTGATGACCGGCTTTGGCCGCACGGGAGGAGGAGGACGCCTGGCCTTGGGTCGAAGGAGCGTCGCGCTGCCTTTGTTCGCCTCCCAGCATGAAGGTGTGCAACCGGATTTTCTCTGCCTCGCGAAAGGGTTGACCGGCGGGTATCTCCCCATGGCGGCCACGCTGACCACGCAGTCGGTGTTTGACGCTTTCCTTGGGGAATACGAGGAATTCAAGACGTTCTTCCACGGTCACAGTTACACCGGCAACCAACTCGGGGCCGCGACCGCCCTGGCGTCGCTGGAATTACTCCAGCGCCAGTCCGGACAAAGCGCCCGCATCCGGTTGGAGCACGCGCTGACGCGCGAACTCCAATCGTTATGGTCGTGGCCCTGGGTTGGTGACATCCGGCAAGTCGGCCTCATCGCAGGGGTGGAACTGGTGCGGGACTGGCGGCCCCGGACGCCTTTCGCTTTACGCGAGCGCGTCGGCATCCGGGTCTGCGAAGCGATGGCCCGGCGCGGCGTGCTCACGCGACCGGTCGGCGACGTCATCGTATTGATGCCGCCTTATTGCACCACGCTCACACAACTGCGTCGGATGATCGCGGCCCTGCACGATGCCATCGGGCAGGTGCTTTCCTCCCCGGTCTGATCCTTACTACGCGTCTTTCAGACGCTCCGCGAAACCGGACGAACTGTTTTTCCGGTCGCAAGGCAGGGATTAAACTTAGCGGACAGAATCGTCTTTCGGCGCGCCGATCGTTGGTTGCGGCACGGGGCCGGAGGGGGGCAATAAAATTTGTTCAATCGCCGCGTAATCGCGGACGACGTGTGTGGCGGCCGTCAGTTCATCCGCGGGATGCGTATTGGTGATGGCGATGACTTTCATGCCGGCCGCCAAGGCCGCGACGATTCCCGGTTTTGAGTCTTCGATCACCCAACAATCTTCGGGCGCAACCGCCAGTTGCTCGGCGGCGCGTAAAAAGGTGTCCGGCGCCGGCTTGCCACGCTCCACTTCCGCCGCTGAGAGGGTCACCCGAAAAAACCGGCCAATCCCGCGTAGTTGGAGCACGGTGTCCACGACCGGTCGTTCCGAACCGGAAGCCAGGGCCAGCGGGTATTGGACGGCCAGATTTTCCACCAGTTCAAACGCCCCGGGAAACAGCGGACGCTCGCGCCGCAGGATTGCCACCACGCGGTCGCATTTCAAAGCGCGCAGCGTGTCCAATGAATACGGGGCGTGATTGCGCGCAATGAAATCCTGCCACATCTCACGGTCGGAACGCCCGAGGTAATCGGCATGCGTGAGGCCGTGGCGGTCGCGGTAACCGAGGGCCGCCACCGTGTCGAGAAACGCGCGTTCGTGGTGCGCCTCGCTGTCCACGAGCACGCC
>MWDV01000381.1 GCA_002070715.1 Verrucomicrobia bacterium ADurb.Bin118
TACAGATCCCGCCCCGGTGCCCAACGCGCCCGCCGCGCCATACTGCAAGACTCCGTTATCCACCACCACCGGTCCGGTGAACGAATTCGCGTTGGCGATGACCAGCATGTTGGGCCCTTCCTTGCGCAGTCCTGTGGCACCGGCGATTTTTCCCACCCCGGAAAACTGGTAATCCTTGTTCCCCCCAACGGCAACCGAACCGGGCTGCACCACGCCGGTGATGACCGGGGAAAACGTGGCGGCGGTGTGACCAAACCTGGCGTCGTCGCCATTGGCAAACACACTGGGGGTCCCGGCGTTCAGCCAGTTCAACGTGACCCCGACATCCCAGATGGCGCCCGGCTCGCTCCCCTTCCATTCCAGCGTGGCCGCGCGCCCCAGGACCGGGATCAACAACAACCCCGCCGCGACCAACCACCGCCGCCGCCCGGCGGGTGCCGGCGTGTGCCCGGCGGGGGATTGACGAATGCCGCCGGAACGATTCACTGCGGAATCTCCACCTCGGCCAACAACGGCAGATGATCTTGATCGTTCAATCCGGTGTGCGGCGCGGAAACCCGGCGGATCGTCAGGTTAGGCGAGGTGATGATGTTGTCAATATGCACGTCCACGGTCGTTTCCGCGCAGCGTTTGGCGGCGGTGCAAAACCAGCCTTCGTCCCCACCATTGGCCACCTTGAACCCGGCATTTTTGATTTTTAACACGTTGCGGTCGGGCGCGTTCAGGTCCCCGCAACAGATGAGATATTCATGCCGTTTCATTTCGGCGATCAGCGCGTCAATCGAAGATTCGTGGAAGTTCTTCTGCCAGGGCACATGCACCGACATCAGCGTGATGGTGATCCCGCGCACCCGCCAATCCGCCACGACGGCGTAATACTCCTTGTGGGTCAGTTGAACCTGCCGGCGATTGGTGATTTCGAAGTTGGTGGCAATGCCGTTGTAGATCCAAGTGTTTTCCTGGCCGAAAATGATCCGGTCATAGAACGGCTTAAGCAACTCGTCCGTCGCGTTCAAGGTCTTGTCTTTATCGAAATGGAAATTCCATTCGTTGATAAAGAAAATGTCGAAGGCCTGTTGCTGAATCCAGTTGCGCCAGCGGACCAAGGCTGCCGGGAAATCGGCTTCCTGATAGCCGCCCAGCTTGCCTTGATTGAAGTGGCCGACGTTGAAAGTGCCGATCCGGATCTTCAACGGCTGGCTGCGGGGAACGAGGTTGGTGATGGTCGCCGCAAGGCCGGAGAAAACACCTCCGAGAAGGCCGGCCACCATTATCAAGGTCCAGATTCTTTTTCTCATGATCAATGCAAACATTGTGGTTCTTCCCCCCACCTTTTCGTCAGAGGTGCATTCCTTCAAAGACCGCAGGCTGAATGGATCCCGCGGCTATTTTCCCGTTCCGTCCGGCCAGCCCCCCGTTTCCGGCGCGTTGGGACTGTACCAGATTTCGTTCGGGCCCTTGGCGGCCCGCAGGCTCTGCAAAACCTCAAATTTCACGAAGTCCGTTGAACCGCCCAGCCGCAACATGACACACCCTTTGCCATGCCGCCGGCTGGCATACACCCCGATGGCGGCAGCGTCATTGTACACCCCGCTCTGGGTATCGTCCGGTTCATACATCAGAAAGTTCTGCGCGCGGAAGGCCGGATTGGTCATTTTATAGTTCCGGTTCATGGAACTCATGCCGCACACCGAACCATTCATGATGTATGTGGACAGCGCATTCTGGTTTTTGGCCGGGGCGTTCAAGACCTCGTTGTAATACCGCGTGCCTTGATTGGTTCGCTGCAGGGGACATCGGTAAATCCCCATGGATTTGGTGTAAATCCACAGCAACCCGGTTTGGTACGCCAGAATGGGATCGGCGCTATAGGGGTTCTGGGTGAGTTGCGGCGGCACCCCGGCCGGCGTCGGCGTGTACAGCCAGCCGGGGACGTAGCTCGTTCCCACAAACGGCGCCCCCCAGTTGGCGAACACCATGGCGTCCTGGTTGTCGTCGGCATACAAATGCACCGCCAGACCCAGTTGCCGGAGGTTGTTCATGCAGGTGGCCCGTTGTGCGGAGCGTTTCGCGTTGGATAACGCGGGCAGGAGCAGACTGGCCAAGATGGCGATGATCGCAATGACCACCAGCAATTCAATCAAGGTGAAGCCTGCGCGCTGCCCGCGCACCGATATATTGTCTAGCTGCATAACCGCCTAATCTCACTGCCTCAGGGTTGCAGAATCAACCGGTAGAAGACCGAGCCGTGATTGGGATCCACCGGGAGGTTGATCTGGGTCTGCGCGGCGGAGCCGGGCACATCCACCCAATCGGCGGTCAACCCCACGCCGGGCGCGTTGGTCTGCGCCTGCAACGTCCACCCCAGATGCGTGGGCGGCCAGGTCAGCTGAATCTCGTTGTCCGTCACAACCCACGTCAGCGATGGCGGGGTCGGATCCACGCCGCCGGAGATCACCCGCAAGGTGCCGTCCGTCAACAGTGTTTCGGTGTCCCACGCCAGTCCCGGTCCGGGGGTGGCCGGAATGATTTCCTCAAATTCGCCGCTGTAAGTATTCGCCGCAAACAAGGGCAAGGCATCCCCGGCCGCCAGCGGATCGCCCACGTTGACCACGGTCAGCGTGCCGCCGAGTTGGACTGCGGACAGGCCCGTGACCTTGTTGTTGGCGATGCTCGAGGTCTTGTTGACCACCACGAGGTTGGTGGCCCCCGTCTGGAGGGTGAGGTTGCCTTCAATCTGCAGCGTCCACGCCCTCGTCGTATTCATGCCGGGCACCAGTGTGGCACCCGCGCCAAGAATGACATTCCCCAGTACCTTACCGTTGTTCCCGCCGAGGAACTGACCGTTCTCCAACGTCAAGGCCGTGAGCCGCGAAACATCCAGCACGCTGCCGGTGCCGATCTGGATCACTTCGCTGGCCAGCGACGATTCCGCGCCCAGCACAATCGCGCCGCTGTTGTTGTTGATCGTGGTCGGCCCGGTGTAGGTGTTGGGCCCGTGCAGATAGAGGGTCTTGACGCCCGTCTTGGTAAGCCCGCCGCTGCCACTGATGCTGTTGGACAAATGCAAGTCCGCCGAGCCCAGGCTGAAGGTGTTGGTCAGGTTCAAGGTGATCGGTCCCAGGAAGGTATTGCTGCCGTCACCGGTAAAACCGGAACTCACCGTGGCCCGGTTCATGATGAGCTGCTTGTCCAGCGTGGGGACTTGCCACAGGGTAAACGTGCTGCCGGGCTGCAGGGTCAGTGTCTTGGACGGATCGCCCAACCCGGTGATCCGGACGCCGGAATGCACCCCCAACGTTCCCGCGACCACCTCGATGTCGCCCAAATCGGTTTCGTCGCAGTTGTAAAACCAGACCTGACCGGTGCCCACCTTGGTCAGATTGTAGCCGTTGCCCCGGACGGTGGCGCCTATTTTGGTGTTCCACCGGCCCATGGAGCCCAGGGTGGTGTCGCCCAGGAACTCGAGATTGCCGACCGCCGAGAACATTGAGGTGTCCGTGGAGGAATGACTGATGGCGCCTTGCCCTTGATAGCCCGCCCCCGAGACGGCAATGGGCTTGAGCCCCGGATCCACGTGATTGAGATCCAGCGAACCGCCATTGGTGGCGTAAAGCGGGGTCAGAACCGTGCCGAGCGCCTTCAGATTGTTGTAACGCAGCACGCCGTTGGTGATCACCAAGGTGCCTTGATACATCGAATTATCGCCCGTCAAGGTCACGGTATTCGCACTGCTCTTGATGATCTGCCCCTGACCGGTGATCGGCGCGCTGATCGTGGCGTTCCCGCCCGGCAAGGCCAGTACCAAGGTGCCCGCATCGTTCGCAATGGAGGTGAGCTCCGGCATTTTTGCCGTCGCCACCGTGATCGTCCCGTCGCCTTCCTGTTTCAAGGCGCCCTTCAGCGTGCCGGGCCCGGTGAGCACATAATCCCCGCTGGCATGTTGGAACGTCATCACGGCGGAAATGTCCTCCGCCACCGTGATCTCCTTGGTGACCGCCGTGTCGTCAAAGAACGCCGGGCTGCTGTCGTAAAACCGGCTCGGCTGCGAGTCCGCCTTGTTGATCCAGTTGACCGTGCTCAAATCCCAGTTGTTGGGATGCTCGGCGTCGCCACCGTGCCACAACAGGTTCAATGCCGAACCCGCGGCCGTCACCTGCAAGTAAGGCCAGGTCATGTAGGGATCGAGGAAGGTAAACGTGTAGTTGGGATTCGCGCTTACAGCCTTAAAGTTCTCCAAGCTGCCGCTGAAATTCATGTCAAACTGCGCCACGGTGTACGGCGTGGTATTGTCCAACGACCCAACCGTTTCGATGACGAACGTATTGACGCCCGCCGCCGCGAGCGTTCCGGTGATCCGGATCAAACCGTTCACGCTGCCGGTCAGGTCCGCCGGGTCCGGCCCCAGCACGGTCTGGACGGTTACACCCGAGAGCGATAAATCCCCGTCCACGGTGACCACGCCCGGTTGGCCTTTGCCCACGTCAAACGTCGCGCCGTTCTGCAGGTTCACATTGCCCACCACCGTGGCACCATGCACGCCAATCAAGGCGCCGCCACTGCCCAGCGTCAGCTCTTCGCCCGAGGCGCTCATGTCCAAAGTGCCGGCTCCGCGAAACTCGACCAAGTCCCCGCTCCCCAAGGTGCCCTCCGCCCCCAAAACCACCTTCCCCGCGCTGATAATGGTGGGCCCGGCGTAGGTATTGGCGGCATGGAGGAAGAGGGTCCGCGCGCCAATCTTGATGAAGCCACCGCTGCCGCTGACGCTGTTGGACAGATGCAAATCCCCGGAGGAAATGTTGAGCGTATTGGTCAAGCTCAGGTTGACCGGGCCCACCCAGACGTTGCTGCCGGCGTTGGCCGGGGTGAAACCCGAGTTAATCGTGGCGCCGTTCAATACCAGTTTTTTGTCGAGATTGAACGGAGGCACGTTATCCGTGGTGCGCCACATATCGAACCGGGCGCCGGGATACACGGTCAGGGTTTTCGACGGATCACCCAAATCCACGGGCGGATAAGCGCCCAGGATCCCCTCCTTGACCTCAATGTCACCCAAGCCGGTTGGCCCGCACCGGTGCAGCCACACGGCGCCCGGCCCGATCTTGGTTAAATTATGTCCGTTCCCGATGAACGTCCCGCCGATCTTGATGTTCCAGCGGCCCACCGAACTCACCGTGGCGTCATCCAGCATCTCCACCGCGTTCACCAGGTTGTTGACGCCGCTATCGGTCGAGGTGTTGATGATCGCGCCCCGTCCCTCATACCCCGCGCCGGCAATGATATTGGTGCGCAAACTGGTGTCGGTTTTGTTGAGGTCCACCGATCCCTGGTTGGTCGCATACACGTATCCCGCCGCGGTGCCCAGCGCGCCCAGTGCGCCATACTTCAAAATCCCGGTATCCACCACCACCGGTCCCGTGAACGAGTTCGCGTTCGCGATGACCAGCGTGTTGGGACCTTCCTTGCGCAAACCGGTGGCGCCGTCAATTTGGCCCGCGCCGGAAAACTGGTAATCCTTGGTCCCGCCAACGGTGATCGAGTTCGGCTGCACCACACCCGTGATCACCGGGGCAAACGACACCGCTTGATCGCCGAAGTACACGTCGTCGCCATTGGCAAACACACCGGGCAACCCGCCGGTGAGCCAGTTCAAATCGCCGCCGACGCTCCATACCGCGCCCGGCTCGCTGCCGGTCCACTCCAACGTGGCCGCCTGCGCCCCCACGCCGCTTCCCAATAATCCCGCAACCAGGAGGGCGCCCATGCCCCGGCCAATCCGGGACCACCAACCACACATACGCTGCAATAGAACTATGGATTTCATGGAACGTCTCTTTCTCATTTTGCTTCCATTCATCGGCCACCACGCACGCTCAAGGGGGACTTCAACGGCAGGCAGTGTACGTAATGGCCTCGGTTTCACACTCTCAACCACACCATCTTCTTTTCGGCCACTTGAGTTTGCTCCAGCATAAATCAAAAGATTCCCGTCACCAAGCCGTTTTTTCCACGTAATTTTTCTTTTTGCTGAATAATTACTCACCGCGCCGTGAAGAGTTGATCGGCATTCGCCCCTCCTTCCGGCTTTTTCCCGATTCTCCTGGTGCGTCGTGTAAAAAATCTTCCCTTTCAGACGCGCTTCGCGTTCTTTGGTGGGGAAACATTTTCCGAATTATGGCTGGGTTGATCGAACAAATTGAACCGTTGAAACAGGCGGCGTTGACGGAACTGCGGGCGGCGGCCGATCTGGCCGCCCTGGAGCAGGCCAAAGGCAAATGGATCGGCGCGCAAGGCCGGTTCACCGCGCTGATGAAACAACTCGGCACCCTGCCCAAGGAGGAGAAACCCGCCGCCGGCAAGGCCATCAACGCCGCCAAGGCGGCGCTGGAAACCGCGCTCGCCGAACGCCGTGGCGAACTCGATTTGCTGGCCGCCCGTCCCGCGACGCCCACCGACTTCACTTTGCCGGGACGTCGGCGGCCGCTTGGCAAACTGCATCCCCTCACCCAAGTCACCGAAGACATCGTGCGCAGTTTTCGCAAAATCGGCTTTGTCGTCGCCGATGGACCGGAAATCGAGGACGAATATCACTGCTTTGACGCCTTGAACACGCCCGCCGACCATCCGGCGCGTGATACGCAGGACACGTTTTACCTGGCCGCCCCGGCGGGCGCGGTCGCGCCCGCCTCGCCGGCTTCCACCCCGGGCTGGCTGCTGCGTACCCACACTTCATCCGTCCAAATTCGGGTGATGGAATCGCAACCCCCGCCGGTGCGCATCATTGTGCCCGGTCGGGTTTATCGCCGCGACAACGCCGATGCCACCCACAACCCGACTTTTCACCAAATCGAAGGGCTTTACGTGGATCAGGGCGTGACCGTGGGGGATCTCAAGGGAACGGTGGAGTTTGTTTTTCGTGAACTCATGGGGCGCGACGTGCAAATCCGGTTCCGGCCGCACTACTTCAGCTACACCGAACCCAGCTACGAAATTGATTTCACCAACGCACTGGTGCGGAAGATGGGCAAGGAATGGCTGGAGATTGCCGGCTGCGGCATGGTCAATCCGATCGTATTCGAGAATGTCGGCTACGACCCCGAAATCTGGACCGGCTGGGCGTTTGGATTCGGCATCGAACGCATCGCCATGCTCCGCTACGGCATCACCGACATCCGCTTGTTTTACGAGAATGACGTGCGGTTTCTGCGGCAGTTTTGAAAGCCGCACCGAGCCACGCTTCCGCTGCACAACAACTTGCTGAACTCAGCGCCGCCCGCGCGCTCAGTCCGTAGTGGCTCCGATTCCCTGTTGCATGGGATAATTCCGCACGGAGGAGATCGGAAAGATTCCGACACCTGCTTGGGTGAGTGATCTCCAAGATTGTTGGCCTCGCAACGCCGCCCCACCGCCGCCCGGTTCGCTGGCCTTTTTCCGCCGGCCACAGAAACCCCATCTCCGCGGCTTGCTTTCGGAAAAAGCGTTGCCACCGGATGCCGTCAGAACATTTCGAGGCGGTAAAAACGTTTTTGCTCGGCGTGGATCGGTTCGGGATCCGTGACCTGGATTTGCCCCACCGCGTCGGGAACAGCTTCGCCAACCTCCTCCCAGTCGTTGAGATTGGGGCTGCGAAGCAGGCGATAGCGCACGGCGAAAGCGTAGGGAAGCGCCGCCGCGGTGACGGAGAATTGCAGGGTTTCGCCCTGCTCAACAATGGCCGGGGACAACCGGCCAAAGCCAGGTTCGAGAATGAGCAAGGATAAAGTAGCCGCCGGCAGAGCGAGCTGGTAGTGGGTCAAATCCTGTCCCGTCAAATCGGTGGCAATCCAGTCCACGTTATCCACCGGCCCGCCGGGCATGCCCGCGGCAAGATTGGCAGAGTCGAGGGTGGTGTTCCCGGATGTGTCCTGAAGCCGGAGAAGCGTGGCTCGCCGCAAGTGGGGCAACTGATCAAGCTGCAAGGACAGCGTGGCGTTTTCGGTCCCGGAAAAATTCAGACCCCAAAGCGCCAGGCAACCCGTTCGACTCTCGCGGGTGGCATAGGCGCGGAGGTCCTGCCAGGCATAGTTGGCCAGCAGGGTGTCGCCGAGATAATCGCGTAATTTCTCGTAGGCTTTGAAGTTCGGGTAAAGCGTGCCGGCCCAGTTGTGCATCGGCCAGATCCAGTAATGGGACGCCACCAACCCGAGCCGCGCATGAGCGAAGACGGTTTCCACTGTGCCCAACGCGTGGGCGATCCGGGCTTCCTTGTCCGTGTCGTTGGTGTCCCAGTAACTCACGTTGACCTCAGTGGCGGCGTATTCGAGGTCGTCCGGGTTCCGGCCGTTGTCGGCGACAACCCGGCGGATTTGATCGAGAAAAAATTGTTGGCGGGAAAAGATGCTGCCAAGATGCCGGGTGATGGCGACCGCATTCGTGAGCACGCCCATCCGCTCGTACGGATGGTAGGTGATGAAATCCAGCGGCAGCGTGGAATCGGAGACAACCGCGGCCAGTTGGGTTTCTTCCCGGCTGCCATTAACCAGCGTCGGCCCGACTTTCACCGTGGGATCCTCGGCCTTGACCGCTTGGGCCACCGCTTGATAGCGCTCGTGAAACGCGGCGGCATCCAGCGTGTAACTGTTGGTCACCAAATAGGCGGTCACGCCGACCGTGGGTTCGTTGCCAATCTCCCAATAGGTGATGTGCGGCACGGCGGCCTCACCGGGGGCCAGAAGGGTATCGAAAGAATCACCGGGAAAAGACGAACGCCAGATCAGCGAGGCGAGGATGGCGGCATCGCGCG
This sequence comes from Verrucomicrobia bacterium ADurb.Bin118, assembly GCA_002070715.1. Lineage (GTDB taxonomy): Bacteria > Verrucomicrobiota > Verrucomicrobiia > Limisphaerales > MWDV01 > MWDV01. Next base: position 8,783 of record MWDV01000381.1, read on the forward strand.
GCTCCGTGACCGCGTCCCCCTGCCGGTAGGAAGGCACGATGTGGTTCACATAACGGACCCAGTCGGCGGCAAGCGCCGCCAGCATCGAGGGTTGGGTGTCGTAATAGTAATTGCCCCCCACGCCGTCGGGCTGAATCAAACCGCGCAGATTGAGCCCCATCCAGAGTTCGGCGGAGAAATCGCGGCTGTAACGCAGGAATTCGAGCGTCGGTGGGCGAGGGCCGTAATTGCGAACCCGCCAGTCATAGACATCGGCGGCCAAGCCGGTGGCCACCCCGCGGATGGCGCTGCCCCGCGCCACTTCCAGCGTACGCGGAATCCCCACCTGGTATCCGCCCTGATCAATCCGATCATCCGCCAAGGCCAGGCCACGGACGCCCCGATGAAAATGGGTGCCGGCGGCGGCACAATCCACAGTGAACGGATGCTGCGGCGCCACCAGCGCGACGGCCACCCCTTGATACCAAGTGCGTTGATTGGCATCGGTCGCCGGCCGGCCATGCACGAATACATCAACCTGTCCCTCGGCATTGGCGGTGGCGATGCCAGCCTGCCCGGCGTAAAGGGTGCGGCCGCTTTCACTGAACAGAGGCGGCTGATTAATCCACGGTAGCAGATTGGCGGCGGACACCTCGTCCCCCGTATTGTCAAACCACGCGTTGGTATGAGTTCCGTGCGCGTATTGGACTCCCGCCCGTACCCCCCACCCGCCCGCGGTCGTGCTCCAGAACAGGACTTGAACACGGTAAGGCTTTCCCGGTTCGAGACCGGAAACCGTTGTCACCAGTTCCTTAGCGTTGATCGGCGGAGTGAATGCGTTAGGACCGAGACTGCTCAAAATGTGGCCGTCGCCATAGGCCCGCCAAGTCCATTTGCTGGAACGCGCGGCATCTCCGTCCGGTTGAAAAATCGTGCCGTCAGCGAAAGTGGTGTTGGCGCCGGACAACGCGATTCCGGAGGGATTGCGTTGCGGAATAGCGGCGGTGTAAATCCAGAATTGAGCTTGAACCGGCAGGGCCAGGCCTGCCGCCAAAAGCGCGGTCAATCGAAGACCGCAACGAACGCACGTCATAAAACAACCCACGCGAGGATTAAACCGACGGGCCGGAGGATGGCAGCGCCTTTTGAAGAACAACGAAGCCTGAATACAAATACAACATGGCTTTCACTCTGGCGCACTTTACGCGCGAGTCAAGCGCACCGGAAGCCTTATCTGGGAAAAGCTGGAGACATCGTGACGCTAAACCCCTCTACGGGAGCCTCGATATCTCCATCTTTTCTCATCGCACTTTGGCGCTTTCCGTTCCGTACCGAACCTGTTAAACGCTGGGGTATTAACTACGGAATGGTTGGACGCATACTGGCTGCGGTATTCCTGACGCTCGGCTGTCTGCAGAACGGCTACGCCGCAAAGACGTGGCGGATGGGCACTCCCATCGTCACCTATTGGGCGGGACCGAACTTGACGGACCGGGTCGCGCAACAAATGGCCGACGGCGGTTGGAATCTGGTTTGGTGCACTGAAGCCGAGCTCGACGTGGCGGCGCGACACGGTTTGCGCGGCCAATTGCAAAATGAACTGCTCACGCCGGCCGCCCTGAACGACCCCGCGCGCAAGGAAAAGCTGGATGCGTTGATCCAACGCGTGAAACGGCATCCGGCCCTCTATTCCTATTACATCACTGACGAACCCAACGCATCCAGCTTCGTCGCCCTGGGTGAACTGGTTTCCTATTTGCGCAAGCGTGATCCGGCGCACCTGGCCTACATCAATCTCTTCCCCACCTACGCCAGCAACGAGCAATTGGGCAATGTCGGTGACAAAATTCCCGCGTACCAGGAGCATTTGCAGCAATACGTCGAGCGGGTCGGTCCGTCATTGATCAGTTACGATCATTACCAGTTCACCACCAAGGGCGATACGCCGGACTATTTTCTCAACCTCGCGCTGATTCGACAGGCGGCGTTGGATGCCGATGTGCCGTTCCTGAACATCGTGCAAGCCTCCACTTGGTCTCCGGTGATGCG
>MWDV01000382.1 GCA_002070715.1 Verrucomicrobia bacterium ADurb.Bin118
GCCCAAAGCCGGCAGCAACATGGCGGCCAGAATGGCGATGATGGCAATGACGACCAACAATTCAATCAGGGTGAAGGCTATGTTGCTCTTGCATCGGGGGCGAAGTCCCCGCTTGCTGGAACAACCATGAACACGACCTCGCTCAAAACCATCGGTGTGGACCTCCACAAATCTTCGCTTACCGCCACCGTGCTCGATCCCGCGGGCGCAGTCCTCGAACGCAAGGACCTTCCCACCAAGTGCCGCCACCAAATCGCTGCTTACTTCGCCAGTCACGGCCCCGACGTCCAGGTCGCCGTCGAATCGGTCGGCTTCTATCACTGGTTCTGGGACACCGTCAAACCCAGGGTGCGCCGCCTCCACCTGGCCGATCCGGCCGGCGTGCGCGCCGCCGCCGGGCGCCGCACCAAGACCGACCGCAACGATTCGCTTCTCCTGGCCGAGCTCTTGCGCGACCATCGCCTCCCGATGGCTTACGTGCCCGACGAACCCATCCGCGCCCTGCGCGAACTCTGCCGCCATCGCCACCGGCTGGCCCGCCAATTGGCTTTGGCTCGCCGTCACTTGCGCTGGATCGCGCTCAAAAATAATCTGCCCGGCCCCGACACCTTCACCAGCGACCGCGCGCAAAAGTGGCTGCTCGCCCAGGACGCCAAACTCAACGCCGTGCATCGCCTGTCCGGCCGGCAGTTCGTGGATCAGATCACTGCGTTGGAGCGGCAACTGGCCGACGTGGAACGGGTCTTGCAAGACACCGTCGCCACGCACGCCGATCTGGCGCCCACGCTGGCCTTGTTTCAAAGCGTGCCCGGCATCGGGTTCCTCACCGCCCTGACGATCTTGTGCGAGTGCGGCGACATCACCCGCTTCGACCATATTGATGAATTGAGCGCCTATGCCGGCCTTTGTCCGCGCGTCACTCAATCCGGCGCATCGGCCCATCACGGCCACATCAGCAAACAAGGCCCGCCCCAACTGCGCTGGGCCTTGCAACAGGCCGCGTGGGTGGCCATCCGCTGTGATCCCAACGCGCGGCGGATTTACGCGCGCATCGCCAAACGCGCCGGCAGTAAGAAGGCCGCCACCGCCCTGGCCCGCAAACTCCTCAGTTACGCCTGGAGCGTGTGCCGACGCGGCCAACCCTTTGTCTGGCCCAACACCGAAACCAAAACCCGCAACGCCTCGGCGGTGCCGGTCTGGAGTTATGACATTTGAGTTCACCGTGTTTCCGGATGGAGTTGTCTGCGCGCCGCTTTCAGGAACCCGACGCTCATCGTCACTGTGTTCGTTAGCGTGAAGGCAGCACTCCATTCGTGGATCCACCCTTGGGCGGGCCCGCTCCGCGAATAGATGAGGACAACCGGTGAACCCAGAAAACAAACGCCCGACGCTGCGAAGCGCTTCCCGCGCGCCTCCCGGCGCGCCGGAGCTTCTAAGAAAAGAAAAAAATCCACTCGCGTCTTGACGAGCAACATAGATGAAGGCGCGCGCGACTCGGCCGGCCCCGGCGAGGGGCTGAATAATCCGGTCGCGCCAGCGTCCGGTACTGGCGGTCATGACGCTGAAATCCATGCTTCTCGGTCTGGGCGCCCTCGTGCTGGTGGGCGCTGGTCTGTTCTTTTTCACCGACTGGTTTGCGGCGCCGGATATTCAAATCATCCACTCGATGCGGCCCAACCCCCAACGCGAGCGGCAGGCCAGGCGCCGCGACCGGCCGCCCCCCTCTTCGCACGTCGTTTCGTTTTCCCTCAACCGCCGGCTCACCTTGAAAAGTATCCGGGTGATTCCCGCCGCCGATGCCGCCACCAACAAGTATCCCCATCCCCTGTGGCACCTCATTTCCGACTCCAATTCCGTGCCCACCAAATCATTCGTGTACGGCCAGTTCATTCGTGGCATGCGCCCCTCGGTCCCGGGCGCGTGGGCGGATCCGCTCCATCCCAACACGGCTTACAAATTGTACTTGGAAAGCAACGCCGGCCACATCGAGCACGATTTCAAAACACCGGCGGCGTTGCCCATGCCGCGGTAGCGGCCATTCACTTCAAAACCAAGACGGCGGATTCCGCCCAGCGCAGAACGCCGCCGGGAAACAACCCCAGCCAGAGCATCCCCGCGACACAGACGCCCAAGGCAACGCGGATGGGCCCCGAGAGGGTAATGGCCTCGTTCGAGGCGGCGGCTTGGGACCAGTAAACCGCGCGTACAACTCCGAAGTAGTAGTAGAGGGAGATCACCACCCCCGCCAGCGCCACAAAGGCGAGGCCGTAATATCCCGCAGTGACCGACCCCTGTTCGATCACGGCTTTCAACAACAGGAATTTTCCCATGAAACCCGCCAATGGCGGAATGCCCGCCAGCGACACCATGGCCAAGGCCATCACCGCCGCGAGAAACGGCGAACGCTGGTGCAAACCGGCCAGGCCGGAAATATCCTCGGAATCAAGGTGCCGCATCACCAGGGTGATGATCATGAACGCCGCGGTCAGGGTGAAAAGATAGCCACTCAGGTAATACAGCACCGCTGCCTGCCCCGCCGACGACAGGGCCGCCACGCCGAGCAACAAATAACCCGCATGGGCAATGCTCGAATAGCCCAGCAGCCGCTTGAGATTGCGTTGCGGCAACGCGCACAGATTTCCGTATAAAATCGTGACGCCGGCCCCGATCATCAGCAAGTTCGTCCACTGCACCGTCACGTCGGGAATCGCGGCAAACAAGAAGCGCAACAGCAGCACAAAGCCGGCCGCTTTTGAGCCGACCGCGAGGAATGTCGTCGTGGGATCCGGCGCTCCTTGATACACATCCGGAATCCACATCTGAAACGGGACCGCCGCCACCTTGAACCCCAGCCCGACCAGGATGAACAACACGCCGAACAAGAACAGCGGGTTATCCACAAAATAGGTGGTCACCATCGCCAGTTCGCTGAAGTTGAACTTGCCGGTCGTGCCCCAGACCAACGCGATGCCAAAGACCATGAAGGCCGACGCCAACGCGCCAAAGATCAGATATTTCGCGCCGGCTTCCAGCGACCGGACCCGGCCGCGCGTAAAACCCACCAGGATGTAAAACGTGCTGGTGATCAACTCCACCGCAACGAACAACAGCACCAGATTCGCCGCCGACGCCGCGAACAACATGCCCAACAGCGCAAAGACAATCAGCGCGTAATACTCGGCTAATCCCACCGCGAGGCGGTCGGAGTATTCCTCCGCCAGCACCAGCACCAGGATCGTCGTCAGAAGAAAAAAGCGTTTGAAGAAAACCGCCAGCGCATCCTGCACAAACAGGCCGCCGAACGCCTCGCCGCTCTGGGCGCAACTGCTGTGGGCGGTGAACGTGCTCACCAACAGCAAAGCCAGTGCCGCGATGGTGGCGCGGCCCAACCAGCGTTTGCGCTCGGGCGGCAGCCACAGGTCCACCAGCAAAACCAGCAGGCCCAGCGCCGTCACCAAAATTTCGAGACTGAGGAGAGACAGATTCATGCTTCAGAACAAAATCACCGCCACACGGAACAAGCCCGCCACACTTTCGCTTCGCCGTTCAAGGGAATTCAACGCGCGCATGTCAGTAAGCCGGTTTGAGAAGACCCGCGGCATCCCGGTCAAACGGCACCCAGACCAGCGCCAGCAGACGCACATTGATATTCGTCCGGGTGGGCCGCAACTCCAGCGTTTCCAACGTCTCGGTGGCGGGATCCAGGTCGCCGCCCACCGCCTCCACCTCAGCTTTGAACTGCGCTTCCAGATCCTGCAATTGTTGTTGCAGGGCCTCGACCGTTTCCTGCGCCCGGGTGACATTGCCAGCCCGGTTCATGGCGCGGCCCGCGCTCCGCATGGTGGTCGCCGCCTTCCCCACCGTCCCCACGGACACGGCTTTCTTACCGAGGAACGCCCCCAACAATGTTGAACTGAAAGAAATCATGGTGTCGAATTTTGCGCGCTTGGCCTGCTCAGTTTCTCGTTGTTTGGCCGCTTCGGCGCGGCGGACCCGCTCCTGCAAGGTGGCCAGCTTGGGCGCGTATTTTTGCCGCAACTTCGCCGCCGCCGCATCGCGCGACTCGCGGACGATTTGCTGCAGGCGGATGCGAAACTCGCGCTCGGCTTCCCCTGGCCGGGACACTTGACCAGTGCCGGGCGACCGCAGCAATACCAGTTGGTGATCGCTTTGTATCCAGGTCGCAAAGTCCTTCGTCCATACGGCGTAGTTCTTCGCCTGACTCGCCGCGGCCGCGCAGGGAGCAAATTCCGCGGGGATCGGATTTTTTTCCAGATCGTGGACCGTCATGTTCAACGCCTCGGCGCGCGACCAATCCACGGGCACGGCGAAGTCGGTGATTTCCGTCATCGCCAGCAAATCCTGTTGCAGATCAATCTTCAACTTGGCATTCGCATAACGCGTCTGCGCCGCCCCCAGCAATCGCGATTGGTAAACAACGGTATGGCCCGCCGGCACTCCGCCGCGCAGGGGCACAAAGAATTGCGGGACCTGCGGCGGCAAAACCGGACGTCCGGCAGCGGGAACAGACGGAGGCGCGGGCGTTGAAATCGCCGGAGTAGATGCGGCCTGCGGCGCGGGCGCGGGAACAGCGGACGTCGTTGCCCCACCCCGCCGGGCATCCATCAACTGCTTGATCTGAGACCGCGAAAGCGGCCCGCGTAAATAAGCCATTGCCCAACGTGATTCAAAAATCTCGGTGCCTTCTTCATGCACACTGTGCATCAGGAAAATGCGGCTGCCCAAACCTGCCAGGATCTGCTCCATCGCCGCGCGATCGAATCGCGCTCCGCGCCCGGCGGCTGCGCCTTCCAAGCCTTCCAGCACACGCGCTTTGTCGCGATCCGTTTGTAATCGGCCGATGAACCACGTGCCGATGTTGGCTAGTCCTTTGTAGTCCAGATCCACCGGATTTTGCGTGGCCAGGACCACGCCCACGCCGAAGGCACGCGCCTGTTTGAGCAGCGTGAGCAGCGGTTGTTTTGGCGGGGGATTGGCCACGGGCGGAAAGTAGCCATAGATCTCATCCATGTACACCAGTGCCCGCAGGCTGTTCGTGCCGGACTGGCTGCGCATCCAGCTCAAAACCTGGTTGAGCAACAGCGTGACAAAGAACATCCGCTCC
>MWDV01000383.1 GCA_002070715.1 Verrucomicrobia bacterium ADurb.Bin118
CGCAACAGAATTGGAACCCCAAGAAGTCGGATGTGAGCAGGTTTTCATTTGGTCAATCCGAAGAAAGTTTAAGTTGCAGGGAATAATCGTCAAGCAATAAAACGCGCCTGTTGTCCGCCAGCGTGACGTTGTCAATCCTGCTGGCAGCTGGGACCATCACGGCGTTTTTGACGGCAACTTGCACTATGGTCCGCATCCATTGAGGCCCCGTCGCCCAGGCGATGTCTGATCGCGGACCAACTGTGCGCCGCATTGAATTATCTGGACGAACGGAAGTTGAGCGACAAAATGCAGGCAAACCATGTTCATGAATCCAGAGGGTTTTCCAAAATATCACGTTAAGAACAACGGATTGTCCGGCGCCGGTCAGACATACAACTCCTTGGCCTTGGCCCGCCACCGAAAATTCAGCGACCGGCAGCAACCCGCAATTTCTAATCGCCTGTTAAAGACCACAGGTTTCGCCAAAGCCTGTTTGTTTCTTGGGCTGGCGGCCTGGGTTCTGGTTTCCTGCGGCAAAGCACCGGAGGAACCCGCGCCGGTTGCCGAGCTGCCCATAAATCCAACAGAAATCAAAGCCAAGGCCGAGGCGGGTGACGCGACGGCCCAACTTCAGTATGGCAAACTTTACGCCAACGGAGACGGGGTAAAGCGGGATTACAAGGTCGCGGCCAGTTACTACCGCCTCTCCGCGGATCAGGGTAACGCCGCAGCGCAAGTCGCGCTCGGTGAACTGTTTGAAGCTGGTCAGGGGGTCGAGCATGATTTTGCGGAAGCAGCCCGATGGTATCGCAAAGCGGCTGAGCAAGGTTATCCCCGGGGCGAGTATGCTCTGGCGTTGATGTATCTTATGGGCACGGGCGTACCCAAGGATGATGGCGAGGCCCTGAAGTGGTATCGGGCAGCGGCGGATCATGGTTATCCCTTGGCGCTGTTTCACCTCGGCGTGCGTTACAAGAATGGCCAGGGCGTCTCCCCCGATCCGGTTGAAGCCTTCAAGTGGCTGAGTCTGGCGGCTGATCGGGGGATTACGGAGGCCGGCGAAATCCGCCAGGAAGTCCAGAGCCGCATGACCCGGGCACAAGTCACCGAAGCCAAACGCCGCGCCGCAGAGTTCAGCGCGAAGTTGGCAGCCCCCGCCAAGTAAAAGGCGTGTCTGCCAACCGCCAACACGAACCAATCCATTTATCCACGCCGTTGCCGTGAAACGGTGGATGGTTGGATGCTCTGCCTCGGTATGGTGACAAAATCCGTCTTCAATGGCCTACACTTGATGCGCCCACGCCATCGCCAAACCGCGCCGCCAATCCAGGAATACCTGCACGCCCACACTTGGCAGGCTTAACGCGGCTTCGGATATACCGCAGTAAACCCAGTTGCCGCAAACGGCGGCGCGCTGGACCTTTCTGGCTGAGGAATCCGGACCGGCGCCAGCCGTGTCTGTTCTCTCACGGCACCTGGGTGATGCGTGAAACGATGACCTCGCGAGTTTTGCGTTCGATCGCGTAGAGTGTGCCGGGCTCGCTCGCATCCCAGGCAAACGCCTGTCCGGGCGCGCTGACCGGAATGGTCGCCTCCCAAGTCAGGATTCCACCCGCTGTTGGGGGCCGGGACAGCACATAGAGTTCGCGGGCATCGTGGCCGGTGACGAACAATTTACCTCCTGGTCCGAGAGCGCCCCCTGAGCTGCTGTATCCGGCAAAGCGTCTGATCAATTCCGGCGGGAAAGTCCAACGGGCAAGTGCCCGCCAAGCGGCGTCAAACCGCACCACCTGCGTCCGCGCGGGATCGCTCGTGGTGCGATAATGGGCAAAGCAGGCAAGCCAACCTTTGCCCTCGGGCACCACCCACGTCAACGAGCCCGGTGCCTCTTCGAAACGATGGCGCTCCACGTGGCGCATTGTCGCCGTGTCCCAGATTTCGAGCGAACTCTGGGCGGGCGTTTCGGGGAAATTGGAATGCGCCGCATAGAGCCGGCCCGCAACCACAATCCCGGCATTGAGGTGTTTGATCGGACCGCCCGCTTCCCCCTTCCAACCGCCAACCCGCGCGCCGGTGTCTTTGCGATACTGGCCGATGACTCGGTTGCCAATCGCATAGAAATGCTCCGCATCCACCGCCACGCCCTGGGTTGCCTCCTTCGCGGGGAAACGGCGTAGTTCCGTATGCACCCAGCGCGTTGCGCCTTCGCCCGCCACGCCCTTCGTGGGGGCGAAAATGGCGACCATCAGACCAAGACAGGCGGCATGTAAGAGGTGCTGCATCAGCAGAGAGGCGTGATTTGTCAGCATGGCGTTATGATTTTGCGGGGGGCGGGGTGGTTTTCCCCGCCGGGGCCGACGTGGCGGCCACTTGCCGTTCCAGTTCGGCCACGCGCCGCAACAGCTCGGGCAGTTGTTGCAGCGCGATCAACTGACGCTTGGTTTGCCGGTCCGGGCGCGCTGGCGACCCAAACCATTTCTCCCCGTCCGGAATGTTGTTCATCACCCCCGATTGCGCCGCCACCGCCACCCGATGCCCAAGCTTCAAATGCCCCGCCACCCCCACCTGTCCCGCCAACACAACGTAATTACCCAACCGCGTGCTCCCCGACACCCCCACCTGCGCCACCACAAGGCAATGCTCCCCGATGTTCACGTTGTGCGCAATCTGCACCAGGTTGTCTATCTTCGTGCCCTGGCCGATCACCGTCGGCCCCAGCGCCCCGCGGTCCACCGTCACGTTGGCCCCAATCTCCACATCGTCCCGGATGAGCACATGTCCCACCTGCGGCACTTTGCGATGCACCCCGCCATCCTGTACGTAGCCAAATCCATCCGCCCCGATGACGCTGCCGGCATGAATCCGCACCCGGTTGCCCAGCACTGTGCGCGCATACAGCGTGACGTGCGGAAAGAGCAGACAATCCTCGCCCACCACACATTCCGGACCTACATACACCTGGGCCGACAACACCGTGCGCGGCCCGATCACCGCCGCCTCG
>MWDV01000384.1 GCA_002070715.1 Verrucomicrobia bacterium ADurb.Bin118
TCCCGATTCTCATCCCGTGGAACGTGCCGCACCTGGGCCTTACTCGCGTTTGCCCGGGCTGGCTAACGATTCGGGATTTTTACCGGACCACTTCATAACGCTTGCCAAAGGCCGGCGCATCCTTAACTTACCCGCCATTTGGATTCGATATGACGATTTACACTTGCTGCACAGTTTTGGCGCTGGGGGCACCGGCTCAGCCGGGCCAGGAACCGCCGCCCGTCTGGACGAGTTTGGTACCCTTGGTGCTCATCGGTGTGGTGTTTTATTTCATTCTTTTCCGGCCGCAACAGAAGCGCACCCGGCAGCACGCCGAAATGCTCAAAACGCTCAAGCGCGGCGACCGCGTCGTGACCTCCGGCGGGGTCATGGGCCTGGTGGAAACGGTCAAAGACCGCACCGTCATCGTCAAATCCGAAGGGTCCAAGTTGGAAATCCTCAAGTCCGCCGTCGCTGAAATCACCGAGCGCACGGAAGCGCGCGAATCCTGATCCCTGCTCTCCCGCCATGCGAAATAATTTCTGGAAGTGGGTCTTTGTTGCCCTGGTTGTTGTCTGGTCCCTCTACGAAATCTATCCGCCCCGCGGACGCGATCTGGTGCAGGTGTTCCGCGAGCGGGCGGTGAACAAGGACGTCACCTTCTCGAACATTGTCTATCAGGTCATGGAAGCGCAGCGGACGCGGCCGGACCGGGCTTATGGCAATTTGCAGGATGCCATCGGGACCAACGACATCCGGCGGTATTTCCCGTTCTTCAATGTCCAAGAGGAAACCCGCCCCACCTCGGCCATTCTCAGCCGGCTGCAGCGCGAGGCGGCCGGCCGCATCAAGCTGGGCCTCGACCTGCGCGGCGGCACGGCGTTCACGGTGGAAATGGACACCAGCAAGCTGGAGGACACCGGCGCGAGTGTGGCGCTCGACAACGCCATCGAAGTCCTGCGCAAACGCGTGGATAAATTCGGGGTGGCCGAGCCGATTATCCAGCCCGCGGGCGAAAACCGCATCCTGATCCAGTTGCCGGGCTTGTCCGAGGCGGACAAGGAAAGCGCCCAACGGCAGATTCAACGGGCCGCCTTTTTGGAATTCCGGCTGGTGCATGAGCGCAGTGAGGAGTTGCTGCGCGAGGGGCTCATCGAACCCGGCTACGAAATCCTGAAAGAGGAACGCCGCAGCCGCGAGGGCGGGAAAACGATTCATTCCTATCTGGTCAAAAAGAAACCCGAGCGCGGCATGACCGGGGCGTACGTCAAGCAGGCCCAGGTGGTGCGCGGCAATCTGGGCGAGCCCAAAATTGCGTTTACGCTCACCAGCGAGGGCGCGACGTTGTTCGGGGACATCACCCGGGAAAACGTAGGGCGGCAACTGGCCATTATTCTGGATGGTGAATTGTATTCCGCGCCGGTCATCCGGACGGCGATTGAAACCGGTAGCGGCGAAATCTCTGGTTCGTTTGACACCCGCGAGGCGTTTGAACTGGCGAACGTCCTGGAGAATCCCCTCCGGGCGCCGCTCCGCATCATTGAATCGCGGGATGTGGACCCGTCCCTGGGGGCGGATGCGATCCGCAGCGGCTTCCGGGCGGCGCTGATCGGCACGGCGTTGGTTTGCGGGTTCATGCTGGTGTACTACCTGTTTGCCGGCTTGGTGGCGAACGTGGCGTTGATGCTGAACATCATCATTCTGTTTGGGGTGATGTGTTCCATCAGCACGACGCTGACCATGCCGGGCATCGCGGGCATGGTCCTGACCCTGGGCATGGCGGTGGACGCCAACGTCCTCATTTTCGAGCGCATCCGGGAGGAGGCGGCCACCGGCAAATCGGTGCGGGGCGCGCTGGCCTCGGGGTACGACAAGGCCTTCAGCACCATCTTCGACTCCAACCTGACCACGCTGGTGTCATCGGTCATCCTGATTTTCATGGGCACCGGGCCGGTGAAGGGATTCGGCGTGGTGCTGACCATCGGGGTTTCGGTGAGCATGTTCACCGCGTTGGTGGTGACCCGCATCATTTTCGATCTGCTGGTGGAGCGGGGCTGGCTCAAGCGGTTCCACATGTTGCAGCTCGTGCGCAAGACGCGGATTGATTTCATGCGCTGGGCCGCCCCGGCGTTTGCGGCCTCGTGGCTGCTCATCTTGGTGGGGAACGGCTACGGCCTGTTCGTGCGCGGCCAGGATGTGCTCGGGGTCGAGTTCACCGGCGGCGCGAGCATCACCCTGGCGTTTGACCAGCAGCAGAAACCCTCGGTGGACCGGTTGCGCGAAGTGGCCACCAAGGCCAGCGGCAGCGATGTCCTCGTGGGCTATCAACGCGACGTGACGGCCGGCACCGACACGCTGCGGGTCACCGTGCGGCAGCCGGCGGTCAAGGCCGGCGAGGAAGAAGTGGACATCGGCAATCAGGTCGTGGGCGCGCTCAAGGAGGCCTTTCCGGAATCCAAATTCTCCGTGCTCGGCGCGGACAAGGTGGGCCCGACCGTGGGGCGCGAGCTTCAGCGGGTGGCCGTGCTGGCCGCTTTGCTGGCCATGTTTGGGATGCTGGTGTATGTGGCGTTCCGTTACGAATTTTCCTTCGCGGTGGGCGCGGTGATCGCGCTTTGCCACGACGTCCTGATGACGATGGGATTGTATTTCCTCGTGGGCCGGCAGATGAACGCCACCACCGTGGCGGCGCTGTTGACCATCATCGGTTTCTCCATCAATGACACCATCGTCATTTTTGACCGGGTGCGCGAGGACTTGAAGCTGGGCATCCGCGGCACGTTCCGGGAGATTATGAACCAGGCGTTGAACCAATGCCTGAGCCGCACCATCATCACCTCCGTCACGGTGTTCCTGGCGGGCATGGCGTTGTATCTCTTCGGCGGTGGGGTGATCAACGACTTCGCGTTCGCCTTCTTGGTGGGTGTGGTTACGGGGACGTTTTCCTCCATCTACATTGCCGGTTCCATAGTACTGTGGTGGAACAAGGGCCAGCGGCCCACCATTGGCCGGCAACTGGCCGAGCAACCCAGCGCGGCGGCGCCCTCACCGGCCTGACGCCTCTCTTCCATGTTCGCGTGGATGCACGCCACGCCCTGGCATTGGGCGGGATTCATTCTGAGCGTGCTGTTTTTTCTGGCGCTCGACTTGGGCGTGTTCCATCGCCGCGCCCACGTGGTGCGTTTCCGGGAAGCGCTCGCGTGGACGGCGCTTTGGGTGACGCTTTCCCTGTGTTTCGGACTGTTTCTCGCGCCCATTCTCATCGCGGATTGGGGCCGGCCGGAAACCGTCGAGTTCATCACCGGTTACGTCATCGAGTTGTCCCTCTCGATGGACAACGTGTTCGTCATCGCGCTCATCTTCGCCTATTTCCGGGTGCCCGCCCGGTATCAACATCGCGTGTTGTTCTGGGGCATTCTGGGGGCCCTGGTCATGCGCGGCCTGATGATTGCCGCGGGGGCGACGCTGGTGAGCCGTTTCCTTTGGATCCTCTACGTGTTTGGCGCGTTCCTCGTGTTCACTGGCTTGAAGATGCTGTTCGTGAGCGACGAGGGCGTTCATCCCGAAAAAAATCCGGTGCTGCGCCTGGCCCGCAAATGTTTCCCGGTGACGACCGGTTTCAAGGGCCAACGATTCGTCACGCGACAGCAGGGCCGCCTCGCGCTCACCCCGCTCGCGCTGGTGCTGTTGGTGGTCGAGGCCACCGATTTGATTTTTGCCGTGGACTCCATCCCGGCCATCTTTGCCATCACCACCAACCCGTTCATCGTGTTCACCTCCAACGTGTTTGCGATTCTCGGGTTGCGCTCCCTGTATTTCGTGCTGGCCGGCGCGATTGCCTACTTCCGTTACCTGAAGGTGGGCCTGGCGTTGGTGCTGGTGTTTGTCGGCTGCAAGATGCTGCTGGATCCGCACAGGGCCCCGCCCGCCTGGTATCAGATGACCATTCCCACCGGCCTTTCGTTGCTGGTGGTGGCGACGATCATTCTGGCGGCCATTGTGGTTTCCGTGGTGGTGACGCATCGGGAGAAGAAAAAAGCGAACGCCCGCGCGCGCACCGCCGGCCCCGGTCCGGGCGGCGCTGGATCCGCCGGTCCATCCCGTCCCCGGTGACGCGGGGTTTGCCTCGCTGAAAGCTTCGGCCCCATGACCACGCCGCCCGCCCCCCCGAGTCCGGAGCCGCTCTCCCGCAGCCTGGCGCGGATCTTGGAAACCGGGACCCCCGACGCCCCGCTCACGATCAATCAACTACTGGCCCGCACCGAGGGCCGGGGCATCTATCTGGTGGTGATCCTGTTGAGCCTGCCGTTTGTGGTGTGGGTTTCTGTGCCCGGCATGAGCACCCTCTGCGGTCCGGCGATCCTCGTGCTGGCGGGACGGCTCGCGGTCGGCAAACCCGCGCGGTTGCCGCGGACGTTGGGGGACCGCCCGCTGTCGCCGCGGCTCCAACGCACGGTGTTGAGCGGCGGATTGAAATTTTGCCGCCTGCTGGAACGCGGTGTCCGGCCGCGGCGC
>MWDV01000385.1 GCA_002070715.1 Verrucomicrobia bacterium ADurb.Bin118
GCGTTGGTGAAAACCGTCCATCGGCCATACCCCAGACTGCTGGTCGGGCCGGACAGGGCAAAGACGGCTTGCCAGACGTTATTGGTGATTTGAATCGTGCCCGGGGTGACGGTTGTGACGGAAAGGGAAGCGTCATCCACCAGCCAGCCCAGGCGCGAAGTGTCTTCCATCGAAAACAAAAAGTAATACCAGGCGATGTAAACCACATGGCCCAGGTACGGCGTCAGGTCATAAGTGAATTCTTCCCAGTCGTCGGTGGCGTCTTCGGGCAGTTGCGCCAGCAACACGGGTTCGGTGGCGATGTTGGTGATGATGAAAACCGCCGCCAGTTGAATTTCGAAATCCGATTGCGGCAGAAAATCGTACTGCTGCCAAAAGCGCAGCGTGGCACGGTTGCCGCCGGTGAGCAGGATGCCCGGGCTGATGAGGTAGCTCTCGGCCAATCCGAGGGAGCCGCCGCCCAAGTTGCTGCCCCAACATGCCGCGCCGGAATAAGCCGTCCCGCCTCCGCCGGGCGCGCCCCGTGTCCATTCGGCCTCGGATTCCGCCGGAGAAATGACGGCCCAATCCAGGCTGGGCGTTTCCATGTCATCGAACCACGGTGGCAACAGCGGTTGCCGGGTGGTGAAAGTGTAGTTCGTTCCGAAGTTGTCGTCCAAGGTGGTGTTCCCCGCGCGGTCCCGGCTGGCCAGGCGGACGTAGTAGGTTGTGTTGGGTTTCAACCCGCTCAAAAAGAGTTCGTGTTCCGTGGCGAGGGTGCCCCGGTAAGCAGTGAAATTATTAGGGAAACCATCGGGCGCTTCGCTGTATTGCACCAAGGCATCGGCTGGTTCGGAAGTCACCCAACGGACCAGGGCCTCGAGATAACCTGGTTCGATGGTCACGTCGGCAATGGCCGGCGCGTTGGTTTCAATCGTGGCGGTGGTGGTAAGCGTGACGCCCGCCGAAGCGTCGAAATAGTTGAATTGCACCACATCATCCGCCTCCACCCACACGGTGCCTGGTGTGTCGGTTTCGGACGGCACAAATACCACGCTGCCGCGGAACAAGCCGCGACGGGGCATCTCGAACAAGGTCAGCGTGAGCGCGTTGGTCTGCTGCGGACTTTGCACGGTGATGGTGGTTGACCCTTGCCCCTGGAGATCGGCGTCCTCGACTTCCACCACCGCGCGACCCGGCACGGAATAGACATCGCTATCGAGGGTGAGCGCGCTGGTGGTTTCGGACGGCGCCAGGAAATCCAGAATGTTCCGCAACAAACCTGCGCGGTTGTTGCCGACGCCGCCGCTGAAGGGGACGGCGTCGAGGGGAAACGAGAGGTAAACCACCCGGCCGGGCAGATCCACTCCAGTGCGAGGGGACCGCACGCCGACGATGGCGTCGTCGCTCAGCAGGATAGGGCTGGCATTCGTTGTGGGCACAATCCAGTCCGACGGATCGGTGACGCCGAACCAGGTCAACAACGCGAGCAATTCATCATACGGCGAGTAATCGAGCGACAGGACGATGCCGCTGCCGATGGGTTCGCCGGGGGCGCCGGCAATCCCGTCCACCGGTTGATCTTCGGTGTAGGATTGGATTTGGAGAATGTCCGTGTTGAAGTCGGCCCGTCCGGCTTCGGTCAACCGCGTGACGCCTTCCATGGACGCGATGAGCAGCGACCCGCCGCCGGTGACGTACGCGGCGAGTTTATCCACGAGCGTGACCGGCGGCGCGAAGAGTTCATCCATCCGCCAGATTACACACCGGTGCGACTGCAATTGCGCGGCGGTTGGTTCATCGCCGTCGGTGGCGTCAAACACATCGTAAGCGATGCCCAAGGCATCAAGCGCGTCGGTGTATCCATCCAGCGGTGGTGGCGAGACGAAGCCGCCGTCGGCATACGAATCCACCAGCAACACCACGGACGGAGACGCATTGGTCACGGTGAACCAGGCGCCTGCGTTATCGTTGGTGGCGCGATTCCCGGCGATGTCCTCGGCCACGACCAGGAAATGAATTGCCGCACCGGGCGAGACGTTCAGCAACCCGAACTCGTGGACCTCGTCGAAGGCCAGATTCGTGAGGCTCTGGTTGGGCGTGGGCGTGCCGTAGTAAATCCATGACCGGGCGGGTTCATCCGTAGTCCACCAGACTTGTAGTTGGCCCCACTGGTTTGTCGCCTGCACGCCGGAAATGACCGGCGGTTGCAAATCCGCCCGCGCGGTGAACACCCGTTGAGCCGGGGGCGAAGCGTCGGTGTACTCGACTTCAATCTGATCCCCGTGGGCGATTTGCAGGATGCCGTCCGCCACCGCCGGCCCCGTGGTCGTGGCCACGGCGCCGGTAAAGACGCCGGTGAGGTCCCGGGCCGCAAGGGAGATAAATTCCCCAGTGGATTCGGTGCCGCTGCGCACCCAGACATTGGCGCCTGGCTGACCGGCCAGATCGTAGTCCACCAAAGTAATCTGGATTTGATCCGGCGCGCGATACGCCGCCCGATCAAAGGTGACCATGCCTTCGCCCGGCGCGCCAAATGCGCCGGAAATCACCAGCGCAAAATCCTGATCCACGGCGCCGGTATCGCGCCGCGCATCCTCAACCACCCGCGCGCCGCGGACGCGGATGCGGTATTCGCCGACGACCGGTACCGCCAGATGTACGGCTTCGACGTTGTTAATCCGGTCCGTGCCGGGCGCGTTGGGAAGGGATTCCCCGTCCGCGAACTGGTTGCCCCGAAAAATTTCCCCCGTCGGCGCAATCACTTCCAAGTCGAGATCATTGACCAGGGCAATGACTGCGGCGGGCAGTCCGGGCACGTCCGTGTAAGCCAGCGTGACCTTCAACGGTTCTTCCGCGCGGCCAATCAGCACGCGTTGTTCGAACACCGCGCCGTTGGTGAGCAGGATGGTTTGGTCGGTGAAATGGTAGTCGCGCGTCGAGCCGATCAAAGCGGGTAAGTTCACGCATCCCCAGCCTTCATCGTTGTTCGGCACTGACGTCGTTCCGCCGCTGTCGTCCAGGTCGGCGGCGGAATTGATGAGCGCGGCTTTGACGAGGGCAGGGGAGGGCGTGGCGCCGCCGTGTTGGTCCCGATAATACTGCACGAACACAGCCGCTGCACCCGCCACGTGCGGTCCCGCCTGGCTGGTGCCGCCCTGATAAAGATAGTTCTCTGAAATGGGCCACCACGCATTGCCATCATTGGCATACACCGACCGGAGGGACGCAATCCAACT
>MWDV01000386.1 GCA_002070715.1 Verrucomicrobia bacterium ADurb.Bin118
AACGGATGATACACCGCGGAATCAAACACCAAGCCGTTCGGAAAACGGTGCGAGGGCAGCACCACGTCGGTCAGCGTGTTGGTCAGCGAAAAACTGGGCAGCACATAATCATAACGCGCGGTACGACCGGCGTTGGTATCCGGGTCGCCGCCGGTGCGGGCGTCCGTGGGAATGGGCGAATCGCTGAGGAAGGTTTTGAAGGTGGCCAGCGCCGCTTCGCCCGGCGCGTGGATGTTGAGGTCGCCGGCGACGATGATCCACGCGTGGGCGGGAAAGCTGGCTTGAATGAGGTTTTTCAGTTGCAGCGCCTGGCTGGCCCGGGTGGCGGCGGATTGGTTGTTGGCTTTCAGATGCACACTGACCACAAAAAGATCGTTCGTTCCGGGCAGATCAATCCGCGCCCAAGCGAACCCGCGATCCGGAATCAGCGGGTCGTCCCAGGTGCCCGTCTGAAGGAACGGATACCGGCTGATGATGCCGTTGGGGATGGTGTAATGCTCGGTTGCGCTGCTTTCGCGGAAATAATGAAAATTCGTTCCCCAGGTGGCATCCACCATCTGCCGGAAATTGGCCGGTGTGTTGTTGCTGTAATTGAATTCCTGGAGCGCCACAATGTCCGGCTGCAACCCCCGCAGAATGTTCAAGCCCGCCGTTTCATATTGTTGCCGGGTGCCGGAAGTCAGATTGGCCGCCACAACCCGCAGCGGGAAGTAGGCTGGCGGCTCATCACCCGCGAGCGGGCCCGGCAAGCCGAGCAGGGCACAGCCACCGACCACCGCCACAACGCGACGCAGGGACTTAAACTTCAACCACATCTGGTGTCGCCCGCGTGGTGGGTCTCATCCCTCGGTGGGCGCAAGCGGCCCGCCCCGCGTTGCGATATCGGCATCCGAGGAAAGAGAGGGATGGACTCAGTCGCACCCGTAAAACTCTTCAACGACCCGGCGGAAATTGTTTTCGCCGACCTTCACAATGCCCATTTCGCGCAGCACATTTTCCGGCGAATCGCTGGCGTGGGCGGCATTGACCATGACGCTTTGGCCAAACTCGCGCCGGATGGAGCCGGGCGGCGCTTTGGAAGGATCCGTTGGCCCAAGCACATCGCGGATTTTGGCCACCGCGTTCACGCCTTCATAGATCAGCGCGATGCATTTTTCCGAGCCGGGTTTGTGCTGTTGGTCGGGCGGGCATTGAGAGGGGAACTGGCCGGACATGAACTGAACGATATTTTCAAACTGGTCGTCGCCAAAGCTGGGCGAAATCAAGTCGGCCAACGCCTGTTGTTGCGTGCTGGAGAGGGCGAAGCCGAATTCCTTTTCCAAGGCCGCCCGGGCGCGGTTGCCGACGAGGTCCTTGAGTTTGGTGCGGAGGATTTCGCGGACCGGCCCGTAGAATTCCATGGCCTCGGCCACACTCATGCGGTGCAGTTTGATCCCCACGATGTAAAGGCCCGTGCGGGAGAAGAAATCAATGACGTTGCCCGGCCGGCCGGTGGGGAACCGGAAGTTGTCCGGTTTGATCAGCACCAGCGTGCGCTGCGGCGTTTCCCCGGGTTGATAGGCAATGACATTTTCCAGGACGCCGCCGTCTTGATCCGAGTAACGCGCCCAGAGTTTGAGCTTCTTCCGGGCTTCGGCAACGGTGGGCGCCGCCAAAACCGCCGGCTCGAAATAACGCACCTGATCATTGGCGTCGAAAATCAGGTCGCCGTACGTGTCCCGGATGGTTTCCCCCGTGCGCCGCAGCCGGGCGTGGTGGCCCACCACCGCCCGCACCTTGCGGACGGCGTCCTCGCCCTGGAACAGCAGGACCATGACCCGGCGGCGCAATCCGGTTTGGGGATCGGGGCTGAGTTGCTGCCGGATGTAATCCCGGATGAGTTCCTGAATCCGCATCTCCTGGGGGTCGTCTTGGGAGATGGACGCTTCGGCGTATTGGGCGACCAATTCCGGGCTGGGCGCGAACATGCGGGCGGCGGTGAATTCCACACCGCTGCGCGCGATCAAACGGCTCAAAATCCCGCCCGTGCGGGATTTGTGCAGGGAGTAAGGCGTAAGAATGACGTAAGCGAGTTCGGAGGACATAGAATTATTCGTGGGCCGGAGGCTTGAGGGCGGACGGTTTGGCGGGTGCCGTCGCTTTGCCGCCCAAATTCTTAAACATGGCCGCGCCGCAGGTCGGGCATTTGCCCTTGATCGCTTTGCGGCCGTTCTTCGTGATTACTTCGACGCCGTCCGCGATCTCTTTCCTGGCTTTACATTTGACACAGTATCCATCTGCCATAAAAAGGGATCGTCCTGGGTGGGCTTGATTGCTCCCGGAGATACTGGCCTTAGCTTACGCAACCCCGGGGGCCGCCGTCAATAACGAAACCGGAAGTATCCCGCGGGGCGGGATCGGTGAATTTTATTGAAAACGGGCTAATTCCACAAAAAACAGGCCGGATTTTTAATGACCGGCCAGCTTACGCTGGCGGCTGCTCCGGCGCCGTAGCCATCTGGCGCAGCGTGGTTTTGAGGATTTTGCCTGTGGTATTTCGGGGGAGGGCTTCCACGAACCGGATGCGGCGCGGCACTTTGTGATCGGCCAGTCGTTGTTTCAAAAAGGCGAGCAGTTCCTTTTCATTTACGGTGGTTCCCGGGGCGGGAGCCACGTAGGCGAGCGGTTGTTCGCCGCGCCGCGGATCAGGGATGCCGATGACGGCGGCCTCCGCCACACCGGCAAACTGGTACAGCACTTCCTCGATCTCCCGCGGATAGACATTGATGCCGTTGACCAGCAACATGTCCTTTTTGCGATCGGTGATGAAGAAGTAGCCGTCGGCGTCTTGATAGCCGATGTCGCCCGTCAACAACCAGCCGTTGCGTTTCACCTTGGCGGTTTCCTCCGGTTGGTTCCAATAGCCCAACATCACGTTCCCGCCCCGCACGCAAAGTTCCCCGATGGCTTGGGGCGGAAGTTGCCGGCCGGTTTCGTCCTGGATGCTGACTTCCACGTTGGGGATCGGTATGCCAATGGAGCCGGGTTTCCGGTGCGAGTTCAAAGGATTTTTGCAGACCACCGGACTGGCTTCGCTCAGGCCGTAACCTTCAATGAGCGGAATGCCAAACTTGGCCTCGAAATCCCGCAACACCTGCACCGGCAACGGCGCCGCGCCGCTGACGCAGAGCCGTATAGGCAGGGGCGGTTGCAGGGGGGAAGCCACCATGCTGCGGTAGAATTGCGGAATCGCCGGCAGCACCGTGGCCTGCCGTTGCAGGATTTCCTGGAGCACGTTGCGGGGCGGATGCAGCGACCGCACCAGTACAATGCTGCCGCCCACGGTCAAGGGCAACAACAGGCCCACGGTGAGCATGTAGCTGTGGAACATCGGCAGGAGGACGGCAAAACGATCCGCGTCCACCGTGCATAACACCTCGCGGCAACTGGCCACATTATGCAGCAGGTTGCCGTGCGAAAGCATGGCCCCCCGCGGTTTGCCCGTGGTGCCGGACGTGTAAACGATCACCGCCAGATCGTCTTCTCCGCAGTCGGCGATGGCGGGGTGCGGATTTTCCGGAAAGGACGCAAAGGTTTCCGCGAATAACAGGCGCAAAGAGGGTCGCTTCACCAGCAAACTTTCGGCGGCGGCGCGCAACGTCTCGTCGGTGACCAGCAAATCCATCCCGGCATCTTCAACCAAAAATTGCACTTCGGGGGGTTTGAGGTTGTTGTTGATCGGCACCACGACGGCGCCGGTTTGCAGGATGCCGAACAAGGCATGCAAGAACTCCGGACAATTGCGCATCCAAAGCCCCACGCGGTCGCCGGGTTTGACCTCCAAGGAAGAGCGGAGATGGGCGGTGACGTTGTTCGCCAGCCGGCGCAGATCGGCGTAGGTCAACTCACTCGGGCCCCAGTAAACCGCGGTTTTCGCAGCGTGCGCATCCGCTGCGGCCGCAAAAGCAGTCGCCAGATTCATGGGCGACTATCTTGGGCCGATTTGGCCCGGCTGGCAAGTGCCGCCAAGCGGTTTGTAACGGAACTTGGCACGGCCCCGGCCTCGCGGCATACTGGCGCGGCGTGATCGAAACGAACGAAAGGTTGGAAGCTTTTTTGCCCGAACTACGGGCCGCCCAATGGGTTGCGGTGGATACCGAGGCTGACAGCCTGCACGCTTATCCCGAAAAAATCTGCCTGATCCAAATCAGCCTGGAAACCGGCGACTGGCTCGTGGATCCACTGGCTGGCATGGATTTGCCGAAGCTCCTGGCCGTGCTCCAAGACCGCGAATTGTTGATGCATGGCGCGGATTACGATCTTCGGTTGTTTTGGAAGCATTACCGGTTCTCTCCGCGCCGGGTGTTTGACACCATGTTGGCGGCGGAGTTGTTGGGATACCGCCAGTTCAGTCTGAACGCCCTCGTGGACCGTTACTTGGGGATCACGCTGGACAAGGGCATGCAAAAGGCGGATTGGGCCAAGCGCCCGCTTACGGAACGAATGAAGGCTTACGCCCGCAACGATACCCGCCATCTCAAACGGCTTGCGGACAAATTACGCGGTGAATTGCAGGAAAAGGGCCGCTTGGCATGGCACGAGGAATTCTGCGCCTGGCAAATCCGGGATTGCGCGAACCAGACCGAGCCGGATGAAAACACCGTCTGGCGGATGAAAGGCAGCCACCAGCTCAGCCGCCCGGCTTTGGCGGTCTTGCGGGAATTGTGGCACTGGCGTGAAAAGGAGGCCATCGCCACCAATCGCCCGCCGTTTTTCATCCTGCCCCATGAGACGCTTACCCGGCTGGCCCAAGCCGCTGTTGATGCCGAACTCGTTGATTTGCTCCTTCCGCGGCGATTTTCAAACCGTCGTCGTGAGGGCGTGCATCGGGCGTTGCGACGCGGATTGACGCTTCCGGATCACCAACATCCCGAATTGATCCGCACACCGACCCGGCGTCTCACGGAGGCCGAACGACGCCGGCTGGCCGATCTTGAGCGTCGTCGCGACGCGCAGGCGGCCCGTTTGGGACTAAACCCCGCCTTAATTGCGCCCCGCGCCACCCTGCGCGACCTGGCCCGGAATTGGGATAAATACGCCTCGGAACTGATGCAGTGGCAGCGGGAATTACTCCAAGCTCCCGTCTCTTCGTAAACAGGCGGAGCGGGCCAAGCGGTAGAGGCAGGCATCCGACTTCGATTCCGACCCGATTTGCGCGTTTTTATTTTGCTTTGCGGGAATCGGTTTATTCAAACCCCGGTCAGCCGGTGCATATCGTAAACCGACCGTGAGTTAGGATGGTCCGGGGTGGTGACGATCGTCGGTTCGCGAAAAGCGGGTTTGCGGGATTTTCTCCATAAAGCAACAGGGCCGGATTTGCATCCGGCCCTGCCACTGAGAACAAGCCTAAAAATCTCTTCCACCCGATGCGGCGCCGCAGACTCACGCCCTTTGCACACACGGAACACTGCACTTCTGCATCGCAATGACGCCCTTACCTTAGCCGAACCGGCCATTCCCGCCAGTCCCCAAAACTGGGGACAAACCGTAAATCCGATGAAATACCCTCCCAAGACGCGGTTCGTCGGTTTCCCGGTTTTCCAGAATTCCCGGAAAGCGATGGCTGTGACTGCGCCTCATTGGACTGGGTTATTTGCCGCCGACGAGGTGGCTGGGGACGAGAATTCTCCGGCACCATGAAAATCATTAAGCAAAGTAAGGTTTGACATTTTTCCGCAAACCGGTATTGCTGCGGCATCTCAAATCGAAGGATTGCAAGTATGAATCAGCGCGTTGGTGACACATGGCCCATGAAATAATGAAGTACGCGGACAACTGTGATTTAATTCCGAACTCAAACCACACATTAAAACCATGAAAAAAATCGTAACCATCCTGCTCCTGGCCGCCGCCTGCGTGGCGCTGCCGCACTTTGTCACCGCCCAGCCTGTTGTGGCCGGGCATTATCCCGCCGGTGCCGAGGGCATCAAAGGCGGCTCGCTCCCGCCGCCGGGCTTCTATTTCCGCGATTACAACTTCTTTTATTCCGCGGACCGGTTCAAAGACGGCCCTCCGCGGTTCGACATCTTTGCGTATATCAACGCACCCCGCCTCATCTGGATGACTGATCTGGAAATCTTGGGCGCCACCTACGGCATGGATGTGATTGTGCCGTTTGGTTACATGGATTGGAAAGCCATGGGGGAGAAAAAAACGCATTTCGGCCTGGGCGACATTCAAATTGAACCCCTGTTGCTCTCGTGGCATTTGGACCAACTGGATCTGGCGGCGGGTTATGCCGTTTGGGCGCCCACCGGCAACTACAGCCGGGATCGCCCCGATCTGCTCGCCAAAGGTTTCTGGTCGCACATGCTCACCTTCGGCGGCACCTATTATCCCGACTCGGAAAAGACTTGGGCGGTGTCGCTGCTGAACCGTTATGAATTCAGCCATGAACAGCGCAAGACCCACGTTGATCCGGGCCAGGTGTACACCTTGGAATGGGGGTTGAGCAAAAACGTTGGCAAGGGCATTGACCTGGGCCTGATCGGTTATTATCAGCAGCAGGTGACCAAGGACAAAGGGAGAAACCGTTTCTCGGACAAACTGGACCGCAAAATGGGTATTGGTCCGGAGGTCAACGCGTTCTGTCCGAAGCTGGGATTGTTCGCCTCGCTGCGGTATGCGTATGAATTCGCCGCCAAGGAACGGCCGGAAGGGCATCTGTTCACCCTGACCCTGACCAAGCCGCTCTAACCGCGCCGTCAAAAGACCAACAATTTCAGGCCGGGCCGATATTGCTGCCCGGCCTGATTTTTTTGCAAAAGCCCGGCGTTACTTGGCCACTTCCAC
>MWDV01000387.1 GCA_002070715.1 Verrucomicrobia bacterium ADurb.Bin118
GCGGTGACGCTCCGTGTTCATGGGCACGAACGCCCCACGGCGGATTGTGGGTGCGGAAAATTGGGCGCCCGCCGGAAGGTTCAATCAACGGGAGTTTGAGCGGGCGATGTTTCTGTGCCGGTCGCCGATTCCAATTGAGTCAATCGCTCCTGAAGGGCGGCGAACTCGCCGGCCACTGCCAGGACCACTTCTTCGGGAGTCACCGGAATTTCATTCTCCAGTTTGGCCAGCAGATCCTTCAGGTGGACCACAGGCAATTTGCGCGTCGTCACCGCGGTTTGGGCGGCTTCCTGTTCCCGCACATAACGCGCGCGCAACGCCTCCAGCACAGCGACACACTGGGCATGCGAAAGCGGCGGGCGCGTTTCCTCGGGTTTTCCGGCGTCCGCCACTATCGTCGGGCAAATCTCTTGAATGGCGGCTTCGAGTTCCTCGTCGAGCAACTCGCGGCGACCGGAAGCGGTGGGGGTGACGTTGCGGGCCTCCAACTCCCGCAGCACCGCCCCGAACAGGCTGAAACGGGTGGCTTCCGGACTGCTGACGGGCACCTCAATGATTTCGCCGTCCACATCCTTGGCTGCGTAAACGTAGCGACCGTCGCCGGCCAGCTTCGCAACCCAGCAGGATTCTTCGGCAATCAGTTCCCGGGCGGACTGAATGAGGTCAGCTTTGATTTCGGGAGTGAGCACCGCGATTTGCGCCGGCAGGGATGATTCCGAATCCGCCGCCGGGTCCGGTGTGACGGAGGAGGAATCAGAGTCGGGTTTGACTTGAGACGGTGGCGAGGCGACGGGGGGCGCCTTCCTTGGCGGAAGGGATGGCGCGGGTGCGGGTGGTGAAGGTTTCTCGATTCGGGGTTGGTTTGCCGATTGGGATGATGGCGGTGGAGATGATGCCGGCGCGGTGGGTTCTGTCGTCATCCGGGGCGGCGGAGGCACATCAATAGCCACCCGGCACGATGGGCAGGTTAACGACCGCACGCAGGCCTCCGGCGCGAGTTCGACGCGATGACCGCAAGCGGGACAAGGAAATGCGAAAGCAGCCAGGGAGGGGTCAGGACTGGGATTCATCGGGCTCAGCGATTTTGATTTTGATTCAACGACAAAACGGTCGGCTGATGGGTGGCCAACCGGCGGGCATTTCGTTTTTTCCCGCAGAGGCATCATACCGGCGTTCCGGATGAAAAATCAAATGGAAGCGCGCCCCCGCGCGGGCTCGCTGGAGTTCAGCGCGCCCGGGAGAATCACCCGTCGGTGCTCTGCTCTGGTGGCGGGCGGCTCGACCAATTATTTCCCGCTCTTGGCCGGTTTGGCGCTGCCGCGTTTGCCGCCGCCAGCCAAGAGAACCGTGGCGGTGAGAAATCCGACGGCAAAAAAGGCGAAATACATTATCGCCGCTTTCAGCGCCAACTTGTGAATCAAGGGAGGCAGACGAAACGTCACGGTCTCGCCGTTGTTCAGCCCCATCAGCACCAACACCAGCAGCACGAGCAGAAGGAAGACCGCTTTCAATAGCATTTTCGGGTTCATGGGCGCGCGTTTTGACGAACCATAAGCGGCGCCTGAGGCGGGGTCAAGCGATGGAAAGTCACGCGCCAAAGTCGTGTGGGCGCGGCGCATTTGTCGGGTCAACTCCGGACACCCGTTGGGATGCGCCCCGGCCTTACGGCCCGGGGTTTCACCGGCTGGCAGAACCCCGCCACCATGGACTAGCTTCCCCGTGCTGTGAGCGGGAATAACACGGAGACATACGCAGGAGACAAAAGAAAAAACATGAAGACAAAAATGCTCAAACGCACAAGCGCACTCTGGCTCGCCGCGCTGCTGGCGGCCCCGTTCATGGTCAAGGCCACGCCCCTGACGGTTGGCGGCGATTATTATCTGGGGGTCATCCACCAAAATGTATCCGGCGGAGCGGAGGACAAGGATTTCATCAATCGCCTGATCACGCTGTCGGCGGAGGAGCTCAACATTCTGATTCCGCCGGAAAACGGGGATACCTACAACCGGCTGGGCAGCACGCTCGCCGGTCCCTTCCCCTCCGCAATCGCCACCGGCTTTGCCCGGGATGATTCGGGCAACCTGTCCGTGGAGACAACGGGATACAGCTACGTCCTGGCGAAATATGTGGCGGGCCAGCAGGCAGCGGGTGCTTTGGTCTGGTTCCTCGATGGGAACGAGACCAATGTGACGCTGCCTGCCAAGTTTAACAACGATCGCAAGAGCCAGCTCTTGTCGGTCAGTTTCTTCCAATCCGAAAGGCAACCGCACCACGGCGACCCGGTGCCCGAGACCGGCCTGACGGTGTCGTTGTTGGCGGTGGCTTGGGCCGGATTGATGGCCTGGCGCCGCCGGCTGGCCTGATGGCCGGCTCCCGGCTGTGGATTTTCAGTGTACTGGCTCATGGTGATGCAACGCTGCCGGACTGCTCGACAAAGCCAGTTGCCTTGACGACGGGACGACTGGCATGACAGCGCCCCCTCTCCGGGTGGAGGGGGCGCTGGTCTTTTTTCTCCGCTGCGGATCATGCTGCCACGACATCGGTTC
>MWDV01000388.1 GCA_002070715.1 Verrucomicrobia bacterium ADurb.Bin118
ATGGCTTTCAATTCGCGCAACGCGTCAAATTCGGTTTTCGGTTCGGGCAGATGCAACGGCTTCAGCAACCGGATGGATTGCGGCACGGCCGCAGCCATCAGCGCGTCCAGGGAATCGAAACCGACCACCTTGAGCATGGCGGCGGTTTCCGCGGCATTGGGGCCGATATGACGGCGAACAAATTGATCCGGATGACCGAACGTTTCCGAATTTGCTTCCGGTGCTGCTGAAAAAGACATGGCGGGAAGCTAGAATGCGACAAGGCCAACGCAAGTTTGAATTGTCGGGGGAGGGGCGTCCGTTTCCGCTGGCTTGGCGTTGATATTGAAATATATTGCGCGCGAATGATCAGGCGGCCGTGGATAATTGGGTTGGCGGTGGTTGTCATGGGTTTGCCGGCTTTGCAAGCGCAGCCGGTTGGGGGCGATTTGTCGGCTTCGGAAACAAAGGACGCGGCGACGGCGAAGGTTCAATCCGGGGACGCTGATTCCGAAGGCTATATTCTTTGCCGCGGGACGTGTGATGCTTCGGCGGTGGTGGCGTTGGCCGGCGGACAATTCCTGGTGGCGGATGATGAGGACAATACCTTGCGCATTTATTCCTGGAGCCAAGGCGGGCTGCCGTTGCAGGCGTTTGATCTGTCCGATTTTCTCCGTGTGGACCGACGATCGCCGGAGGTGGACTTGGAAGGCGCAGCGGTGTTGGGGGATCGCGTGTTTTGGATTTCGTCGCATGCCCGCAACAAGAAAGGACGGGAACGAGAGAGTCGGCACCGGTTTTTTGCCACCACTCTGCCGCGCCCCGAAGGAACGCCCCGGCTCCAGCCGGTGGGACAACCATACACGCGCCTGTTGGCGGACCTGCTCCACGAGCCGCGTTTGCAGCCGTTTAATCTGGCGGCGGCGGCGCGGTTGGCACCCAAACAACCGGGCGGTTTGAACATCGAAGGCCTGTGCGCCACGCCTGAAGGCCATCTGCTCATCGGTTTCCGGAATCCCATTCCCGACGGCAAAGCGCTGGTCGTGCCGCTCTTGAATCCGACGGAACTGATTGAAGGCCGGGCCGCGCGGTTGGGGGCTCCCCAATTGCTGGATCTCGGCGGGTTGGGCATTCGCGACATGACCCGGGCCGAAGACAGATACTATCTGATCGCGGGCACGTACGATGGCCGAGGCCGGAGCCGGCTTTATGAATGGCGCGATGGTTGGTCCTCGCCGCGTCTGGTGCCGGGGATCGAATTCGCCGGGCTGAATCCGGAAGCGATCGCGTGCGTAACCGTTCAGGGCGCCCGGCGACTGCTTATTGTGAGTGATGACGGCGCCCGCTTGATTGACGGCCAGGCGTGCAAACAACTCAAAGCTCCCGACCGCAAGTATTTTC
This sequence comes from Verrucomicrobia bacterium ADurb.Bin118, assembly GCA_002070715.1. Taxonomy (GTDB): domain Bacteria; phylum Verrucomicrobiota; class Verrucomicrobiia; order Limisphaerales; family MWDV01; genus MWDV01. The sequence continues at coordinate 1,381 of MWDV01000388.1, forward strand.
GCGCCCTCACCATTCCCCTTTAATTTATGATGAAACAGACAACTCTCTCCCGCGTCGCGATGGGCGCCGCGCTTTTTTTAAGCCTCACCTTTGCCGGCGGGAAACTCCGCGCGCAGGTGGTCCTGAACGAGGTGCTGGCCGACAACCGTTCGGCGGTGGCCAATGACGGCAATTACACGGATTACATCGAACTCTACAATCCCACGGCCGCGCCCGTGAACATTGGCAATTGGAGTTTGACCGATGATCCGGCGCTCCCCCGGAAATACGTCATTCCCGCCGACACCGTAGTCCCCGCGCAGGGGTTTTTCATTATCTGGGCCGACCGGAATTTTTCTTCCCCGGGACTGCACACCGGATTTGGACTGGGGGCGAAAGGTGATCTGGTTCGACTCTACGCCGCCAATGGCGTGACCCTGCTGGACGAAATCCGTTTCGGTTTACAGGTGGGTGATTTCTCCTTGGGCCGCGTGCCGGATGGTTCGGGAAGCTGGGGATTGAATCAGCCCTCGGCAGGATTGCCGAACACAACGGCGGCCACCGGGGATCCCCAGCAACTCTTTATCAACGAGTGGATGGCCAAAACCGCCGCCGGCGAGGATTGGTTGGAGGTCTTTAATGCCGACAGCTTGGTGGTGGCGTTGGGCGGGCTCATCATTACGGACCAACCATCGGGTGTGCCGGCCAACCGCGCCATCCCCGCGCATTCCTACATTGCCGCCGGCGGCTTCATTCAATTCTTTGCTGACGATTTGAAGGAAGACGGCGCCGATCATCTCGATTTCAAATTGTCCACGTCGGGGGAGACCTTGACGATTTATGCGGCGGATCGCCGGACGATTCTCGACCGCGTGACGTTTGGTCCGCAGACCGCCGAGATTTCGCAAGGGCGGGCGCCGGATGGCAGTGATAACTTCGCGTTTTTCCCGGGCAGCGCCACTCCCGGCGCGCGGAATTTTATTGAACTGACCCGGGTGGTGATTTCCGAAGTGCTCTCCCACACCGATTATCCCTACGAGGATGCCATCGAACTGCAAAACCTGACCGCCACCCCTGTGGACATCAGTCATTGGTGGCTGAGTGATTCCGGCGCCAAGCCGCGCAAATATCGCATCCCGGCGGGCACCGTGATTCCCGCATACGGTTTCCAGGTGTTTTATGAAGCGCAATTTGGCCCCGGATCGGACGGCTTTGCGCTCAGCTCGGTCAAAGGGGAAAAAGTCTTCCTTTCGGTGGGTAACGCGGCAGGCCAGCTTACCGGGGAACAAATGTCCGTGCGCTTTGGCGCGCTCAAGAATGGTGTCTCCGCCGGGCGGCATCTCACCAGCATCGGCGTTGATTTCGTGCCGCTCAGCCGGCCCACCTTCGGCTGGGACAACCCTCAAACCGTGATCGAGTTTCGGCAGGGAACCGGCCAGACCAACGCCGCGCCGCGCCTGCCTTCGGTCGTGATCAACGAAATCATGTTTTATCCGCCGGACGTGGCCGGGCAACCCAACACGGATGATGAATACATTGAACTCCACAATCCGGGCAAAGTGTCCGTACCCCTGGCCGACCCGTTGGCGCCCACCAACACCTGGCAATTGCGCGACGGCATCACCTTCGATTTCCCCGAGGGGATCAGCATTCCGGCGGGTGGCTATTTGCTCGTGGTGGGATTTGACCCCGTGGCGGATGCGGCCAAGCTGGCGGCGTTCCGCGCGAAATACGCCGTGCCCACGAATGTGGCGATTGTGGGACCGTATGGCGGCAAGCTCAGTAACAGCGGCGAAGTGTTGGAATTTTTGGAACCGGATACGCCTCAAAATGTGCAGGGGCCGACACCCGGTTTGGTGCCGTACATGCAGGCGGAACGCATTCATTATGCCAGCACGGCGCCTTGGCCGACGGGGGCGGCGGGCACCGGCCAGTCCTTGCAACGACGCTCGGCGGTGAGCTACGGCATGCCCGACGCCTGGGAGTTGGTGCATGGGCTGGATCCGGATTCCCCGTTGGACGCCGACTTGGACGCGGATCAAGACGGCGCGAGCAATCTCCAGGAATACCTAGCGGGCACCGATCCCCAGGATGCCGACAGTGTGTTTGCGTTCACCGGCATTCGCACGGAAGGCAGCGGCCTCCGGCTGCAGTTCCACGCCGTGCAGGGACGGACTTATTCTGTGCAGACCCGCGATTTGACGATGTCGGATTCATGGCAGACGATCACGAACCTGACCATGACGGGTGAAACGGGGAGCCACGCCGTATGGGTGCCGGGAGGGGTGGGTTCCGGTCGGCTGTTTCGGTTATACACGCCGGCGGTGCCTTGATGTCACGCAGTCCGTGGTTGTTGCTGGCCCGACGCCAAGACTGAATTGGCAAGTTGGATTGGCGCTTCGCCCGGCGGCCAGCGATGTCGCGTATTAAAATTTACAGCTCACCTTTGAAGTAGAGTTGGTAACGCTCGGCGACCTGTCCGGATTGAACATCGCCGCGATGGACCAACACGCCGACGCGAGTCGAAATTTTTTCACCGCGTGACAGGACAAAAGGTTTTCCACTCTTGGCGGCAATGCGGCGCGGGCCGAAACAACCATAGTCGCGTGTCAACCACTGGTGCGGTTGTTCATTGGCGGGATGGCTGAACATGGCCAGGCCTTCAGCCGTTGCGCCCCGGCCACGTGAGAAATCCACCCACCGCGCGATTTTCATGTTCGTGTCCGCTTCCCCGCGGCCCCCCTCCGAATTCACCAGGGCCCCGCCCGCGGAGGCATTGAAGTCCTGGTTGAGGCGAATGAAAGGCCAGGCGTAATGCACCGCATCACTCTGGAACGTAACCGCGCCGTAATTCGCCACGAGCGTGAATTCCAGATCGAGAAAATACTCGCCGTTGGCCAGCGCGGTAATGATCAACCGCCGCGTTTCATCCAGCACCGGGACCTTCCCATCGTCCATTTCCCAGATGAGTTGTGTGATCAGTACGCGTTTATGAGCCGTGGCCGGGTTGTCGGGCACGGTTAAACTGACCTGGCGGATGTGATCCCGAAAAGGGGGTTGTGGGTCCTGCTTGTCGCCCCGCCCGGAATAGAGAGCGTTATAGAAAGAGGCTTGGCGGTGCCCTTCCAACTGCACCGTGTCCGCAAACCAAAAGGAGCGGTGATGCGGGTAGGGATCCGGTTTCTCCACCGTCATGGATTTTCCGGAAGGGCTGCGCACTGGATAGAAATGGGGCAGATCCCAGTTGGTGCCGTAGTGATAAACCAAAGCTTCCTGTCCGCCAATCAAGATGCGCAATCTTCCCGGTGCGGTGCTTAACTCGAACTCAATTGAATCCGCAGCGGGCGCTAAGCCACAACTGCAGAGCCATGTAATCAAAATGGTGAATATCCGGCGAGTCATACGAAATTAAATTGGCGCGAGGGCCAACCACGGTTGGCGGCGTTCGCGGTCCAGGCATTGATCGGCTTCGCCGTCGCCAACTCTCAACCACAAGAACGCGGCGCCCATTGATCGGCTCCTTGCCGTTGGTTGGGTCCTCCCGCGTTCACGGAATTGTTGCGGTCTCAGTTTCATACAACCAAATTGGCGTTGTTGTAACTCCAATTCCCGCTGAGGGTAAACGATAAACCACAACCATTCGAACAAACTTTTCGTGGCGTTTTCCGGGTTTCGCTGAACGGCGGGCGTGAGCAATCCCCAAAAGCGAGCGCGGAGTGCGGGGCGGCGAGTCTCCGGTCGGTTGTTTCAGTTCTACCCCTTGGCGGGCCTTGGCGCACGCGGCTTACTGTTTCTGCTGGCCCGGCGCCGGGGCTGAATTATATTGCGCCAGTATGAGCAGGCGACAGCGGATAGTTTGGATGGCGGCGGGAGGGTTGGCGGCGATTTGGCTGCTGGCATGGGCCGGGTATTCGCTGGC
>MWDV01000389.1 GCA_002070715.1 Verrucomicrobia bacterium ADurb.Bin118
GGTCAATAAACGCATCGTCGAACACGTGGACGTGCTGGTGGGGAACGAGGAGGATTTGCAAACCGGACTCGGCTTGAAAGGCCCGGACGTGCATTCCCGGGACAAACTGGACCCGAGCGCCTTCATCGGCATGATCGGGGAAGTGGTGCGGAATTATCCGGGCGTAAAGGTCGTGGCCACAACCCTGCGCGAGGTGCAGACGACGAACCGGCATCGTTGGAGCGCGGTGGCTTGGATAAATGGCCAGACTTACCAAGCGCCAACCTGTGAATTGGATGTCTATGACCGGATCGGCGGGGGTGACGGTTTCGCTTCGGGACTGTTCTACGGCATGTTGACCGGCGCGGCGCCGGAAGAATGCGTGAAGCTCGGCTGGGCCCACGGCGCGTTGCTGACCACCTTCCCCGGCGACACGACAATGGCGACGGTGGAACAGGTCAAAGCCTTCGCCCAAGGCGGCTCCGCCCGCGTGCAACGCTAGCCAGTCAGGCCGCGGCGGCCCGGTGGCGCCCCGCCGTTGCATAAAAAACCGGAGCGCAGACTTGCCGGTCTGCCGTGGCGCGGGAGCCCTTGCAGAAGGCCGATTGAGGAAACGGTCCGCCGAGGGAACAACCGGCGTGCCACTGAAAACAGATTTGGGCGGATAAAGGTCCGCCCGTTGAACCAGCAGAAAGACGAAAACGATATGGAACCAAGAGCTGACATTGCCGTCATCGGACTGGCCGTGATGGGCCAGAACCTCATCCTTAACATGAACGACCACGGCTTCACCGTCGTGGCCTACAACCGCACCACTTCGAAGGTGGACGACTTCCTGGCCAACGAGGCCAAAGGCACGAACATCCTCGGCGCCCGTTCGCTCGCGGAGATGGTCGCCCTCCTCAAAAAGCCCCGGCGGGTGATGCTGATGGTCAAGGCCGGCAAACCGGTGGACGAGTTCATTGAACAATTGCTCGGTGTGCTGGAACCCGGCGACATCATCATTGACGGCGGCAACTCGCTCTTCGAGGACACCATCCGCCGCACCCAATACGTCGAAAGCAAGGGCCTGCTTTACATCGGCACGGGCGTGAGCGGCGGCGAGGAAGGCGCCCGGCGCGGGCCGAGCATCATGCCCGGCGGCAGCCCGGCGGCGTGGCCGCACGTGAAACCGATCTTCCAAGCCATCGCCGCGAAGGTCGCCGATGGCACCCCCTGTTGCGATTGGGTGGGCGAAGGCGGCGCGGGTCATTACGTGAAGATGACCCACAACGGCATTGAATACGGCGACATGCAGCTCATCTGCGAAGCCTATCATCTGATGAAGGACGGCCTGGGCATGACTCCCGACGAAATGCACGAGGTCTTCAAGGAATGGAACACCGGCGAACTCGATTCTTACCTGATCGAAATCACCCGCGACATCCTCGCCAAGAAAGATGACGACGGCACGCCGCTCGTGGATAAGATTCTGGATACCGCCGGCCAGAAGGGCACCGGCAAATGGACCGTCATTTCCTCGCAGGAAATGGGCATCCCGATCACGCTGATTGCCGAGGCCGTTTATTCCCGGTGCGTTTCCGCGCTGAAAGATCAGCGCGTCAAGGCGGCCAAGGCGTTCAAACCCGGCAAAACCCGGTTCGCCGGCGACCGCCGCGAATGGGTTCATGCCATTCGCCAGGCGCTCTACGCCTCCAAGATCATCAGCTACACGCAGGGTTACATGCTCATGCGCGCGGCGGCCCAGCAATATAGCTGGCACTTGAACTACGGCGGCATCGCCCTGATGTGGCGCGGCGGCTGCATCATCCGCAGCGTGTTCCTGGGCGAGATCAAAAACGCGTTCGACCGCAAACCCAAGCTGGACAACCTGCTGCTGGACCCGTTCTTCAAGAAAGCCATCAAGGGGTGCGTGCGCAACTGGCGCAAGGTGGTCAGCATGGCCGTCAGGAAAGGCATTCCCGTGCCGGCGTTCAGCACGGCGCTGGCGTTCTTCGACGGCATCCGTAGCGAACGCCTGCCGGCCAACCTGCTGCAGGCCCAGCGCGATTACTTCGGCGCGCACACCTATGAGCGGGTGGACAAACCGCGCGGCGAATTTTTCCACACCAACTGGACCGGCACCGGCGGCCGGGTGGCCAGCAGCACCTACACGGTGTAAACCCGCCGCGACGCCTCAGCCCGCCGGTCGCCGCCCGTGGCGGCCGGTAACCAATTGAATCATCAAGCCGGAGAACAGGAAACTGATCTCCGGTTTCCGTTTTTCAAAACCCAAGCGTATGATGGGGTTAAAGTTGGGAGAGCCGGTTTCACAGAGCATGGCGGCATCACGGCGCATCCACGCACCGACTATGTTTGCCAATTCTACTTTGGCGTGATGCTGTCACGCCGTCCTCCGATCCGCCCACACAGAAAAAGCGGAAAACGACCTATCCTACACTTCAAACTTGCCGGGCGGAACTCGAACATTATCGAAGTGTCGGGCAATAAGAGAGAGCACGGTCTCGCTACTCATGGCGGCGCTCAACTCCTCGGCCCAAGCCCGCCCCGGGTGAATGATGTCCCACATCGGCTTCTTGCCTTTCGCCCTTCCTCCGCCGGGCGGGTTGTTACCGAATCCTTCCACCACCAAATTCCACAATGGCTTGAAATGGCTGATCAACATGGTTTCGCCAAGCGTGATGAAAACTTCATCAACGACCAGCCACCTACATTTGAAATCAGTCACCGCCAAGTTGCGCGCTGATTTGAGGGACTCGGAGTGCTTGCACAGACGCTTGTAAAGCGCTTCTCCATGAGGTGTGTCCAAGCCTTCGCCGCCTTTTCGCGCCCCGGCCGGCACAGCTTTACCAACATAGATCGGTTGCGCAAACCGGCCATTTCGATTGGCACGGGACAGAGGCTCATAGGCCTCAAAACCGCCGGTATAGTAAATCAGGTAAACACCCGCGCCGGCAAATTTGGGCGGGGGCATTTCCCACGGCTTCTGACAGAGCAATCTCGAGATGATGCTGGCCGCAAGATTCTTCTTCGCGAGCGGGTTGTAGGGAGTTGGATCTTCCATCACAGGTTCCGTAACCATAGCCATTTCAATTGTTCTGGGGCCATGAATCCAGATTGTTTTCTGTCCGCCGATATGCGCGGCCTGCAAAATTATTTAAGATCCATCAGGCATCGGGACCGATTCGCCAAGGTATGGGCCACGCTCGCGCCAATTACCCGGGCGAGCGTTACGGGCACGGCATTGCCGATCTGCCTCATGCTCTCCGTCCAAGAATTGGGAAACACATACCAATCTGGAAATGTCTGCAATCGGGCGCTTTCGCGCACGGTAAAATAGCGGACGGAGCCGTCGGGAAAAGACAGCATGTTTTCCCCGCCCGGAACACCGTGGTCGCCCGCCTTAAGGGTCTTTCCCGGATGATCCAGGTCACTGCCCGTATGGCCCGGGTACTTGCGCGCACCGGGTTGAAAACTATGGTTGGCAATCCGCGCGGCCTCCGGCGAGCGCGGGTCAGGCAAATCGTTTAGCGCGTCGCGCACCGTACGCCAGCGCGCAGACAAGGGAAGCGTCTCCATTCGGCCCAGCCGTTGCTGCACGTCCGTGGGAACCGGGGGCCGCCGTGATCGGGGAATCCGATGCTCGTCCCAGTAAGACCCGGTTAGCCATTTCGCGGCCTCCAAAGCGTCTTTGGAATGCGTCGGCTGGGGAAAACTCCAAGCCGCTTTAATGTCCCATCGAAATCCGACGATGATCACCCGCTCCCGACGCTGTGGAACACCAAAGTCCGCCGCGTTCACTTTCTGGAAAACCACACGATAGCGAAGCCCCCGTTCGACACCCGAAGTGTGATGTTCTTCCAATCGGGACAGATGTCGAGGCCATGTTTCGCGATCACGGCGCACCACCTCCGGATATTGCAACTGGAGAATAACGTAGCCGAAATACTCGGCGAACGATTTCCGAAGCAAACCGCGGACATTCTCGAAGATAAACGCGTTTGGGCGAACGGTCCGAACCACCTCCACCGCGCGAGGAAACATGTCGCGATCGTCACGATGCCCCCGGTGCTTGCCGCCAATCGAGAACGGCTGACACGGCGGCCCTCCGGAAACTAACTCCACCCGATCCTGCCACTGCCGGAAATCCACCTGCCGGACATCCATATCGAAGAGGCTAACGGCTTGCCCCAAGCGGTCGGGCCAATTCTTGCGAAGAGTTCGGCAGGATGCCGGGTCGCGCTCGACCACCGCGACTGGTTTGAAACCCGCGTCATGCAGTCCCAGCGCGAGCCCGCCGCCCCCCGCAAAAAGTTCAATCGCATCCATCAAATCCACCTTTTAGGGCTGTTTTGTTCGGGTGGCAAGCATCGTTCTAAGCTTGTCAATAACTTTATCCGGCGATTTCAAATTGTGCTCCCAGAATCGCAACACCCGCCATTGTCGCTTGCGCAACAGCCGGCCGACCTCACGATCTCGTTCCTTGTTTCGCGCAATCTTCGAAGCCCAGAAATCCGTCCGGGATTTTGGCATTCGGCAATGCCAACGACATCCGTGCCAGAAACAGCCGTCCACAAAAACCGCAACCCGTGCGCTGCGGAAAATGAAATCAGGTTTGCCTGGCAACCGTTGATTTCGCCGCCAACCGTTGATGCCATGCGCGCGCAGCATGGCAGCAAACCTTAATTCGGTGTCTTTATTGCCGTTCGATCGAATGGCCGCCATGACTTGCGAACGCTTCTTCTTTGAAAAGACATCCGCCATTGATTCTCGCAACGGATTATACCGCAAACGTTTCGTTCTGGGAAGTTGCGTTTGCCATGTCGCCGCATCGCCGAGTTTCGTCCACGGCAGGTGTTCGATGCGAGACTGCCTATCGTTACTTTCCATTACAGGCTACCACCCTACAGGACTACCGTCCCCCATTCCGCCGAAATTTCATCTGGCGCTGGGAAGGAATGAGATGGTTGGCGAAGGCTCCGGGCTAAAAATCACCGGGGCCGGATCGGTCTTTTGAACCGTCCGGCCCCGGATAAGGATTTCTCTCTTGCGTTCCTAATTGGAGGGAACGCCGCTCCATTGCGTGTTCCGCATGTCACCGGAACGGCCGTATTCAAGGTGCATGTTGAACGCGGCGCCCAGGCTTTGGACGGAATGGCCGTTACCGCCGCGGGCCATGTATTCGCGGAGGAGCGGCCGGTAGTCCGGATGCGCGCAGTTCTCGACGATGAGCTGGGCCCGGCTGGCGGGGGATTTGCCGCGCAGATCCGCCACGCCATGTTCGGTGACGATGACGCACACCGAATGTTCGCTGCTGTCCAGATGGCTGACCATCGGGACAATCGTGCTGATCTTGCCGCCCTTGGCGGTGGACGGGCAGATGAACATCGAGAGAAAGGCCGCGCGGGCAAAGTCCGCCGAACCGCCGATGCCGTTCATCATGTGTTTCCCCAGCACGTGGGTGCTGTTCACGTTGCCGCTCAAGTCCACCTCGATGGCGGTGTTGACGGAGATGGTGCCGATGCGGCGGACAACTTCCGGATTGTTCGTGATTTCCTGCGGACGCAGCAAAAGCCGCGTGCGGAAAAATTCCCAGTCGGCATAAATGCTTTCGAGCGTGGCCGACGGCACGGTCAACGAACAACCACTGGCGAAGGTCACCCGCTCCTTTTCCATCAACGCAATCACCGCGTCCTGGATGACCTCCGTGTACATCTGGAAGTTCGGAATGACCGGGTTGTCCGCCAGGGCCATGAGCACGGCGTTGGCGGTGTTGCCCACCCCGGATTGCACGGGCAGGAACGTCTTGGGAATCAGGCCGCGTTTGATCTCCCGCGCGAAGAAATCCGCGACGTGATGCCCGATCTGCGCGGTCAGGTCGCTGATGGGATCGAACGCGCCGGTTTCATCCGGCAACTTGGTTTCCACCACACCCAGAATTTTCGCCGGATCCACCTGGATCACCGGCTGGCCGATGCGATCGCTGGGATGGAATACGGGAATGTCACTGCGGCCCGGCGGGTCTTCGGGTTCAAAAATATCATGCAACCCGCGCAGGAAAGACGGGTGATAGTGGTTCAACTCGACAATGATCCGGTCCGCCTTGTGGCAAAACGTGGGCGCGGCGCCAACGGAAGAGGTCAGCACGATCTCGCCATATTTCGTCACGTCGCAGGCCTCAATGATCGCCGTGCGCACCGGCCCAAGGAAGCCATAGCGCACGTCCTGCGGCAGGCGCGAGAGATGCATGTCGAAGAAATGTGTTTCGCCGGCGTTGATGCTGCGGCGCAGATCGGGATCCGACTGGTACGGCGTGCGGAAGCCGAGCGCCTTGGCGCGCGCGAGTGCCCCGTCCAACGAGCGACCGGTGGAGGCGCCGGAGATGAGATTGATCTTAAAGGGCCGGCCGGCCGCGTGTTCAACTTCGGCCTTGGCGGCAATGGCGGCGGGGACCGCCTTGGGCGCGCCCGCGGCCGTGAAGCCGCTTACGCCAATCGTCTCGCCGTGCTCAATGAATTGCGCGGCTTCTTCCACCGTGAGTTTCGTCAATGGTTTCATAGTCAATCTTCCGTTTCACGCAACAACCGCACTTGATGCGGCTCGTAACCAATCCGTTTATGCGAGCGGGTTTCCAATACCAACCGCCCCGTCTGATCCACGCCGACAAACCGGCCGTGAACCATCACCCCGTCCAAATCCAGTTCCACTTCGCGTCCTTCGCCCCACAGTTCGTTGACCCGCGGCAACACGGTCTCCACTCCGCGGGAGGCCACTTCGTGCAAGACCCCCCGCAAGGCGGGCAGCAGGGTGCGCGTAATTTCCGCCGGGGTCGGTGGGTGCGCCAAAAAATCCGCCAACCGCGCCACCTGCCCGGCCAGGGAAGGCTCCACCTGCTCCGGATGGTTGCGGATGTTCAACCCGATCCCCACGACCGCCAGCTCCGGACGCGGCTGGTCAACCAACACCCCGGCGAGCTTGCGCTGGTCCACCATGATGTCGTTGGGCCAGCGCATGCGCAGGGTGCGCAATCCCAGTTGTTGCACCGTGCGACAAATCGCCAGGCCCGCCAGCAGCGGCAACAACTTCACCGCCTCGCCCAACGGCGCGGTGGGAATCGCCGCCGACAACCATAACCCACCGTCGTCGGAAATCCATGGCCGCTGAAACCGCCCGCGACCCGCCGTCTGGCGATCGGCGCGGACGGCATGCCAC
>MWDV01000390.1 GCA_002070715.1 Verrucomicrobia bacterium ADurb.Bin118
GCGTCGTAATCCAAGGGCAATTGCAACCGGTCCCGCATGAATTCGAGATCGCGCTGAATGGTCTTGGCGCTGACCTCCAGCTCGCGGGCCAGAGAACTGGCGTTGGGAAACCGGCCTGCTTGGAGGGCGCGGTGAATGGCCAGCATCCGTTCCAGCGGCGGGCGGGAACGTTGGAGCGAATTTTCCGGACGCGAAGCGGACCGGGTGCGCAATGGTTTGCGGGAACGCGGCATTGGGTCAGCGTGAATCGTGGATGATCCAGGCGCCGGTGACGTCATCGCCCCGTCCGGTCGCATGCACCGCGACGACCTGTTGGAAGCCCAGACCGCGGAGCAGCTCCCGCCATTCCTGCGTGAGTTTTTCCAAATCCGCATCGGTGTAGTTCCAGCCCAAAGCAACCACCGCCAACCCCCGTTGAACACCCAACCGATCCAACGCGGGCCCGAGCGTGTCGCGGGTGACGGGGATCAGAAAACCTCCCTCGCGATAATTGGGTTTGATGATGTTCAAATGCTCCCAGCGGTAATGTTTCACCACGACATCCGCTGCAGCCGCATCGTGAAACTTCGTCGCCCCAGCCTGCGGCGGCGTTTCACAGGAAACCAGAAACACCATGGCCAGTAGGGCGGCCATGCCGGTGTATCGGTAGCGGTCAATGTGTTGCATGATCTTCATGGTCTTCCCAGCGTTGTGCCGCCAAGTCTGGCTGGGACGGACGGCCGCTTCAAGCCGACAATGCGCGCCGCTGCCGTGATGTCAAACCACGATTTCCTCCCGTTGCACAGATTTTTGAGGTGACCCCGTTCGATCCGCCGCGCGGCGGTGGAAAATCGGATATTGACATCCAATTATCCCGCGCTACTTTTTTGGAGCAGCCTTCGCCGGGCGGCCGGGGTTCCGGTTCGCGGGCGAACGAATATGTGTATTTAACGTAGTCATAGAAAAAGCTTATGAATACTCCCAACCCCAGTTCCGCCGTCGTGGAGGATCCGTTGCGCGATCCCCGGGTGGTTTTTGATGTGCGGCCCATTCCCGGGCGCGTCAAGCACGCGCAGATTTTCCAGCGCTGGCTGGATCTGCCCGTCAATGAGTTCTTCATCCTGCTCAACGACCACGATCCGGTGCCGTTGCGTTATCAATTCGAGCGCGAGTTCAGCGGCGCGTTTACGTGGGAATATGTGGAGCGCGGCCCGGAGGAGTTCCGCGTAAAAATCACCAAATTGCAGCCGGTGATTGCCCCCCTCACCCTGCCGCGGGGCTGCGGCTCCGGCGGTCACACCGCCGATCCGCACCGGGATCCGCAAGTGGTTTTCGATGTGCGGCCCATTCCCGGCCGGGTCAAGCACGCGCAAATTTTTCAACGCTGGCTGGATTTGCCGGTGGGAAAATTTTTCGTGCTGCTGAATGACCATGACCCGGTGCCGCTGCGTTACCAATTCGAGCACGAATTTAACGGCGCCTTTGCGTGGGAATACTTGGAACAAGGGCCGGAGGAGTACCGGGTGAAAATCACGAAACTCAAAGCTGTCCATGCCCCGGGCGAACTGCCGGGCGGTTGCGGATGCGATTCCCCGACTGAAACTGTGGCGGCTGACGTGCGGGAAATTGATGTGCGCGGCTTGGAACCGCCGGAGCCGCTGGTGCGGGTGTTGGACGCGTTGGAGTCGCTGCCGGCCGGGGTCAAATTGCAGGCCCGGACCGATCGGGAACCGTGCCACTTGTTCGGGGAAGCCAAGGAACGGGGCTTCAGTTCGGACTGCACCCAGCAGCCGGACGGGAGTTGGCTCACCGTGCTCGCGCGTGTCTGAACCGGCTTCCATTCGTCCGCCCCAGGCCCCCGCGTCCCGCCCCGCCTCCCGGCAAAGCTGGCTGGCGGCGCAAGGCCGGTTGCCGCTGGCGTTTATGGGCTTGGCCCTGATCTGGCTCGCGATTGGGACCGGGCTGCTGGTGGTCCATCCCGGGCTCCTGACCATGCCGCATGCCGCACCGCCGGTGATTGCTTTGACGCATAGTTGGATGCTGGGCTTCTTCGTCACCGTGGCTTGCGGAGCGGTGTATCAACTGGTCCCGGTGGCGTTGACCACGACGCTTTGGAACGAAAACTTGGGCTGGTGGCATTTCGGCATGCATGCGGTGGGGGTGCCGGGGATGATTTATTTTTTCCAAGGTTACCAGTTAAAAGAGGTGGGTCTGTTTGGTAGTGCGGTGGCTTTGGGAATCCTATGCTTCACCTTAAATACTTGGATAACGGTCGGTCGCTCGACGCGGCGCGATGCGGTGGCTTGGTCCATCATCCTGGCCGCCGGCTGGTTGTTATTCGCGGTTCTGGCCGGATTGTTTCTGGTGTGCAACCGGCTGTGGACCTGGGTGCCCGTGCCTCCGCTGGCTTTGCTCCGGGCGCACGCGCATCTGGGGTTGATCGGCTTTTTTCTCGCCCTCTTGCAGGGCGTTGCCTTTCAACTGATCCCGATGTTTACCATGGGTGAAGTGCGAGATTGGGGAGCCGCCAAAGCGGGGCTTTGGTTTGCCCAACTGGGTCTGGTCGCGTTGGTGCCCGCCTTGATCTGGCAATGGACGATGTTGACTTATCTCGGCGCAGTGGCGGTGACGATCGGCATGGTTTTCTCCGGGTATGGATTGAAACAATCCCTGGCCACGCGCAAAAAACGAAAGCTGGACCCGGGCATCACCGTTTTCCTGCGCGGCGGCATCGGACTCGCCGCCGCTGCTCTCGCGGGGGTGGCGCTGACTTTACCCGATTCGACGCGCAGCACCGCCGTCGGTGGGTTTAATCCGATCATTTACGCTCTCTGCGGGATTCTGGGCGGGTTGCTGCCCTGCATTGCCGGGATGATGTGCAAAGTGGTGCCGTTTCTGACGTGGATGCGGGTGTATGGTCCGCTTGTCGGACGGCGGCCAACTCCGCCGGCACATTCGTTGACCCAACCGCACTTGGAGCGCTGGGGCTTGGGGCTGCAACAATTATCCGTCCTCCCTCTGTTGGCGGGTGCCTGGCTGCTCAATGATTTTTGGCTGCGCTTGGGCACCTCGCTCCTGGCCGTGGGGGTCATCTTGTTTTTAATGGATATGGCGGGCGTCTTGAAACACCTTTGGTTTCCCGCCGCCGCGCCGGCGCCGACGCCCGCGTTGAAACCGAAGCTAACCTGATTGCAAGCAGCATGAATGTGACACCAGAAACCGCCGTCGTTTGGGACGCGCTCAAAACCATTCCCGATCCTGAATTCGGCCTGAACATCGTGGATATGGGCTTGATCTATAGTGTGGAAAACCATGACGGCAACATCGCCGTCACCATGACGCTCACCACGGAAAACTGTCCCTCGGGCGAATGGATTTACGAAGGAGTCAAGACCGCGCTGAACCAATTGCCGGAAGCAAAAAACGTGGAAGTGACCATGACCTTCGATCCGCATTGGACGCCGGAAATGTTGAGCGAGGATGGCAAACGCCAGTTGGGCATGTGAAAGGTCCCGGCTTGCATTGGATCTGTGCGGCCAGTGAAATGGCGATCGACATGACCGAAGAAAAATTCCGGCAATTTCAATGGGTGGTTTTCCGATTTGGAAAGCCTAACGGAATGTTCGCGCCGCCAATCCAAGCCGGCTCCGACCCGACCGCCACCGCCCGGTAACCAATGGTGTTCTCCCAGACCCGCCTCGTGACGGGGCACTGAGTTCAGGACTGTTTGTGGATCATAAAACGCTGGCAACCATCGGCCTGGTAATCGGCATCTTCCTGGAAGCCTTGGAGGGGACGGTGGTCGCGACAGCCATGCCGGCAATCGTCAAAGACTTGGGCAGTCCGCACCTGTATGCCCTGCCTTTTTCCATTTATTTGCTGACCCAGACGGTTTCCTGTCCCTTGTGGGGACGCATCAGCGATTTGCTCAGCCGCAAGCGCCTCTATTTGACCGGGATCGTTTTATTCCTGATCGGCTCGGGATTGAGCGGCGCGGCGCACAACATGCCTTGGCTGATTGCCATGCGCATCGTTCAAGGCTTGGGCGCGGGATGTGTGTTGACCCTGACCTTCACCTTGATCGGCGACATGTACGCGCTGCGGCAACGCGCCAAGGTGCAAGGATACATCAGTGGCATTTGGGGGATTGCGGGATTGCTCGGCCCGCTGGCCGGTGGATTGATTGTGGATCATGTTTCCTGGCGCTGGGTGTTTTATCTGAACCTGCCATTTGGCTTGGTGGCCTGGGCGCTGTGCGGCCTGTTTTTGAAGGAGCGAACGACCGCGCCAAAGACTTTTCATCTCGATTATCCCGGCACGGGGTTATTGATCGTGGGCGCAGGGCTGCTGGTCTGGGGTTTGGATCAAAAAATAATTTGGATGATCCTTGCCGGTCTGCTGGCCATCGGCTTGGCGCTGCCTTTTGAATGGCGGCATCCCGCGCCGCTCCTGCCGATCCAAAGTCTGCGGCATGTGATCGCCCGCAACTCCCTGCTCAATAATTTGCTGGCAGGCGCGGCTTATTTTGGTGCGGTGGCTTACATCCCATTGTTTGTGCAAACGGTTGCTGGCGCCCGGGCCACCACTGCCGGCATCGTGCTGACACCGATGGTGGTGGGCTGGACGGTGGCCAGTATCATCGGCGGGCGCCTCTTGGGTTGGACTGGCTTGGGCGCGATCAATAAAACGGGATTTCTTTTGTTGTCCCTCGGGTTTGCCGGCTTCATCGGGTTAATCCACACGGGCCTTCACGCGCTGGCGGTGGCGGGATTCGTTGCCGGCTTTGGCATGGGCTTCGGCATGCTCACCACGTTGCTGTTGGTGCAGGACAACGCCCCCAAAAACGAGTTGGGCGCGGCGACGGCGGCCGCCATGTATGCCCGCACCATCGGCGGCGCGTTGGGGGTGTCACTGCTCTCGCTGGTCATCATTCCAACGGACAAGACCAGTGTTCCGCAACTGATTCGGGAGTTCCAACAGGGTTTCACGATCAGCTTTCTGCTGGCCTTGGCGGCGTGGGGGGTCAGCGTGCTGAAAATCCGGGTGCCGTCCCGGAAATCATCGGGGCCCGCGCCCCATCCGTTGCCCGCCACGGACCATCAACTCCTTCCCGCCAATTCCAGTCAGCCCAACGGATAGGCAAGTCACGTAAGCCCTCCGGCTTCTTCGTCGCATCTCCACCGGTCAATTCATGAAGAGACAAAAGCGTTGCCAGCGAGGTTCGCGCGCGGCAGGTTCATGGCGGCCCGAAACCCCGGCATGAATTATGACGCCTC
>MWDV01000391.1 GCA_002070715.1 Verrucomicrobia bacterium ADurb.Bin118
TCCCTTCACGGACCTCAGCGGTGTGATCCTCGATAAAACCCTGCTGGACCAGGTCCCGCTCAAACTGGTTTTCCACAACCAACTGATTCCGCTCGCCCTGAAAGGGGATTTGCTGACCGTGGCGGTGCCCGAACTGCCCCAACCGATTGAGCAGGGCAACCTCCGCCTGTTGTTGAACAAACGGTTCGAGTTTGTCATCACCACCCCGAGCGCGATCCATGCCCTGCTGCGCCAGCAATTCGGGTTGGGCGCGGAAACCATCCGCCAGTTGCGCGAAGAACGCGGGGTGGATGATTCCGAACGGGAAGCGGTCTTCGACATTCAAGCCTCTGATGAGGCCGCGGTGCAGGCCTCAATCGCGCGGTTCGTGGACCAGATTCTGGTGGAAGCCCTGCGGCTCGACGCGACGGATATCCACATCGAACCGTATCCCGACCAGATTCGTCTGCGTTACCGGATTGACGGCGTCCTGCAAACCGTGCCCGTCCCGGCGGAGTTGCGCCAGTTGCACGCCGCCCTGGTCTCCCGCATCAAGATCATGGCGGCCTTAAACATCGCCGAAAAACGGTTACCGCAGGATGGACGCATCGCCATGAAAACCGGCGATGAATCCTACGATTTGCGGGTATCGGTGATTCCCACCAACCACGGCGAAACCATCTGCCTCCGGGTCCTGGGACGGCAAAGCTTGTTTCTCGACCTGGCCCAATTGGGCATGGAACCGGAGCAGGAACAACTGATGCATCAGTTGACGGCGTTGCCGCAAGGCATGGTCCTGTTGACCGGCCCCACCGGCAGCGGCAAGACCACCACGTTGTATGCCGCGCTGGCCCATGCCAATGAAGAAGGCCGCAAGATCATCACCATCGAAAATCCGGTGGAATACCAGATCTCCGGCATTTCCCAAATCCAGACCCGCGAAGAAATCGGGCTCACCTTCGCCAGCGGTCTGCGCTCGGTCCTGCGGCACGATCCAGATGTGATTTTGATCGGCGAGATCCGCGATGTCGAAACCGCCGAGATCGCCGTGCGCGCCGCCCAGACGGGACATCTGGTCTTCTCCACCTTGCACACCAACGACAGTGTGAGCGCTGTCACCCGCTTGCTGGAGATGGGCATTGAACCCAGCGTGTTGGGCTCATCCCTCGTGGCCAGCATCGCGCAACGGCTGGCGCAACGCATCTGCCGTCACTGCCTGGCCCCCGATCCGGCGCCGGACAAAAAATTGTTGAACGAACTGGCCCAGACGTTGGACATCCCCCTCGCCGACGCGCGCGCCTGGATCGGCAAGGGATGTGTGGAGTGCAGCAACCGCGGCTATCGCGGCCGCGTGGCGCTCTACGAATTTTTCATGCTCAACGACGAGATCGCCGACCTGCTTGAACCAGGGGTCAAAACCAGCCTTCTCCGGGAAGCCGCCCGGCGCCATGGCTGGCAGTCCTTGCGCGAATACGGCTGGGCCAAGGTGCAGCTCACCCTCATCGCCCTCAAAGAACTGCAACGGCTGACCCGCCGGGCCAAGGCCGCCGGCTAAAAACCATCTCAAAAACACTTTCGTCCGCCGACGCCGCCGATTCACGCCGACAAAGGAACAGAAAAATCTGCGTCATCTGCGCCTTCTGTGGATTCTTTTTCAGGCGGTTGACGGCGACACTCATTGACGAGACGGCTTCCAACCCAAAAACAGAAGGAGGATGGCTTTATGCGCCATCCTCCGTCCAAGCCCGGGAATCCCCGATCCAAATTATGCCTTGGCCGTTTCGGCTTTCTTCCAGGTCCGTTTCGGCGGTTTGGTCACCAACCCTTTCTTGAGGGCGCTGGTGGCCACCCAGACGTAACGCACCTCGCCATCCACCACGGCTTTCACCCGCTGCAGGTTGGGCAAAAATCTGCGCTTGGTGATGGCGGTGATATGCGTGCCGATGCCGCCCAGTTTCTTCGCCTTGCCGCTGCGCCAGATTTTGCTGCCCTTGCGCGGACCTTTGCCGGTCAATTCACATTTGCGTGCCATAAAAAAAATCTACTTTCGCTTCAGAGCCGGGAAAGGTAGCAGCCAAACGCCCCGTGGCAAGCACCAATTGCCCGTCATTTGGGAAAGACTGGGGACTTCGTGCCTCCGGGGGTCATCTCGAATAAAGAAGGGCGTTGACCCAAAACCGGGACGCCTTTTTACTGCCCCCCATGAACTATGTTGGGCGCTGGCTCTGGGGACTGGTAATGGCGGCGACGCTGTCGTGCGCCACCACCAAACCCACCGCCTCAAACGGCTCTGCGGACGCCGCCGGTCGGACCGCCCGCCCCACCGCCCCAGTGATCACGCCCGATTCCTCTCTGCGCGGCCAGGTGGTATTCCTCAATGCCCGCGCCCGCTATGTCGTCGTGAATTTCCCCGTCGGCCGCATGGCGGCGCCAGGGCAGGTGCTGAATGTCTATCGTCGCGACTTGAAAGTGGGCGAAGTCCGCGTGGATACCTGGCGACGCGACGATAATGTTGTCGCCGACCTCATTGCCGGCGAGGCGCAGCCCGGCGATGAGGTGCGCGAGTGGTGATCCCGTCACTCGTTCGTCTCGGACGGGGCATCCCCGATCGGCTTCACCGTGGTGGGCAAGGTCTGGCGCTGGTAGGGCGAATGCAGGTTGAAATAAATTCCGCAGAGCGGCCGGTCCGTATCGGACTGGCTCAAAATGACGGTCACATGTTTGTCGAGGGCGATGCCGTGCCGCAGTTCCGGCCCGCGGTGGGTGTAGGCTTGGATTGCTTTCTGGACCAATCCCCGCAAGGCCCGTTGAAATTCCTCCGTGCTTTTTTCTAGGCTCACCACGTGGCGGTCGTAAGCCCGGGCGGCCTGCGTCATCTCGCGTTTGAAAACATCCGGCGTCACGGGGGAGAGGCTAAACCGTCCCCGGCGCCATTTCAAGCCGATGCGGGCCGCGATGTTCGTTGGCCAAACAGCGCCGTGCCAATCCGCACCAGGGTCGCCCCTTCCTCAATCGCCACTTCAAAATCCCCCGTCATGCCCATGCTCAACTCCGGCAACGGCGCACCCAACTGGTCCTCACATTGTTGCCGCAATTCACGCAATTGACGGAAATAAGGACGCACCCGCTCCGGCACCGGCGACCACGGCGGCACGGTCATCAACCCGTGAATTTCCAGTCGGGGCAGCGCGTTGAGTTCCCGCAACTCCGCCCGCAGTTGATCCGGCGCGTAACCAAATTTGCTCGCCTCACCCGCCAGGTTCACCTCCAGCAATATCGGCATCTGTTTGGCGGCCTGTTCGGCGCGCTGGTTGATTTCCCGCGCCAACCGCAGGCTGTCCACGCTCTGGATCATTTCAAACAGCGCCACCGCATCCCGCACTTTGTTCGTCTGGAGATGCCCGATCAAATGCCAACGCAACCGGCTGGAGCAGAGCGGAATTTTGGCCTTGGCTTCCTGCACCTTGTTCTCTCCAAACAACCGCACGCCGCACGCGGCCAGCGTCTGCACCGCGTCCGCGGAATGGGTTTTGGCCACGGCCAGCAACGCCACCGAATCCACCGCCCGCCCCGCCCGATCGCACGCAGTGCGGATGCGTTCCTGAACCGATTCGAGGTTGGCTGCCCAATCCATAAGTCGGCAGGGTAAAGGATCCGCCCCGGACGGTAAATTCTTTCCCTGACACCTGTCAAAACTCTTTAGAAATGTCCCCTTAAGAACTCGGGAGATAATGTCCCCTTTCTCTGTTGTTGTTCTCTGTGCGTCGGGTGGGGGACGCCGGGAGGCCGGAGCGGAGCGGAGGCCGACCAGAGTCCCCCACCCGACCCGCGGCGCCCGTCCGCCGTTGCATCGCCTTACGCACGCTGCCAATTCGCTGCCGCCGCCACGGATGATTCACTGCCGGCCGCAGCTTCCCTGCTGTTGACGGGCCCCCGGCCACCGCTGGGACTTTCACCCGCACGGGTCGTCGGTCCAGTGCCCGCCATTTGAGTTTCACGCCGCTTCGCTCCAGTTGGATGCGCCCATCCCGCAGTCGCCGCACCGTCACCTTCTGGCCCGCCAGTCCCAGCCCGGCCGTCGCCCGGTCCAATTGATACCACCGGCCTTGGTAAACCACCGTCCAATCCCGTTGCACCACCCGCTCGACTTCC
>MWDV01000392.1 GCA_002070715.1 Verrucomicrobia bacterium ADurb.Bin118
TTGCCCGGCGGCACATAGACCTGCTGGGCGGCGGAAGCGTTCTGCGCCGCCGATCGTTGCTGACGGGGGCTGGAGCCGGAATTGCAACCGGTCAGCACGGCGATGACGGTGCTGAGGAGAATTGAAATCAGGGGTTTCATGAGTTGGTGCAAAAATTGGGTTAATCGAGTGCGGAGGATTTCGCCGGGTTGGCTTCCACAATGAAGGTGCCAGTCATTAACGGGTGCAGCTTTTCGGTGGAGCATTGGGTGGCGCAGTAGAACGTGAACTTGCCGGCGCGGTCGGCGCGGAATTTCACTGTCTTGGGCGCGCCCACCATCGCGCCGTTGATGAAGGCGACTTCGTCGTATCCGCTGACCGCGAAGCCGTGTCCCGCGCCCAATCCGTTGTCGGTCGGTTCGAAGGTGACTTCCACGATCTGCCCTTTGCGCACCCGGATGACGTCCGGCTCATACTTCCAGGCGCGCTCGATGAGTTTGATGCGCACGTCCGGTTCGCCCAACGATTCCCGGGCGAGGAAATTTTGTGAAGCCCGGGCAATCGGCGCGGGCGGCGCGGGGCGCACCAGGGTCTCCACGTAATAGGCGACTTTCCAGGCGTCCTCCACGGGAATCGAGCCATAGAACCCGACCATCGGTGTGCCGTTGAATCCGGTCAGGATGGTGCGCACAATTTCCTTGGTGGCATAACCGGACTTGAAATTGCCCGGACGGGTGAAATCGCGCGGTTTGATTTTCATATGGGCATCGTCCACCAATCCCACGATGGACGGACCGTTGCCCTCGCCGGTTTCGCCGTGGCAACTGGCGCATGCCAAGGACGTGTAAAGGGCTTTCCCCTGCGCCACTGTGGCCTCGGTGCGCGCCGGCGCGGTGCCCAGGTCCACCGTGACGGGGGCGGCGTCCGTTTCCGCAAAGCGGGGCGAGAAGGTTTTGATGTATTCCACCACCGCCCAACAGTCCTCCGGACTGAGCATGTGACGCCAAGGCGGCATGGCCGTGCCCGCCAACCCCAGGGAGACGGCCCGAAACAAATCCACGTCGGTCGGCAAACTGCCGGTCGGCGTCGAACGCAGCCGGTAGTTGGCTTGCACGAAATCACGCGGGCGCGGCACCAGGAAAGCCGCCGCATCCGCCTTGGCATCGCCGTGTTCTCCGTGGCAGGCGACGCAATTCAACTCATAGACCGTCTTGCCCCGCGCCAGAAATTCCGGATTCACCTCGGGCTTGGGCGGCACGGGATAATCAGAGAACGTCGGCGAGGCGGACGTGGCGGCGGGCCCGGACGCCGAGGCGCGCGGAGCGTCTCCGGCCACGCCTTCGGAGGAACGCGCCGCAGGACGATCACAACCGCCCGTCAACAGCGCCAGCATCGCAATCAATGGGGCGCACGGTATAAAAATGGCTCTCATGTTTCAGAATAATGGCCGGTTACAAATAGCATTGATTTGACTAAAATCAAAAAAATCCAAGTTGCCGGCAGTCACGGAAAACTTTTCCCCCGTTCAAAACTCACGCGGATCTGGAGCGTCCCGGCGCCAACCTTGTTTCCACAAGCGGTCTCGGGCAGCGGAGGATTTTCGGCTCATTAAAAATCCACTGGCGAGGGAGAGAACCGTGCGCGGCTTGGGTAATTGGAAGCCCCCCGGAAGAGGGAATGGGGTCTATCGAAGCAGTTTTCTTCAAGTAGCGACCTGCCGGTGGAAGTCCGATATTTGCACGTACTTACCACACACGACGCCAACCGGCTTTTCCGCCGCTGGCCACAATCAACGGATTTATGGCGAATGTGGAAACTGCAATTCGTAACTCAGGACGGACAAGCAATAAATGGCTGCCGTGTCGCTGCGCAACACTTGGGGGCCGAGGGTGATTCGGCGTGCGCCGGATTGTTCGATCGCCTCCATTTCCGCCGGGGTAAAATCGCCTTCCGGGCCGACAAAGATGCCAATGGATTGCGGCGGGCGCTCGTGGACACGACGGTATTCCGCCAAAATCTGACGGGGATGACGGCGTTCGCCGTGCAGCGCTCCCACCAAGCGCAGGTCGCAGGAGTCGTTCCGCGAAAGCAAAGTGGCCAGCGGCATCGGCGCCTCGATGGCCGGCAGCCAGGCGGAACCGCATTGCTTGATCGAATCAATGGCGATCCAACGCCACTTGTCGAGTTTATGCGCGGCGGCGGTTGCCTCCGGTTGACTGACCACCCGTTCGGTTAAGAGCGGCACAATACGGCTGGCGCCCAGTTCGGTCGCTTTCTGGACAATGAATTCAAAGGCCTTGGTCTTGGGAAGCGCCTGAAGCAGCGTCAGCCGATGGGGCAGGGGAGGGCGGGCGTGTTTGTGCCGGACGGTCAGGAGGACCTGTCCGCGCGTTGCTTCGCTGACCTCGCATTCGTATTCATGGCCCGCGCCATCCAAAACGGTGGCTGCATCGCCCCGTTGCAACCGCAAGACGCGCAGGCCGTGATGCGCTTCGCGTTCGGTCAGGGTCAGCACGCGACCCGTGCAGGCTTCCGGAGGCAGATAAAAACGAGGCAAGGTTCCAGCCGGGTGGAAGGTTTTCAAACCGGTTGCCGCAGTAATTCGCGCACGTCCACCGCTTCCATGCCGGCGGCCCGGATGGCTTCGAGGCCCAGGTCCGTGTCTTCATAGGCGCGGCATCGGTGGGGCGGCACTTGAAGGCGCCGGGCGGCTTCCAAGAAAATATCGGGCGCCGGTTTCTGGCGCGCCACGTCCTCATGCGTCACCACGGCGGCAAACAACTGCCGGATCCCCAGATGGGTAAGCACTTGTTCAATAACCCGCCGGGAGCCGCCCGAAGCCACCGCCATCGGCACCCGGCCGGCGTGAGCGCGGGCAATGTCCACAACCACGCGGATGGGCTCGACCTCGGGAATGAGCGGCAAATAGCCCGCCTCCTTCTCCCGGGCAATGGCCAGCGGGTCCAGCGTCAGCCCTTGTTCCGCGCCCAGGATTTTGACGATGTCCCGGGTGGGCACGCCGCCGAACGCGTAAAACCGTTGTTCAGGCAGATCGAACCCATGTTTGCGCGCGAGCGTCTGCCAGACGCGCCAATGCAACGGCATGGTGTCGGCCAAGGTGCCGTCGCAATCGAAAATCAAACCTTGTGGCATCATACTTATTCTCCCGGGCCCATGCTCAGCGTCCGTGGCGCCGCGCCTGCCCGGATCCGTTCAACAAACGGCGTTTCGGATTTCATCGTTGCCCAGCTCATGCGGCGCGTTGTCATGTGTGTTCCGAGGTCAACGCCGCCAGGCGCTCGGTCAAGTCGTGTTGCATCAGCGGCTCGATGATGTCGTCCAACTCGCCTTCCATGACGACCGGCAGGTTGTAGAGTGTGAGTTCGATGCGGTGATCGGTGACCCGGTTTTGCGGAAAATTGTAGGTGCGGATTCGTTCGTTGCGTTCGCCCGTGCCCACCTGCGCCTTGCGTTGGGCGGCGTATTTGGCGGTCTCCTCGGCCACGCGGGCGTCCAACAGACGCGAGCGAAGCACTTTCAAGGCTTTGGCTTTGTTCTTCTGCTGGGAACGTTCGTCGGCGCATCGCACAATCAACCCGGTCGGTTTGTAAAGAATTTGCACCGCCGAATCGGTGGTGTTCACGCCTTGGCCGCCCGGACCTGAGGCGCGGCAGACGGTGATTTCCAAGTCTTCCGGCTTGATCTCCACGTCCACCTCCTCAGCCTCGGGCAGCACGGCCACCGTGCAAGTGCTGGTGTGGATGCGTCCCTGCGCCTCCGTGGCGGGCACGCGCTGCACCCGGTGTACTCCGCTTTCGTACTTCAACCGTTTGTACACGTTCTGTCCGGTGATCTGGAAAATGATTTCCTTGAACCCGCCCAGATCGGAGGGGTTGGAATCCAGACTTTCAACCTTCCACCCGCAGGCATCGGCATAGCGCGTGTACATGCGAAATAGATCGGCGGCAAACAACGCGGATTCCTGCCCGCCCGCGCCGGCCCGGATTTCCACGATGGTGTTCCGTGAATCCGCCGGGTCGGGCGGCACCAGCCCGAATTGAACCGCTTGAGCCAGCCGTTTTTCCTCCTGCTCAAGCCGCGTCACTTCCTCCTGCGCCAGTTGTCCCAGCTCGGAATCGGGAGATTCCGCGGCCAGCAACGCGCGATTATCCGCGAGGTCGGCGACGGTTTTAAGATAACGCTCGCCGGTTGCCGCCAGTTCCTTCAAGCGCGCGTACTCGCGGCCGAGTTCCTGGGCGCGCTGGGGATTATCAAACGCCGCCGGATCGCTCAGCGCCGCTTCGATTTCGGCGTAGCGCTGACGAATCTCCTCAATGTGCGGGCGCAAATCCATGCCGGAGGGGTGGGGCGGGCCGGTCACGCGCGATGCCGGCAATCCGGGCGGACAACAGACACGCGGACATGAGGCATAAGCAATTCCGAGGGGGGCGAAAAAAGAGACCGCCCGCACGCGGAGTGAACGCAAGCGGGCGGAAAAGACGGCAACAGCTACTTCCGCTTCTTCTTGAACGCGGCGGCGGCGGCCTGGGCGGCCTGGGTCTTGGCCAAGCGTTGCTGGAACTTGTCCACGCGACCAGCAGTGTCCACAAATTTCTGCTGACCGGTGTAGAAGGGATGGCACACGTTGCAAATCCCCACAATAATCACCGGCCGGGTGGAGCGGGTCTTGATCACGTTGCCGCACGCGCACCGGATTTCCGCATCCACATATTTCGGATGAATGTTTGCTTTCATAAAAGAGCGATCAAGGTAGCAACGTCCGCCGCCTTGACAAGCCGAATTTATTGACAGAAACAGTTGAACCGTTGCGGCCGGATGCGGCCTTGGTTGCCGGGTGGGGTGAACCTTAAATCGGTCCGGCGCAAGCGCGCGCATACGTCAATCCACCTTGCCTGCTACCTGTCAACGTTCCGGCCGACGCTTCGATGCTCCGACGACACCGCCCGATTGCCCATAAACTTTCGCCGAAAACCCAAGACAAAGACACACAAATGCAACGATAATGAGCAAAATGCAAAACCGGTCTTTTGTCGTTAATACGAGGCTCGCTGCTTTGGCGAGCCTGAAGTTATCACGGAGTTATTTTGCGGGTTACCTCGCTGGGATGTGGCGGGTGATGGTCTGGGGCGGTTTGGTTGGTTGGTCAATTGTGCAAATTTGCGGACAGGGCATTGCGCCGACGGCCGTTTTTTCGGGAGGCGATTTCGCCGGGGGCGCGAAGGGGTTTTACGGCGCGTCGTTTTATGGCCGGCAGCCGGTCAATTACGTTTATGCGCAACCTTCCGGTCCTGCGGCCAGCATGACCGCGACGTTTGAACTCGCCGCCGTACCTGCGGCGATCCAGTTCCTGGCGTTGGACGCGATGGATGACGATGCGCCTGAACAATGTCACATTCGGATTTCGGTTAACGATCAAATTATCTTTGAGGGACGGAGCGGTTTTCCGGATGCGCACTGGTTTCAGGGGCAATACCGCATACCCGATGGCGTGCTGCAAGCCGGCACCAACCGAGTGACCATTGCCAACACGGAAATCTCGGGCTCGGCTGGTGTGCCGCCGTGGTTCATGCTGTCGCGCGCAGCCATTGGTCCGGCGGATTATCGGTTGCCGCCGTGGCCGGCTTCCGGTCAGTTGCAAGTGACCATTCCTTCCGCTCCGCGACCGTTCCCTGAGCCGTTGCCGGAGGGGCAAACAACTCCCGGTTTTGCCTTCCGCGGCATCAAGGGTTGGAACTGGGATCCGGAGCAATACCTCGCGGAGATTCCGTTCCTCAAAACGGTGAAAATGAATTTTCTGATGAATTGCTACCTGTCGTTGTTCTCCTCTCGTCCGCCGCAGGGCTGGGCCAACAATTGGTGGGAGCCGCTGCCTGGATCAGTGAAAAGCAATTACGCTGACGTGATTCAAGCCTGTCAGACCAACGACATCACGTTTTGCTTTGCGATGAATCCGCAGTTGTTTTCCTCACGGCCGTTGAACGAAACTGATGACGGCGACATTGATGCGCTCTATCAGCACTACGCTTGGGCGCAAAGCCACGGGGTGCGGTGGTTTGCCATTTGCCTGGACGACGTCGCCTGGGTGGGACGGGGCACGCAGCATGCGTATCTCGTGAACACGGTTTTTGCGCGATTACGTCAGCAGGATGCCGACGCGCAGATGATTTTTTGTCCCGGTCCGTACTGGGGCAACGGCCAGGATCAGGCGGCGCGACAGTATCTGGAAACCTTGGCTGACGAGCTGCATCCGGACGTTTATGTGTTCTGGACTGGCGATGGCGTCGTCGGTGCGCAGATCACCCATGCGGTCGCGCAAAGTTATCGCGATCGAGTTCAACACCGTTTGTTCCTCTGGGACAACTATCCGGTGAACGACATGAATCCGACGTTGCATCTGGGACCGGCCAGCGGTCGTGCCACCAACCTGCATGAAGTGATTGACGGTTACATGGGCAACCCCATGAGTCCGCAAAATGAAATTGATCGGCTGCCGCGAGCCACTTGTGCCGATTACGCCTACAATCCGTGGGCGTATGATCCGGCGCGTTCCATCGGACAAGCGATTTTGCTCCTGGCGACCAATAATCCTCAGCGCGAATTACTCAAGGAATTGATCGAACTCTATCCGGGCTTCCTCGTGACGGGTGGCGGAACGGGGTTTAACCCCGTGCGCAACGCATTTTCCGGAGCGGATGCAGTCGCACGACAAGCACTGGCCGATCGGCTGAACGCTGTCATCAATGGATTGGACACGCTTTTCCCGAATCGATTCCGCGCCGCGCGGAATACGGTCGCCAATGATTTGGTTTGGACTGGCACGGTGGGCGGACCGCGTTTGGTCAGCGCTGCGAGCGTAGATGGACAACAACTCAGTTTGGTCTTCACCAACGGCGTGGATTACAGCTCAGCCACGAATCCGGCCAATTACCGGTTGGTGGGTGGCGAAGTACTCAGCGGCCAATGGTTGCCCGCACCAGATACCAATGTTTTGGTGTTGCGTGCGACGGATTTGAATCACCCCGATTACTTTGCGTTAACGGCCTCGGGGATCAAGGACGCGCAGGGCGTGGCGGGTGCGATTTCAGCTGTTGGACCAGTCGCGGATTTCAAAGTTGCAAACATCGGGATCGGCAATACCACGCGACAGGCAAACGCCGCGCCGCAGCCGGGGCAATGGCTGACTTATTCGCGCGGCAAGGACATTTTTGGCACGAACGATTCATTCAATTTTGTCTATCGGGAGATCACGGGTGATTTTGATTTGGTTCTGCGCATTCAACATATCGGTTTCAAGAACGAATGGACGCGCGGCGGTTTGATGGCGCGCGCTTCCCTCAGCGCAGATGCGCGTAATGTCATGGTTGGCACGTATGCGGACGGCACGCCGTATTGGATGAGCAGTTGGCGCGCAACCGAGGGCGATCTTACAATCGCCGCGCTCGCACCGCGCCGCGCCGCTTTTCCCACCAACGCCTGGGTGCGGTTGAGACGGAAAGGCTCAATTTTTTTAAGCTATTGCAATGAACGGGGAGGCACGCATCCGGATTGGACTTTGGTGGCGTCAAATTATTTGTATCTGCCCGCGCAATTGCTTGTCGGCATGGCCGCCAGCGCCATCGAAGTTGCCGGCGGCGGTAACGCTCCGACGCGCTTTCTATTCAGCGGTTTTGGCGCTTATCAACCGGTGGGGCCGCGTCTATCCATTCAATCGGTGGATGGCAATACGGTTGCCATTTCATGGCCGACCAATGCGGGTTCAGGCTTCGCGTTATTTGAATCCACCGCGCTCGGAGCGGATGCCAATTGGCAGCCTGCTACGGCAGAACCCACTTTATCCGGCAGCGACCTGCGGACGGACGTGCCACGAAGCGCCAACACGATGTTTTATCGGTTGATGCGTCCGGAACCTGAATAAATGGGGGCAAATCGCGCAAAAAGATCAAAATAGCGTTCCGCCGCACTGCCCGATTCCCCAATAAGAATCGCCGGATTCCCCAAGACAGATTTTCCGGACGAGATTAAGTTAGGGACAAATCAGGCTTGGTCTATGCAAGCGCCCAGAAGCATTGTTTTACCATATGTCAACGGTGCGGAGCCGCCGAGGGGGCTGTCTCCGAAGCAACCGGTCGCTTGGCCGAATCGGGCTTTTACGCTCATCGAACTACTCGTTGTCATCGCCATCATTGCCATTCTTGCCGGGATGCTTCTGCCGGCGTTGAGTCGCGCCAAGGATAAAGCCAAGCGCACCCAATGCGCCAACAACCAGCGCCAAATCGGTCTCGGCTGGCTCATGTATGTGCAGGACAACAATGATGTGTATCCACTCATCCGCGGCTGGGGCGGCGCGGGCGGCCAACGCGGCACCCCGACCCCGACTTCGGCCTGGCTGGTGGGGCCTTTTGGCATTGATACCGATTATACCAACCGGCCGTTGAATCTCTATGTGCCCGCCCCGGAAACCTGGCGGTGTCCGGCGGATCGCGGGGATGCCAACTACGGTACCAAAAACTGTTTTGTGGAATACGGCAACAGCTACGTCACCCAGCACAATGTGGATTCCTGGCGCACCGCCCACGTCACCGCCGACATTCAACCGAGCTGGTCCGGCGGGGCCGTGCCCATCCGGCAGGCGGTGGTGGCGCGCAGTCCGGTCAACAAAATCCTCCAAGGCGACTGGCAATGGGAGAACAACGGCTACGACATGAATAATCCGAGCGCCTGGTGGCACAATTACAAGGGGCAACGCCGGTACAACATGTTGTTTGCCGACGGGCACATCACCTTCTTCCAATTTCCGAACGCCATTGCCGGTTGGATTTACAGTCCTCCGCCCGATCCCGCTTATCTGTGGTGGTGATCCGGGGGACAATGTTTTGCGCTTTTCCTATCCTGTCGGTTACCTTAACCATTCAACACAAAACCAAACAAACCACATCCGGCTATGAAACAAAAAATCAAGTCCATCCGCCGATTTCGCGTTTTGCGCAATCGGACGTCCCGCACGTTCATCGCGTTCCTGTGTCTGGCCGCCATGGGCGTTCAAGCCGCCAACCTGGCGTACTGGCGATTCGAATCCGGCAACCCCGGCGCCGACGCCTCCGGCAATAACCACACCCTCAACCTCACCGGTGTCACCACCGCAGCGGACGTGGCGTCCGGCGCCCCCGGCGCCAGCAGCGCTGTCTTCGATGGCACGGCTTTTGCCAAAACCGCGGCCGCCTTGGATCTTTCCGACCTGCGCACGCTGACCCTTGAATTCTTCGCCAAAAGCACCCAGACCGACCTGGGCATGATTTGCGAGCATGG
>MWDV01000393.1 GCA_002070715.1 Verrucomicrobia bacterium ADurb.Bin118
CCCGATGAACCGAAGGTGGAACCCATGGCAACAGTTCCAGTGCGCGGGTCGAATGCAAAATCGAAACCGATTGGCGCCGATGCGCCGGGGCCATCCGCATCGGACGGATGGAAACCGGAGTTCTTTCCGCAAACGACGGCGTGGATGCGGTTATCCAGACCCCAGGCAAAGCTGCGGATGGCCAGCGGCGAATCCGCGCGGTCGGCGGCGTTGGTGGGACCGGGAATGAGCACGCGTTGTTCGTCGGCGTGACCGTCTCCGTCCGTATCTTTGCAGTGCCAAATCTCCAGTCCCGCCGCGACAATCACACCTTGATCCCAGCAGATTAAAGCGGATGGCGCCGGCAGGTCATCCACGAAATCGCGCCCCGTGTCGAATCGTCCATCGCCATCCGTGTCTTCCAACAGCCGCACGCGGCCTAAATAAGGCGGCCCGGGGTCGGGGCCGGGAAAATCCCGATGCTCGGCGACAAACAACCGGCCTCGGGCGTCGAACGCCATGGCCACGGGATCGCACACCAACGGTTCGGTCGCCGCGGTTTCGAGACGGAACCCGGAGGGGAGCTGGAACGCGGGCGGGGCGTTGGTGGCGGGCGCGGCGGCAGCCAGGCACGCGATCAGGAGCGCGCTTGCGGCCTGGCAGGCAAGAACACACAGCCGGTTCATGGTCGCAGCATGGCGCACGGCGCGCGGTGAGGCCAAGTCGGAAACTGTGGTGTTGCGTTTGCTTTCCCGCATCTGTGGACGGGGAGTGAGAGGTGACTGATGAGCAGCGGGGAGAATCTGGCGTCCGCCTGGTTCGCATGGGCCCCGCCATAAAAAACAGGCGACTCGCGCGAGTCGCCCGTTTGAATTTTTCCTGGAACTGCCGAAGGCTCAAGCCTTCGCCGCCTTGTTCTTCAAGGCGTTCTTGGCGACGGCCACCAATTCCGCGAAGCCAGCGGCATCCTGGGCGGCGATGTCGGCCAGCACCTTGCGATCCAAGGCCACCTGGGCCGCCTTCAAGCCTTCCATGAACCGGCTGTAGGTGATGCCGGCGGCGCGGGCGGCGGCGTTGATGCGGATTTGCCAGAGATAGCGGAACGTGCGCTTTTTCGTGCGCCGATCACGATAGGCGTACTGCCGGCCGTGATCCACGGCATCGGAGGCGTAACGATATAATTTGGAGCGGCGCATCCGGTAGCCTTTGGCGGCGCGGATCATGCGCTTGCGACGTTTGCGGGAGGCGGCGGCGTTGGTGACTCGCATAGACCGTTGAAAAAAGTGTCAGGTGATGATGGGAAACAGGCGTGGCGACGAACTAACCGCGATGGTTGAACGGCAGGCTTTCGGTCACCCGGGCCAGGTCGGTGGCGTCCACAGAGGCGGCGCCCCGCAGACGACGACGGCGCTTCGAGCTTTTGGTTTCCAGCAAATGCCGGCGCCCCGCACTACGGCGCAGCGCTTTGCCGGTGGCCGTGATCTTGAAGCGCTTGGCCACCGATTTCTTTGTTTTATTTGCGTTCGGACGTCGCATAAATCCAGCTTTCTTGTCAAAAAGAGCACGCAATATAGGCAGGTGCGGTTCAACCTGCAAGCGGTAATTTAGCAGGGCCAAAACTCGTGGGGAATGGCTCTTTTGGTTTGTGTTTTCTTTTTTTCCCGGAGACTGGAGACACCGGGAGGTTGACCCGTGTCCTCCAGCCCATCATCTGCCGTCGCTTTCTGCGCGCCAAGTGCGCTGTCACCGCCGCCGGCGGGGGTTTGCAAAAAGTGCGGGACAACCCAGCGGGGGCTGGACGGCGCGGCGCCGGTGTTTTAGTCTCGCCAGTGCATGGCAAAGACATCTAAAACTGCGGCGGCGAAACCGGACGCCCTGCTGTTTGAAACGGCGCTGGGCCGCTTGGAAACCATCGTGGCCGCGATGGAGGGAGGCGACCTGCCGCTGGAACAATTGTTGGCCCAATATGAAGAAGGCATGAAACTCGCCACCGTGTGCCAGGAAAAACTGGCCGAGGCGGAGGCCAAAATCCAACAACTGGAAAAGACCCCAACCGGGGAATTCAAACTGAAACCGTTCACCGGCGCCGGAGACGCCGAGTCCGTCTGATTGTTCGCGGGGGCGGTCCCGCCGGGGCCGCGCCGGCGCGCCACTGATCACGAAGATGAGCCGTTACCTCGACATGGTGGATGAACCCCGTCACGTCAAAAACCTGACGTTCCCGCAACTGATTCAACTGGCGGACGAAATCCGCCAGGAACTCATTCAGGTGCTCGCCGTCAATGGCGGCCACCTCGGGCCCAACCTGGGCGTGGTGGAGTTAAGCATCGCCCTGCACTACGTCTTTGAAACGCCTAAGGACAAATTGGTCTGGGATGTCAGCCATCAGGCGTATGTGCACAAACTGTTGACCGGGCGCAAACACCGGTTTCCCACCATCCGCACCACGGGCGGGCTGAGCGGGTTCACCCTGCGGACCGAGAGCGAGCACGACGCCTTTGGCGCCGGCCATGCCGGCACGGCGTTGTCCGCGGCGCTGGGCATGTGCGCCGCGCGGGACCGGCGCGGCTCGCGGGAGCACGTGGTGTGCGTCTTCGGCGACGCCGCCTTGACCAACGGCATTTCGTTTGAGGCCCTCAACAACATCAGCCACACCACGCGGCGGTTCATCGGCGTGCTCAACGACAATGAGTTCAGCATCGCCAAGAACGTCGGCGCGATTTCGCATTACCTGCACAAACTGATCACCCACCCGCGGTACAACCAGTTGGCGCGGGATTTCGAGCGGTTTCTCCTGCGCCTGCCGAAGGGGGAAATCGCCCTGAAACTGGCGCACAAAGCGGAGGAGGGATTCAAAGGCGCGCTGACGGGCGTCGGCTTGAAACCCGCCGCGGTGCAGTTGGATGTGGATGGCCGCGGCGGTCAGGGCAGTCCGGTCATGTTCGAGGAAATGGGTCTGCGCTATCTCGGCCCCATTGACGGGCACGATCTGCCGCTGGTCATCAGCACGCTGGAATTCGCCAAGACCTGCGATCATCCCATCGTCATTCATGTGCTGACGCAAAAGGGCAAGGGCTTCGAGGCTGCGCTCAAAAATCCGGAGAAATTCCACGGGCTGGGGCCGTACGATGTGAAAACCGGCGCCACGTTGCCGGCCAAAGCCGGTACCCCGCCGCACTGGCAGGATGTGTTCGGCGAGGTGATGGTGAAGCTTGCGCGGCGCAATAAATTCCTGGTCGGCATCACGGCGGCGATGCCGAGCGGCACCGGTTTGAAATCCTTGGAAATGCAACTGCCGGATCAGTATTTCGATGTGGGCATCGCCGAGGAACACGCGGTGATCTTCGCCGCCGGCATGGCCACCATGGGGTTCCACCCGGTGTGCGCGATTTACTCCTCCTTTCTGCAACGCGCCTACGACTGCATCCATCATGATGTCTGTCTGCAGGATCTGCCGGTGATCTTTTGCATGGACCGGGCGGGGCTCTCCGCCAGTGACGGCCCGACGCATCACGGATTGTTTGACATCGCCTATCTCCGCTGCCTGCCCAACGTTATCGGCATGGCGCCGGGGAACGAGGACGAACTGCAGGACATGATCTTCACCGCCACCCTGCAGGCGCATCCCTGTTTCATCCGGTATCCGCGCGGCCCCGCCGAAGGCGTGCCGCGAAAGGACATCCCCGCGCCGTTGCCGATCGGCAAGGCGGAGGTGCTCCGCGGCTTTGCCGGCACGGGCGGACGGCGCGTGGCGCTGTTTGCCCTCGGCAACATGCAACGCGTGGCGCGGGAAGCGGCGGAACAACTCACCGCGGCGGGTTGCGATGTGGCCCTCATCAATCCGCGGTTTTACAAACCTCTGGACGCGGGGTGCCACACGTTCTTCGGACAGGGCGCCGAGGTGGTGGCCACGTTGGAGGATCACGTGGTGACGGGCGGGTACGGCACCGCCGTGCTCGAGTTGTTCAGCGAACAGGGCATCCGCACGCCGGTGGTGCGCCTCGGGTGGCCGGATCAATTCATCGAGCACGCCAGCACGGCGAAGCATCTGCGGGAGAAATACGGGTTGACCGCCCCGGCATTGTGCGAGCGTATTCAAGCGGCGCTGGCTCTACGCGTGGGGCAGGACACGCCGTCGCTCGCCCGGCTCGGTTGATTTCCCCGTCAGCACCCGATCCGTCGCGCCCGGTTATTTTTGCGCCGCACGCAAGGCCGCCTTGGTTTCCGCCTGCAACCTTTCCAAGTCCGGGCGGAGCGCCTCCCGCGTCGCCTTGTCCATCCGGTCAATGAAAAGAATGCCGTGGAGATGGTCGTGTTCGTGCTGGATCGCTCGCGCCAACAGTCCGCCGCATTGAAAATCCAACGGTTGACCGTCGGCATCCCAAGCTTGGACGCGCGCGGATTCCGGGCGCGGAACGTCCCCGAACAGTTCCGGAAAACTCAGGCACCCTTCCGGGCCGGAAACCAGCGGGGCCAGGGGCGTGATCTCAGGATTGATCAACACCAGCGGCATGAAAGCCTCCGGGTCGGACGCCTGACGGTCCAAGGTCAATTGGGAAGGCCGGTCCGTGATCCCGCGGATGTCGAGCACCGTGAGTTGCAACGCCTGCCCGACCTGTTGCGCGGCCAGCCCAATGCCGTGGGCTGCATACATCGTCGCCAACATGTCCTGCGCCAATGTGCGGATGGCGGGGGTGACGGCCTCAATGCGCGCGCCTTTTTGCCGCAGGACCGGGTGCCCGTATTTGACCACTTCCAGAATCATGGACGGTCGGGTTTCAAAACGCGTACGGCCCGGTGTGTCCCGCCGGCCAGTGTTGCAAGGCGCGCACCAAGTCGGGCACGGACGGGCTTTGGCCTTTGATGACGTAGTAACCGCTGGCAGTCACGCCGGTCAGCAACGCCAGTTCATCCTCCAGCCCCAACAATTTGCCGAGGCAAAAACCGGAATTGAAATGATCCCCGGCCCCGGTGGTGAGCCGCGGTTGCGTGGTATACAAGCCCTCCACCATCTGGGTTTGGCCGTTGCTGACGCAGAGGGCGTATGGCACCGGATGCACGACCAGGGTTTGCACCGGCACCCGCGCGTGAATGGCTGCGGCCAGCGCGGCCAGCGCGGGGCGGGAGCCGTCGCCTTTGTCCAAGCCGAGAACACGGGCGATTTCGTAGGCTTCCTTTTCGTTCAATCCCAGGATGACATCGAAATACGGACGAAACGCCAGGATCAGGTCCAGGGCGCGTTGGATGTCCGCTGCGGTGCGTTTTTCCGGATCTGCCAGGTCAAAAAACAGCGTGCGTTTTTTTGCGCCGGCGGGAAGCGTCGGGCAAATCTCCTGCAGCACCGCCGCCCAGATGTCACTCATGTGGGTCAACATCGTCCAGTTCACGAAGCCGACGAGGTCCGCGCTGCGGAACTGCGCGGCGAAACGGTCCCGCCCAAACCGGGTCGTGATGTTTTCCCAGTTCACCTCTTTCAAATAGGTGTGCTTGCCCAGCATGACCTTGCCATCCTCGAATTCGATGGCGTCGGTGAACCCCGGTTGCGCAATGGAATGCACTGCGGCGCGCTGGGCGAATTCGGCGAACACCGGATGCAGGTTCGGATACCCGAGGTTGCCGAGGTAGGTGACATGCAATCCCATGCTGGCCAGCGCGTTGGCCATGATGGGCCCGTTCCCGCCCAGCTTGGTGAGCTGCGGCACGAACTCAATGTTGGTGCTCTTGCCGGCGGCGCCGGCCAGGCGCTCGGCGAGTTGGGTGATGGTGAGCATACGGTCGTACGCCGTGGCGCTCTGCCGTTTGTCCACCACGTGCAGGATTTCATCCACAAAACCGTCCAGCCCGACAAAGGCGGTGAGTTCGGCTATCCGCGCGGTGGCGCCGGCCAACGCGGCGGCGCAGCGGGAACGAAGCTTAGGGGTGTTCAAGTTCATGAGGATCAAAAAACAAGGGGTTCTACTCGGGCGGAAGGCCAAGGAGCTGCAAAATACGCTCCAGTTCGGCGTCGCTGAAAAACTGGACCTCCAGCGCGCCCCGGCCGCGATGATAACGCAAGCGGACCTTCGTGCCCAAACGCTCGCGCAGCCGGTTTTCCAACCGGGCCACGTGGGGATCCGGTGGAGCGGCCGCAGGGGATTGCGCGGGCCCGGCGGCGCGGGATTCGCGCGCCTGGCGCTGGGCCACCCATTGTTCGGTCTGCCGGACATTCAAGCCCTCCTGGAGCACCCGCGTGGCGGCGGCGCGTTGGGCTTGCTCGGTCGCCAGTCCGAGGATCACTTTCGCATGCCCCACACTCAATCGGCCGTCGCGCACATAATCCTGCACGACCGCCGGCAGCTTCAGCAGGCGCAGGGCGTTGGCCACCACTGCGCGGCTCCGGCCCACGCGCGCCGCTACTGCCTCCTGCGTGAATTGAAACTGCCCGACGAGTTGCGCGTAACCCTGGGCTTCTTCAATGGGATTCAGGTTTTCCCGCTGGAGATTTTCAATCAGCGCCAGTTCCAGAACCGTGCGATCATCCGCCACGCGCACGAGGACAGGGACCTCGGTCATCTGCAGCAACTGCGCCGCGCGCCAGCGGCGTTCCCCGGCAATGAGTTCAAAGTGCCCGTCCCGCTCGCGGACAATCAACGGCTGCACGATGCCCTGTTCGCGAATG
This sequence comes from Verrucomicrobia bacterium ADurb.Bin118, assembly GCA_002070715.1. Taxonomy (GTDB): domain Bacteria; phylum Verrucomicrobiota; class Verrucomicrobiia; order Limisphaerales; family MWDV01; genus MWDV01. The sequence goes on from MWDV01000393.1 coordinate 6,638, forward strand.
GAATCCGCCAGTTCCTGCAAGGATTCGGGAGGGAAATCCTTGCGCGGTTGCAGCGGGCAGGGCCGGATTTGGGCCAGCGGCACCCGCCGGAGCCCTTCGCCGGAGGCGACAGCGTCCGACGGCGACGAGGCGTCCGGCTGCGTGGCGGAGGACGGCCTGCCCGGGGAGGGGGTCGGTTGGGAAAGAACCGGACTGCTCCCCAGCAAAGCGCCCAGCCCGCGGCCCAAAGCTGGTTTTGCCATGCGGCGAGAGTGGCCAAGCGCTCCCCCGTTGTCAATTACCGGCAATCATCCTGTCACGACTCTTTGGGCCTGCTCCCTTGCAAGGACCGTTGCGGCCGCCACTGCCGCCCGGATGGGCGCATTAACCATGCGGATGAAGGCGCGACGCCGGGTCGGGATCATGGCGGGAGTCCAAGCGGGGGAAAGACCTTCCGATCTCGTCGCCGGCGTACCCGGCGGCGAAGTTGTCCTTGGAACGGCAGCCGGCGGCGACTCCGGAGACAGCACGTAATTCCCACATGCGCCACGTGCTCAACCCTTCGATCTTCACCACTGAAGGATTACGATGTCCCCAGTCTTTCCCAGTCGGAGCCGATTCCTCGCTTTACCTGGTTCACAAGGGAAGTCATGCTTTCGACGGACGGTGATCGAAAGCAAAGTCTCGGAGTTCTTTGACCAGTGTCTTCGGCACCTGAAACCCGGAACCAGGAGTGATAAGCGATAAGAGCGGAGATTCCCTGGTTTGCAAATATGAAAACCATAGCCACCATC
>MWDV01000394.1 GCA_002070715.1 Verrucomicrobia bacterium ADurb.Bin118
AGCCCTGGTCATTGGTACCACCGGACTGGCCGCGGCGGCGCAGTCGCGGATCACAAATTGCGCTTCCCACATACCTATCGTTTGGGCTTCGAACTTCTCCACCGGCGTCAACACCCTTTTCTGGCTGACGCGCAAGGCGGCGGAAATTCTCGGTCCGGATTACGACTTGGAAATCGTGGAGATGCATCATCGGCTTAAGAAAGACGCCCCGAGCGGCACGGCGAAAACGCTGGCGGAAATCCTCGCCGGGGTGCGCCAGCAACAGCTCGCCAAAGTGGCGCGTCACGGTCGCGAGGGGTGGGTGGGAGAACGCACGCCGGAGGAAATTGGGCTGCACGCGATCCGCGGCGGCGACGTGGTGGGCGATCACACGGTCATTTTTGCCACACCGGGGGAACGGCTCGAACTCACCCACAAAGCGGCTAGCCGCGAAACCTTTGCCCACGGGGCGCTTCGCGCAGCGCGCTGGGTCGTGCGGCAGCCGCCGGGGCATTACGACATGCAAGACGTGTTGGGCTTGAAGTAACCGAGGGATGTCAGGATGGGGTTGGCATGTGTTTTCCGGAACGTTGGATTCCCACCGCTTCCCTTGGACGCCAGAAGTGGCGAGGGCAGGGCAGGGGAGGGTGAGTTCAAATTATCCGCATGGCATTGAGTATGCTGGGATGGAGGAAATTTTTTAGATGCCGGAACAAATCACAACCAAACTGCCGGCTTCCCTTGAGGACTACGCGTTTGTCGCCCTCGGTTCAAACTTGGGGGACTCGGTCCAAGTGATGCGTGAAGCGCAAGCGCGGTTGCGGGAGCTTTCCGAATATCCCTTGCTGGTGTCATCGCTCTGGCAGACGACGCCGGTGGATTGCCCGCCCGGCTCGCCGCCGTTTGTCAACGCCGTCATTGGGCTCCAGCCGCGGGAGGCGGAAACGCCGGAGTCCCTGCTGGCTCAATTACAAACGATGGAAAAAATGTTCGGGCGCCAACCCAAACGGATTCTTAACGAACCGCGTCCGTTGGACTTGGACCTGATCACCTTTGGGACGGCGACGCGGAACACGCCCGCGTTGATTCTTCCGCATCCCCGCGCGCACCGGCGGCGGTTTGTGCTTCAACCGCTGGCCGAGATTGCGCCGGACCTGATCCTGGCGGGACAGACCAAAACCGTCGCCGCACTGCTCGCGGCGCTGGATACAAACGAAACTGTGACGCGCCTGGCGTGAGGAGTTCCGGTGAGCAGGGGACGGATAATCCGGTTCACGCCCGCCAACCGCGCCGGGGACGGGGGTTCACCCAGGCATTCAGTTCACGCAGGTTGGTCACGCGCATCTTTGGTCCATCCCACATCACCTTGCGCCCGGCCCCGGCTTTCATGGCCAGGTTGCCGAGCAGGGCGAATTCCGTCAGGCGCGTGCCGTAATCAAAACCGACTGCCGTTTCGATCCGGTCCGTGCGAATGGCTTCGAGGAAATCCTCATAAATCCCTTTGGGCCGCGGCAATGTCTTGGGCGGCTCCGGTGTTTCCCGCATTTTTTGCCAGGGAACAATGTGCATCTTGTCGCCGTAGGTCGCGGTGTAAATAACCCCTTTTTCCCCGACGTAAAGGGTGCCGCTGTCGCTGCGGTCCAGTTCTTCGTCGGGGTATTGTGCGCGCAACTGGATCAGCAATTCAGGGAGATTGCGATTGTCGCCCCGGACCTGTCGCAAACGACCTTCAGGCCGTCCGGTGGTGGTCTGGTTGAGGCCTTCGTACCAATACACGCGCAACGGCGGGAGGTCGCCCCGGGCCGGCACATCCCAGCGCACCCGGCTGCCCATTGGGTAGCGTTCGTCACTGCCGCCGCGCATGGCTTCCACTTCGATGCTGGTGGGGTGCTCCACTTTCAACGCCCAATAGACGCCGTCCAACACGTGGCAACCCATGTTGCCAATGGACCCGTTCCCGAAGTCATACCAGCCGTGCCACGAGTGCGGATGCAGATCGCTGTGAAAATCGCGGTACGGCGCCGGTCCGATCCATTCGTCCCAATGCAACCCGGCGGGCACGGCTTCCCGGGGTGGACGCGGGCCTTCGCCGCCATTGGCGCGATTGGTCCAACTGTGCGTTTCGGTGATCCGGCCAATGGCGCCGCTCCAGATATATTCGCAGAGCCGCCGGTATCCTTCCTCGCAATGCCCTTGGTTGCCCATTTGGGTGGCCACTTTGGATTTCGCGGCCCGGGCGCGCATGGCGCGGGCTTCCCCGACGCTGTGGCACACCGGTTTCTCGCAATACACATGCTTGCCCAACTGCATGGCCAGCAACGCCGGCACCGCGTGTTGATGGTTCGGGGTGGCGATGAACACCGCGTCGAAATCCTTTTTCAATTTATCAAAAACCCGCCGGTAATCGGTGAAAACCTGGACGTGGGTCGCGTCGCGTTGTTTGTCTTGGAACCACTTGAAGACCGCAGCATGGCGGCTCTCGTCCACGTCCACAATAGCGACCAGATGTTCGTTGAGCGTGGCGCTCAAATGCGACATGCCGCGTCCGCCGCAGCCGATCTGGACACACCGGATTTTATCCCCGGCGTTCCGGGCGTGGAGGAGGTTGTAGGGAGCGACAGACAGGGCGCCCGCCGCCAGCGCAGTTCGTTTCAAGAAAGCCCGACGAGTCAAAGCAGTGTTCATGGGCGGCATTTTACCGCAACCGCACCGCGTAAGAAAAGTCCGCGCTTGAAAAAATGCCAACCGCACCCGGACCAGCGTCGCGCGACAGGTCCGTCAGAGTCAGGACCACGCGCATAAGCGCTCGAGGTGGGCCGCCGAGCCATCGCGCAACCAGCCGTCCAGTTGGGCCGGGTCCTTGAGTTGTTGTCCGCGCAACCGCGGGACGACCACAAACCGCGTGTCAATTTCGGGCAGCGCGCTCATGTCCACCCAGAGCTTCTCGAATTGGCACACTGGGAACACGTCTTCCTGGCCGTGGCCCCATCGTTTCTTCACATCTTTGATCGTGACGTACGTGGGCATTTTCGCCGCCAGCCGGCGGATGGCCGCCGTGATTTTCGCGTCGGTTTCGGCGTCTCCCTCGGCTGTCTTGAGGATGTCGGGGCGCGTGAGTTCGAAAACCGTCAACAACTGGTCCAGGTCAATCCAGCAGGTGTTGGAGTTGTAATAGGCCAGACGGAACTCGATCTCCTCGCGCGGCAGGGCGAGGCCCTCCACCAACCGGACCCGTCCGTTCACGCGGGCCAGGCCGCCGCCGCGATCCTCAAGACGCCGCGTGATGACTTCAAAAGTCAGGCAGGCGCCGCTCGCCAGATGCCGCCCCAGCAGCGCCGGGTCCACGTCCGCGCCGAGCGTGTCAATGTTGTGGAGCATGAGGTGGCGCAATTGGGGCCGTTCGCGCAGCAATTGTCCCAGCACGCCGTTGCGGAGCAGGTTGGGGATTTCATACCAGTGGCCCACGGGATGCAGGCATTGCAACGGCAGATTATTGGTGTAATCGCTGGCTTCGCCGACGCTGCGCGCCCATCCGATGAGCGCCGCTTGCAGGCTGTCCCGAACTTTCTGCGCCTGTTCATCGAGTAGTTGTTGCGGCATCTCCTCCCATAGGAACCGCAGGTCGCGTTCGGTCGGCACCAGGCGCAGGCCGATGAATTTGCCCGGCGACAACCGCACCGGACCTTCGTAGCCGTAATGATTCTGGCGCGTCAAAAATTCCTGCGTCGGCGTATGGGACAGGTAACTCGTGGTGATGAGATGCGGCAGCCAGGTGCCGGCCTGCCGGGAAATCCGCCGGCTCTTGGCCAGATGGGTTTCGATGAAGGTGCGGTGTCGGCCTGCCAACCGGCAGAAAGGATGCAATGCCTTGACCACGCCCGCGCCTTGGGTCCAACGCGACCCCGCCCCGGCCGCCAGCGTGACCACCGCCACTTCGCCCCGGCGGAGCGCCGCCAACCCTTGCGCGGCAAATGCCGCCGTCTCCGTGGAGGTCGCCTCCGCCACCGTGAGGTCCGTCGGTTGAACCTCCTCAATCACGGTGCTGGCGGGGAGCCGGTTTTGGGTCAATCCAATCCGGCCGTCTTTGAGATCGGCGCGGATCTGTTCGTGCTGGACGCGATCAAAACCATATTCCGCCAGCAAAGCCGCCAACGATTTACCGGCGCCGTCTTCCGCCTGACTGCGGGGCAGCAGGGCGTCAAACAGCGTCTGCACCATGCCGCGCAATTCCGGTTGCGTCCGGCAGGCGGCGCCAAATTTGTCCAACTCCGCCCGGCGCAGCGGGGAAAGGGCGTTGCGATCCAGTTTCAGCAACGGCGGCACCAGGAGCGCGTAATACCCGCCCGGCATCAGATTGGCCTCGTCCACGAGCAGATCGGCAAACGTGCCGCGTTCGTTGAGGGCGAAGTCATACACCACGGGCTCCATGGCGAACGGCAGGGCGTGCTGTAATTCTTGTTTCGCGCGGGACATGATGGTTTGGAGCCGGGCTTGCGCCTCGGCCTTGCGATGCGGCGCAAAAATGAATCCCATGCCGCCGCCGCTCATGCCGCCCAGCATCCAGAAACCCCAGAAATCCGGGCCGAACGCGTCCCGCGCGCGGGCGATGAGGGTTTCGGTGTAATAGTTCGAGGCCCACGGGATGATGGTTTGGATCGGTTGTTGGAAGTTGCGCGTGGTGGCCGCGCCAATCGCGGGGACATCCCCCCGGCGCAAGGCGGCCAGGATGTCCTCAAGAATCCCCAGCATGCTCAGACGGGCCTGCCACTCCGGGCCGCAGCGCAACAGGTATTTCTCCGTGACCATTTCCAAAATCGGCCCGACGTTTTGCGCCATGCCGCCGTGGACCAAGACCAGGCTGTCCTGCAGTTGGGCGCGTGTTTCCGGGGAGCAATCGGCTTCGGTGAAAAGCCGGTGCGTCGGCATGAGCCGGCCCCGGCTGATGCCGCATTCCGGATCGCCTTCCGCAGCCAGCGCGCCTTCAATGAGTTTCATGCCGGGCCACACGCCGCCGGAGTCCTGCCAGCCGCCGCCCGAACCGCCCAGCCATTCGCCCAACAACGCCCGCGCCAAGACGATCCGCCGCTCGTTTTCCGCCAGCGGCCCGGTGAGCGAGCGCGCCTGTCTGGTCGCGCGCATGCAGACGCTGATCAGCGCGGCGAGCAGGTTTGTGGAAACCGCGAGACGCGATCCTTTCGGGATCCCGTTCACCCGGCTGACAATTTCCAGGCCGCGCCCCGGGCCCACGATGCGCGCGAGCAAATCAGCCAGGCTTTGCCCCGAGCCTTCGATTCCGGGCGGCACAATTCCGGACGCGATGACCGCCGCCTTGAGCAGGCCCAGATAATCCTTCGCGAAATCAAACACCTCGGCCAGATGCGTGAGATCCGCCGCGCAGCCCAGGTCCACACTGACCAGCCGCAACAGCGGTTCTTCGATGACGCGCAAATAGGCTTCCACCGGCGGGCGCGGCGTTGGATCGCGGCCATGCACCCCCAAGTCAATGGACACATTCAGCACCTTGGCACCCTCGGGATAATCCATGCCGAGGAAAAAGATGTCGCTCCAGCCGCAATGGGTGAGGTCCATGCGGACGGGGGTGCGCTCGCGCAAAATCGGATACGCGCCACTCGCATCACGCACGGTCAACCCGGGATGAATCCGCAGCGGTTGATCGGCGGGATGCCCCATGCGGAACATCCATTGATTGCCGCGCACCGAGCGCACGCTGCGGCGCACCTGATTGGCCAGCGTTTGAAAGGCCAGCCGGTGATACGCGGCGGCCAGGGCACTGCACAGTCCGTCACTTGGTCCGTCAGCCGATTGGGCGGTCAGGAAACATTCGAGGGCTTCCTCAAACCGGCGCTGGAGCAGATGTTCGTATCCGGAAAAAGGAATCCGCCCCGGCGCCCGCGCGGAGGCCGCCAGCTTGGCCGGCAAATGAAACCGGTGAATCGCGTAGAGGAAAAACAATGCGCGGACCCGTTCGTAAAGATTGTCCCGACGCCGCCGGAAATCATCCAGTGCCGCGCACTCGGCCAGCAGTTCAGCGGCGGAAAGAGTGGCGCACCGGGCGTCGAGCGATTGATGCCGCGTCGCGGCGTCGGCGGCCGTGATGAGCGATAAAAGCGAACCCGGCATGGGAGGGGATTAGGCTTGGGCCAGCAATTCGACCAGT
>MWDV01000395.1 GCA_002070715.1 Verrucomicrobia bacterium ADurb.Bin118
ATCTCTACAGCGCGCTGGAGGTGGATGGCGACCATGCCGCTCAGTTTCTCTGTCTGCCCGAGGTCAACTTGGGGATGAGCCGTTTATTCCTGGAGCACTTGGCGGCCCGGGATCCGGAGGCGGAGCATGGGGTCCTCTGGGATCAGGCCGGTTTTCATCCGGCTGCGGGCAGCCCGGAGTTGCCTGCCCGCATCCACTGGATCGCGCTGCCCCCTTACCGTCCGGAGCTCAATCCGGTGGCAGCTATTGGCGACCTCATCAAGGACCGCATCGCCAACACACTGTGGCACACCTTGGAGTCGTTGGAGCAGGCGCTGGAGGAGGAGTTGCGGCCTCTCGATGAGAGTGCCGCGCGCGTGCGGCGGTTAGTTTCTCATCCTTGGTTGGTCCAACAGGTAAACGCTATCGCAGCGGAGAATAGTGCAATTACGAATTAGAACTGGTATCAACCCAATCGCCGTTGCCTCCAATCCTGGGCGCAAAAGGAGGGAAAATGCCGCCCCTGACGGGGCTCAAAATGTTAGGGGCTGCGTTGGCTACAAAGATGCCGCGCCGACGGCGCTCCTGCTGCCCGAAATGTCGCTCCGCGCCCTGGTGAACAACATTGGAAACGGTATCAGACGAGCTAGATTCTTTACACCTTTTGTGCGGGACACCGGGCGGGCTTGAGCAGGCAAACACAACAAACTCAAACAACTTCCTTTCCGAACAAGACATCTAATTGGGCGGGAATCTCAGCTGGGGAAACCCAGGGTTCAGAACCACCATTCACCAAAGCCTCGACCTCACATTCGCCGCTGGGATAGCGCAGCAGCAGCCACTGTATTACCTTCTCACCAACAGTAAAACGCACCTCTACTAAAAGGGTTTGGTGAGGGTCAGATTGAAATGGGAAAGACACCTGACCAAGGCGAAACACCGTTATTGGCGGACTTCCCGAGAGATACCTCGAAACAGCGCCACTCGCCAACAGTTTGCCGACCTCTTCAGGAGGACAGCCACAGCCTACCAAAAGAAGTGAAAGCAAGCGTATTTCAACGCGATCAAGTTGCGTGCTGTTCATTTTGCAAGTCGATGCACACCTTCGCAGACAGTTCCGATTTGGTATAAGCCTTCGGGCGTGACTCTGCCAGTAAAGCTATATGTGACACCGTTTGCCGTAAAAGTGCCTGAAACCATCGTCTGACCGCCCTGCACCCACGTCTTGAAGGTAGTGCCTCCTTTTGCTATGACCTCCGCAATTGCTTTGGTTGCTTGATCCAAGGACATATTCCCCAGCCGACAGCAACGTGAAGCGTGTTGCCAATTGATGGAAATCCGGCTGATCAGGTCAGCTATTCGCTGAGCATTCGCAAGAGCCGCAGCCAATGCCGGATAGGAAGAAGCGCCAAGCTCCTCCAAAATGAGGGCAGCCATTTCCAAATCACCAGCCGCTAACGCAGCCCAGAATTGCGCCACCAACGAGGACAACCCGAGATAGTCAACGTTGTTGACCGGATTATTCAGGACAAAGGCATAGAGGTTGATATCCAACGTTCTCTTGGGCTTGCCCGCGGAACGGATAAGCTCAAATCCGAGTTCCCCGATAGGATCGGCATTTGGCCAATCGGAGACGAAACGAGAATCAGACCTCCGGCAGGATGGGCGGCGGCGGTGTGTTGTAGGCGTGGAACGACGGGGCTGGCGGGCTTTCCAGCGGCCGGACCGGCGATTGCCGTGGCGTTGTAGTTGTATTGGCATCGGTCTCATGTTTCCGCGCCAAGCAAGATGTAGCAGCAGACGCGCGTCCATTCCAGCCAAAAATCCAGCGCTTCCAGTGGCCTTGCGAGTACGGCTCACGTCAGCCGAGGGCCGGCCCTCGGCCCGCGTCCGCTCCTGCCGAGCCGGTTGGGTTCGGCTGAAATCAAGCGCGGTGGTGACGAAGGTTATGCGTCCGGTCCGGATCAAACGTCCGCCTCTTTCTCCGGGGACGGCGGGGGCGGTTCGGCGGGAGTGGGACATTCAGCCGGCGGGGTGGAGGCGGTCAGCGGGGCCGGTTCGGGCGGCAACTGCAGTTGCTCCGGCGGCGCGGTGGCCAGGCCCGGGTCCACGGTGACCAAGGCGGGCGGTTTTTCGATCACCAAGCGGCGCAATTCATCGGCGGCGGGCAAATCCTCCAGGCTCCGAAGGCCGAAATACTCGAGGAACAACGGGGTGGTGCCGTAGGTCATGGGACGGCCCACCACCTCCGCCCGGCCCACGTTTTCCAGCAGGCCTCGCTCCAACAGGGTTTGCATCACGCCATCCACATTGACGCCGCGAATCTGCTCGATCTCCGCCCGGGTGATCGGTTGGCGGTAGGCCACGATGGCCAGAGTCTCAAGCGCGGGTTGGGAAAGCCGGGGCGGTCGCACCTTGACCCCGACGAGCGCCCGCACCCACGACGCAAAATCCGGTTGCGTGACAAACTGCCAGGCCCCGGCCACGCACACAAGCCGGTAACTGCGCTCCGCTGCAGCGTGTTCCCGCGCCAGTTCCGCCAGTGCGGTTTCCAATTCCGTCTCTTTCACCCGGCGCCAAGCGCGGGTGGCGTCGTCCGCCTGGTCGCCCGTGCCCGCAGCGACCAGCACGTCGCGAAGTTCCTTGGGGGTCAGGGGCTTTTGGGCCGAGAACAGGAGCGCTTCCAAAATGAATTTGAGTTCCATGCTATTCAGAGGGGGCGGGGGAGGAATCAGCCTCGGAGACCGGGCGCGGCGAATCGGGGGGCGCGGAGGCGGAGGTCACTTCGACCGCGTCGGACTCCGCCGCCGGAGGCCAAGGGTCGGTCCGGAAGATTTCAATTTCGCCAAACTCCTCGTTCTGGACCGCGCTGAGTTGGCGGAGGCGAATCAATTCCAACAAGGCGAGGAACGCGGCCACGACTTCCAACCGGCTGGCCGCCCCGGCGAACAAGTCGGCAAACCGCAGGCGCGTGCGCGCCGCCACCGCCCGCCGAATCTCCTCGATCTTTTCGCTGACGGTCCAGCGATCCTCGAACAGGTCGTGCGAATCCTCCGGGGCGGTGAAGCGTTTCAAGATGTGATTGACCGCGTTGAGCAGGTCAAAGATGGAGACATCGGGCTTGGGCGGGGCGGGTTCATCCCCCAGGTCCAACGGGCCGGGGACGCGGGGAAAAATGGCTTCCTGCCGCAGTTCCAGTTCCTGCAGGCGTCCGGCGGCGTCCTTGAATTTTTTGTATTCCACGAGCTGGCGGATGAGTTCCCCGCGGGGATCGGGGCCGTCCTCCTCGCCTTCCAAGGGGGTCTGTTGATCCACCGGGAGCAGTTCGCGGCTTTTGATGAGCATGAGCGTGGCGGCCATGACCACGAATTCGCCGGCAATCTCCAGATCGAATTGCCGCATCAACTCGATGTATTCGATGAATTGCGTGGCCAGCCGGGTGAGGTTGATGGCGTAAATATCCACCTCCTCCTTTTTGATGAGGTAAAGGAGCAAATCGAGCGGGCCTTCGAAGACCTCGAATTTGACTTTGTAATCCGCCATGCGCATCCGCGGCTGAGGTCAACCGCAGCTTGGGGCGCATCCTAAAAGGGGGCGCGACGGTTGGCAACGCCGGAACCGGGGCGCGCCGGCGGGCGGGGCCGCGAATTTTTTCCGACTAGGCATCGGTCCAAGCCCTGTTACACTGCCCCTTATGCGGACCGTCATTTATGCGGGGAGCTTTGATCCCATCACCTATGGGCATCTGGACGTCGCGGCGCGCGCGGGGAAGCTGTTTGACCGGGTCATCGTGGCGGTGGCCCGCAATGACAGCAAAACCCCGTTGTTCACCGTGAAGGAACGGGTGGCCTTGATCACGCGCGCCATCCGGGGGCTGCCCAACGTGGAAGCGGACGCGTTCCCGGGGTTGTTGGTGGATTATGTCATCAAACGCCGGGCGCAGGCGGTGCTGCGCGGATTGCGCGCGGTGTCAGATTTTGAATTTGAATTTCAACTGGCCTTGATGAACCGGAAATTGAACGATCAAGTGGAAACCATTTTCATGATGCCGAAGGACACCTACACCTTCCTCAGTTCGCGGATGGTGAAGGAGATTGCCCTGCTCGGCGGGGACGTGCGCCCGTTTGTGCCGCCTCATGTGCGCCAGGCGCTCCAGCGCAAATTGGCCCGTTCGCAAATTTGACCGAAATCATGTCGTTACGAGTGAATCTGCGCCACTTGGAGCAGGAGGAAATCACGCTCCAAGGTGAATTGCCGGTGGCCGAACTGGACTTGGAAACCCGCGATGAATTAATCGCGGTGCGGGACGCGTTGCGCTATCATTTCCGGGTCAAACGCCTGACGGAGAACTTGGTATTGCAGGGCTGGCTGGAACTGGACCTGGCCTGCCGGTGCGCGCGCTGTTTGACGCCGTTTACGCAGACGCTGCGGCTGGCGGATTGGGTCGGCGATGTCCCGCTCACCGGCGAGGACCGGGTCGTTCCCGAGGGTGATTTCGTGGACTTGACGCGTTTTGTGCGGGAAGATATTTTGCTGGAGTTTCCGCAACATCCGTTGTGTCGGCCGGAATGTCCCGGATTGACGGCGGATGCAGGCAAAGCCCATTCCCAAAGCAATGCCACCGAGGCGGAGTTTTCGTCTGTTTGGGCGAAGTTGGATAAATTGAAACTTTAACGATTGTTGATCGAATTATGGCCGTTCCGAAGCGTAAACCTTCACGAAGCCGGCAGCGCATGCGCCGGGCTTATAATAGTGTGCTGCAATTGCCCCAACTGGCGGTGTGCCCCCAATGCGGCGCGCCCGCCCGTCCCCACCGGGTCTGTCCCGCGTGCGGCTACTACAAGGGACGCCAGATTTTGACCGTCAAAGCGGGCGCTTGATTTTCCCCCTCGCCGGCGGTGCTGCGGCGCGCCGGCTGGCCGCATTATGCGCATTGCAGTGGATGTCATGGGTGGCGACCACGGTTGCGAGGTTGTCATCGCCGGCGTCAAGCAAGCCATTCAATCGGAAACCGGGCTCACCCGCGTCCTGCTCGTGGGCCGTCAGGCGGACATTGAAGCCACTTGCCAGCGTGCCGGGCTGGCCGATGCCCGCGTGGAAATTGTCCACGCCAGCGAAGTGCTGGGCATGGAAGACAAGCCGCTCGAGAGCATCCGCAAGAAAAAGGATTCCTCCCTGGTGCGGGCGATCGAGCTGGTCCGCAGCGGACGGGCGGATGCGGTGATTTCACCCGGCAACACCGGGGCGTTGGTGGCGGGCTCCATGAAATTGGGCCGGCTGCCGGGGGTGGAACGCCCGGCTCTCGCTTGTCGCATGCCCTCGCGCACGGGTGATTTTGTGTTGCTGGACGCGGGCGCCAACGCCGTGGCCGAACCGCTGCACCTCGCCCAGTTTGCCGTGATGGGCAACCTCTACGCCCGGGAAATTCTGCATCATCCCCAACCCCGGGTGGGCATTTTGAGCAACGGCTCGGAACAAACCAAAGGCGACGAATTAACCCGGGAGGCGGCCCGCTTGTGC
>MWDV01000396.1 GCA_002070715.1 Verrucomicrobia bacterium ADurb.Bin118
CGCCACCCAGTGATGAAGCGAATTTGCATTGAAACATCAGCTCTCCCCATCCCGGGCCGCTCACTGCCATGATTTATCGAAATTTCCTCCGGACGTTGCCGCTGCTGGTGGTTTGTGCCGTGGCGGCCGGGGCGCGCGATTATCCCATTCAACCCGTGCCGCTGAACGCGGTTCAGGTGCGGGACGATTTTTGGACGCCGCGGTTTGAAACCAACCGGGTGGTCACGGTCTGGTATGACTTCCACAAGTGCGAGGAGACCGGGCGCATAGATAATTTCGCCAAAGCCGGCAAACTGATGCCCGGCGAGTTTCAAGGCACGCCGTTTGATGATTCGGATGTGTTCAAGGTCATGGAAGGCGCCGCCTACATTCTGGCGATGCACCCGGATCCGAAGCTCGATCAATATCTGGACGAACTCATCGTCAAAATCGCGGCGGCGCAGGAGCCGGACGGGTATCTCTACACCGCGCGCACGATTGATCCGCAATGCCGGGTGAAATTTTTCGGGCCAACCCGCTGGTCCAATCTCTCCGTCAGCCATGAACTTTACAACGTCGGGCATCTCTACGAGGCGGCGGTGGCGCATTTCCAGGCCACCGGCAAGCGGTCGCTGTTGCAGGTCGCGCTCAAGAACGCCGATCTGTTGTGCGACACGTTTGGTCCGGGCAAAGTGCAGGAACCGCCGGGGCATCAGGAAATCGAGATCGGTTTGGTGAAGCTCTATCGCGTCACCGGGGAGGAAAAGTATCTGCGGTTAGCCCGGTTCTTTGTGGACCTGCGCGGCCGGGCGGACACGCACGCATTGCGGGGTCCCTATCAACAGGATCACGCGCCCATTTTTGAGCAGACCGAGGCCGTGGGGCACGCGGTGCGGGCGGCTTATTTTTACAGCGGCGTGGCGGACGTGGCGGCCCTGACCGGCGACGCCCGCTACACGGCGGCGATTGACCGGCTGTGGACCGACGTGGTGGATCACAAACTGCATCTCACCGGCGGCATCGGCGCCCGGCGATCGGGCGAGGCCTTTGGCGCGGCCTACGAGTTGCCCAATCGAACCGCCTACCTCGAAACCTGCGCGGCCATCGCCAACGTGTTTTGGAATCATCGCCTGTTCCTGCTGCACGGGCGGGCGGCATACGTGGATGTCCTGGAACGGGTGCTTTACAACGGCTTCCTCAGCGGCGTGGCGTTGAGTGGCGATCGTTTTTTCTATCCCAATCCGCTCGAAACCGACGGGCGCACGAAATTCAATCAAGGCGGGACCGAACGCGCGCCGTGGTTTGGGTGCTCCTGTTGTCCGGTGAATGTGGTGCGGTTCATCCCGTCCATCGCGGGATATATTTACGCCACGCGCGGGGAGACGCTGTACGTGAACCTGTTCATCGGGAGCCGCGCGACCGCCCGGGTGGGGGAGCGTACGGTGCGGTTGACGCAACAGACGCGGTATCCGTGGGCGGGGAGCGTGCGCTTGGGGATTGATCCGGATCAAGCGGGCGAATTCACGGTCAACCTGCGCATTCCTGGCTGGGTGTTGGGCCAGCCCGTGCCCAGTGATTTGTACCGATACGCCGCTACGGCGCCGACGGAGAAGCAGACTACAACCGCGTTCCAAATCCATATCAACGGACGTGAATTCGAGGGCGGTCCGGTGCGGGACGGTTTTCTGGCGCTCCGACGCGTGTGGCAACCGGGTGACGAAGTGACGATCAATCTGCCGATGCCGGTGCGTCGGGTGATCGCGCATGAGGCGGTCAAGGATAACCTCGGCCGCATTGCCATCGAGCGCGGGCCGCTGGTGTATTGCGCCGAAGGCGCGGATAACGCCGGGGCGGTATTGAACGCCGTGTTGCCGGATGAGACGATACTGACGCCGGAGCATCACGCGGATTTGTTGGGCGGGGTGACGATGTTGCGGGGGCGCGCGTTGCGGGTGCAAAGAACGGATGATGGGCAACGTCAAACCCAGTCTGCCGAACTGAAATTGATTCCGTATTACGCTTGGAACCATCGCGGCGCGAATGAGATGGCGGTCTGGCTGGCGCGCACGCCTGAGAGTGTGCCTTTGGCGTCCTTGATCCGGCCCCGTTACTCGGCGAGCGCATCACATTGTTTCGAGCACGACTCCGTGGAGGCGTTGTGCGACGGCATCGAGCCGGTCAGTTCGAACGATCATGACCTCCCCCGTTTCACCTGGTGGCCGCGCACGGGCAGTGCGGAGTGGGTGCAATACGATTTTGCTGCGCCCCGCAAGGTGTCGGGCATGGCGGTGTATTGGTTCGATGACACTGGCGCGGGCAGTTGCCGGGTGCCGCAGTCGGCGCGGTTGCTCCATGCGGTGGGCGGGGAGTGGAAAACCGTGCCCGGCGCGGCGGCGGTGGGCGTCAAAAAAGACGCGTGGAATCATCTCCAGTTTCCCGCTCTCGAAGTTTCCCGCCTGCGTCTCGAAGCGCAACTGCAACCGAAATTCTCCGGCGGAATCTTGGAATGGAAAATCACTGAATAATCCTCACGTCAACCACCTTTATGAAACAAATCCTGCAACGTCTTGTCCTTCTCGTTTTGGTAAGCGGTATGCCCGCGCTGGCGGCCTCAAAAACCTGGCAACCCGCCCAAGGGCCGTTGATGACCCGCTGGGCGGCGGAGGTCTCGCCCCGGAACGCGCATCCGGAATATCCGCGGCCGCAGATGGTCCGCGCGGACTGGCAAAATCTGAACGGGCTTTGGGCCTACGCGGTCACCGATCGGGCTGCGGCGGCGCCGACGCACTGGGACGGTCAAATCCTCGTACCTTTTCCCATTGAATCCGCGCTTTCCGGTGTGATGCGGCGGGTGTACGAAACAAACCGCGCCGTGGATTGGGAGACGACGGTTTACGTGAACGGCCAGGAGGTCGGCACTCATCGCGGCGGGTACGACGCGTTTAACTTCGACATTACCGCCGCCCTCAAACCGCGCGGGCAACAGGAGATCCTGGTGGCGGTTTGGGATCCGACCGATGCCGGACCGCAACCGCGCGGCAAACAGGTCCGCAATCCCCACGGGATTTGGTACACCCCCACCAGCGGCATCTGGCAGACGGTGTGGCTGGAGCCGGTGTCGCGGGCGCATCTCCAAGACTTGAAGATCACCCCCAATCTCGATGAATCCTCGGTGACCATCGAGGCGCGGGGCCTTGGCGATCGCGGGCGTCCCACAGTAAAGGTGCAGGTGTTGGAAGGCGCGGAAGTCGTGCGGGAAGGCATGATTGAGCAAATGATTTCCACCCGTTCCATTCCCCCGCAGATTCGCCCGTCAATCACGCTCTCCGTGCCAAACGCCCGGTCGTGGTCGCCGGACGCGCCCTTCCTTTACGGGCTCCGCGTGACCCTGCTGGAGAACGGCCGGAAGGTGGACGAAGTGGAGAGCTATTTCGGCCTGCGCAAAATTTCCCTCGCCCGGGATGCTTACGGCAACCTGCGTCTGCATCTGAACAATCAACCCTATTTCCAATTCGGTCCGCTGGATCAAGGGTTCTGGCCCGATGGCCTTTATACCGCGCCCACCGACGCCGCGTTGCGGTACGACATCGAAATGACCAAGAAGCTCGGGTTCAACATGGCGCGCAAGCATGTGAAGATCGAGCCCGCCCGCTGGTATTACTGGTGCGACAAACTTGGCCTGCTGGTCTGGCAGGATCTGCCCAGCGGCGACCGCAGCGCCAAATGGAAAGGTCCCAGCGGCATTGACGGCGAGGAAATGCAGCGGACGCCCGAATCCACTGCCATTTTCGAGCACGAATTGCGCGCCATGATCGCCGGGTTGTACAATCATCCCTCCATTGTCATCTGGGTGCCGTTCAACGAAGGCTGGGGTCAGTTCGACACCGTGCGGATTCTGAATCTGACCAAGCAACTCGATCCCACGCGGCTCGTGAATGGTGCGAGCGGCGGCAATCATTTCCCGGCGGGCGACATCATTGACCATCATCAATATCCGGGTCCGGGATTGCCGCCGCGGGTGACCGATCGCGCCATGGTGCTGGGCGAGTTCGGCGGGCTGGGGTTGCCGCTCAAGGGCCACACCTGGCAGGACGAAAAAAATTGGGGCTACAAGAGCTTCACCAACGCCCAGGACCTGACCCGGGCCTACGTGGAACTGCTGGAGAAATTGCATCCGTTGACCGGACGCGACGGACTCAGCGCCGCCATTTACACGCAGACCACCGACGTGGAAATCGAGGTCAACGGGTTGATGACCTATGATCGCGCGGAAGTGAAAATGGATGTGGAACGCATCGCGACGGCGAACCGGAAAGTTTACACGCCGCCGCCCCAACCCGCCTCGACGGAGTAGCAAGGAGACCGAACATGGAAACTGATGTGCGGTTGGTTGATGGCAAATCGCCCGCCGGCCCGTCCGGTGTTGGCGCGGGTAAGGTCACAGCGGCAGAGGATTGCCGCACGCTCGGATGCTGCCGGGTTGTTGGCGTCGTGGGGCTGTTCGTTGCTTTGGTAATTCAGGCCGTGTTGGGCGCCGTCGCGCAAGAGCCGCCCCCTTTGCGCCCACCCGCCGTGCCGCTGGTGACCTGCGATCCTTATTTCAGCATCTGGTCGCCGGCGGACAAACTGACCGACGCGGACACCGCCCACTGGACCAGCAAACCGCAGCGGCTCACCAGTCTCGTGCGGATTGACGGCCGACCGTTTCGCGTAATGGGCAAAACTCCCGCCGACGCGCCCGCGTTGCCCCAAACCAAACTCGAAGTGCTGCCGACCCGCACGATCTATTCCTTCGAAGGCGCCGGTGTGCAACTGACACTCACATTCATGACGGCCGCGTTGCCAGACGATCTGGATTTGCTCGCCCGACCGGTCACATATCTGACTTGGAAAGTTAAATCCACCGATGGAAAAAAACACGAAGTTGAAATCAGCCAGAATGCTTCGGCGGAAATCGCGGCTAACATACCCAGTCAAATCGTCGCTCCCAGCCACGAAAAGATCGGAAATCTGGAGGTCTTAAAAGTCGGCACGGTCGAACAACCCGTCCTGGCGAAGAAAGGAGACGACCTGCGAATTGATTGGGGCTATTTCTACGTGGCCGCCCCGGAAGCGTCGGTGCATCGAGCTGGTATTGTCGCCAAGGATTCCGGTCAAGCCAACCCTCCGCCAACCGGCCCCGCCGACGCTTTTCAAACCGAAGTCTTGTTCCAACCTCTGTCCGTTGGATCACAACCCGTGTCCTGCTGGCTCATGCTCGCCTATGATGACGAGTATTCCATCCAATACATGAAGAAGAACCTGCGCCCGTATTGGCGGCGCAATGGGGATGACGCCGCGGCGCTTTTGCGAAAGGCGGCGGCCGATTACGCTTCACTGCAACAACGCTGCGAAAAATTCGACGCCGAATTGATGACGGATTTGCGACAGGCGGGTGGCGAGAAATACGCGCGACTGGCGGCCCTGGTCTACCGGCAGTGTTTCGCCGCGGGCAAATTCGTGGCCGACGCCAACGGGCAACCGCTGCAATTCAGCAAGGAAAATCATTCCAACGGTTGCATCGGCACGAGTGACATCTTTTATCCGATGTCACCGCAGTTTCTGCTATTCGGCCCCACCCTGCCCAAGACGTTTCTGGTGCCGTTCATGAATTACGCGTCCAGCGAGCATTGGAAATTTCCGTTTGCGCCGCACGACCTCGGCACGTATCCGCAGGCGAACGGGCAGGTCTATGGCGGCGGCGAGCGTTCCGAAGAAAACCAGATGCCGGTCGAAGAAAGCGGCAACGTGCTCATCGTCATGACGGCAATTGCCGAAATCGAGGGGAACGCCGATTTTGCCGGGCAGTGGTGGCCCACACTTGAAAAATGGGCTGAGTATCTCAAGGCCCGCGGCTTCGATCCGGAGAATCAGTTGTGCACGGACGATTTTGCCGGACACCTGGCGCACAATGTCAATCTGAGTGCGAAGGCCATTGTCGGCCTGGGCGCGTTTGCCAAATTATGTGAACTGCGCGGGGATCACGCCAAGGCCGGCGAATACCGGGAGCTCGCGCGCGCCTTCGCCCAACGCTGGATGAAGGAAGCCGATGACGGCGATCATTTCCGACTGGCGTTCGACAAACCCGGCACGTGGAGTCAGAAATACAATCTCATCTGGGATCGCATTCTCGG
>MWDV01000397.1 GCA_002070715.1 Verrucomicrobia bacterium ADurb.Bin118
TGCAAACCGTGCAAAAGGCCAAACCCGCGACGCTCAAAGCGTTTTACTACCGGCACGGCAGCCGGAGTGCGAAACTGCTGGAGCAACGCCTGGCCTTGATCGAGAAGGCGGTGCCGGTGACCGACGAGACGGCGGGGATCGGAAGCTTCGCGCTGCGGGTGCAACGGCTCGCTCGCCAGTTGCAGGCCGTGGTGCGGACGATCGCGGAGTTCGACCGGCAGATCGCCGCAGCCTATGCGGCGCATCCCGACCATGGGATCTTCGCCAGTCTGCCGGGAGCCGGACCGGTGTTGGGCCCGCGGTTGCTGGCCAGCCTGGGGGCGGACCGGGAGCGCTTCGCCGGGAGCGGCCGCATCCACCGGCGCTACTGCTGTCCCAAGTTCCACCGGCAAAGCTTCCACGAATATGCCAGGGAGAGCATCCGGTGGAGTCGGTGGGCGGGCGCGTTCTATCGGCAACAACGGAGCAAGGGTTGTCCGCATCACACGGCGGTGCGGGCGCTGGCGTTCAAGTGGCAACGGGTGATCTGGCGCTGCTGGCAGGACCGGCGACCCTATGACGAGGCGCGGTACGAGGCGGCGCTGCGCCGAGCGGGCAGCCCGGTGGTGGCGTTGTTCGACCGCGTGGACTTGGGCAAAAGCCCTTGCAAACATCCCGCGAAAAAATCCTAAAAAAATCCTTGTCGGACGTCAGAACTGAACGACCGCCGTCGACGGCGAGGGTCGAGCGCACGAGACGCGTTGGAATTGCCGCCCCGCTCCGAACGGAAGAGCGGGGCGGCTGTTCGCTCCAGTGACCTTGTTGGGCGATTCTGGTGCGCTACTGAATGTCCTGTATGTCGTCAATGTAGAACTGCTCGGTCTGCCCACTGCACAGCACGTCAATCGTGCCGCTATGCGTGGCGACGAGCGCCGGACTGACAGTGACGACACGCTCGCACTGAATACGCCTCCCGTCCTTCAGGATGACGGTGCATGGCCGACCCTCTAATGACACCTGCTCCGCCTTCTGGCCAATGGTGGGCATAGTTGCCTCTCTCAGTGAATCTCAACTGCGTTGATGCTGCTGGCGTTGGGATACTGCGCCTTGATCATCGTGATTGCCTGGGACTGCGATGGTGCATGGATGATGGTCTCCATGCCGTGTCCGTTCAGATAGAACGTTACTTTCCATTTTCTCATTGTGTTGCCTTTCTCTTGCGCGGGCGTTGTTGCGCCCAACGCCAGAACTGAGCGACAGCCGCCCCGCCGTGATAACGCCCGTGACTCCCGACCACCAGAGCGCGTGGCCGAAGCCCGCGACTCCCAAACTGCGAAGCGGGGCGGCTGTTCGCTCCAGTGATCTGGTTAGCCCCTTGCTGCATTTCGTTTCCGTCTGCACCAAGCAAACAAACCTCCTCCGAGAATCAACAATGCCCATGTCGAAGGCTCCGGAACTGCCCCAGCAAGAATGGGAACGCCGGGGCGCGTCTCGTAGGCATACTCGTAAACGATGCCTCCTCCCGCCAGTCCTGGTATCTCCTGCACCTTAATCCAGCCGTAGTGGGTGTTCGCACCAATGGAGAATTGTAGCCCAGCATAGGCGGTCATGTTCACGAAAAGACCGACGA
This sequence comes from Verrucomicrobia bacterium ADurb.Bin118, assembly GCA_002070715.1. GTDB lineage: Bacteria > Verrucomicrobiota > Verrucomicrobiia > Limisphaerales > MWDV01 > MWDV01. The sequence continues at coordinate 1,610 of MWDV01000397.1, forward strand.
CTCCCGCCGAACTGTAACTGCTGAAACCGGGGCCTAGCACACCAAAAGGGCCATGCTCGGTGAGAGTCCACTCGTCGGAAGAAGGTAGATTGCTCCCAATTTCGGTTCCGAACTGTAACGGGACAATCAGTGCGCCGATGTCAAAGCCTCCGGTGGGACGGGACCAAACAGCATTGAGGCTGTTCCCCTCCATCTGGAAACCGTAAGTCACCGTTCCTGTCGCCACTACGCGAAAGTCCTCTGTGCCGTCATGATTCAAATCCACGGAGAGGGTTGACCACGGACCTCCGAATCCAGCGTTGTAAACTGGGACACCCTCCGGTCCGAACAACCCGCCGTGGGTGTTGCTCAACACAGTGTGAACGATGGTGCCCTGAGCGTCCGCCTGCGGGCCACACAGCAGCCCGCAGGCGAAGACGCTCAACCAAGAAACCGTGCGCAGTGCATTCATGGGACTTAACGCACGCGCACCAGCCGGTAGAACCGGCTGCTGCCAGTCAACGGCAGCTCCACCGCCACGTTCGTCTTGGTCGCGCTGATTTCGCCCGTTGCTGGCGACCATGTCCCGGAATCCACATTGTCGCGGTGCTGCAACTGATAAATGCGGCCTACGTTGGCCACCCAACGCAACGCCACCGTGTTGGTGCTCGCCTGCGCAATCCGCTCAATCGCTAGCGGCGGCTCCGACTGCGGCACAATGCCGCTGGCGAAAATGGAAACCCACAAGTCGGCGGTCGCGCCAGTGTGATCTTTTAGCGTGCCCTTGTGCGTAATGCGCACCAGATAGACCCCGTTCGTGACGGGGTTGGCGACAACGACTTGCTCGCCGTTGTCCGTGTCGTTGTCGCCCGTCGTGGCCGCATTGGCCGGAGCCGCCGGGTTCAGCCGCCACGGGAAATTGGTGACGCCGCTGCGGAGGACGCGCAAATCCACGTCGTTGACCAACACGCGATTGGTCGGGTCCAACGCGGTGGGCTGGGGGTTCCCCGCCGGGTCTGTCCACCACACGTCAATCTTGAGCGGTTCTCCACCCTTCGCTACCACCGGGAACTCAATGGAATCGCCGTTGACAAGTTTGACCTCTTTGAGGAATGGAAGCGAGCCGCTTACGAAATTGTTCGTCAGCAATCGCGCGGCCTTGAGCACGTTCAGCAAGCCCCAACCAAATCGGTAGTCCGGTCCTGCCGTCGTGCCCGCTTCGTCCGCCGTGTGAATCGCCAGTCCGCGCAGCGTCGAGGAGAGCATCGGCTGGTTGGTGCCGGCGTAGCGGTTGTGTAACTGCACCAGCAGATTGAGCGAGCCGCACACATTCGGGCTGGCCATGCTCGTGCCCGAGTCGGTGTAGTAGTCGCTGTCGAACAGCGAGCCAGTCGAATACACGTTGACGCCCATGCCCACCACGTCCGGTTTGATGCGGCCATCGTCCGCCGGGCCGAAGCTGCTGAACGTGGACATGGCGACGGTGTTGGAGCCGGCGTAGCCGCCCACGATATTGCTGACCGCTCCGACGGTCAGGGCGTTCTTGGCCAGACCCTGTGGTGGGAGCGTGTCGTAACCGGTGGCCCCACCATCATCCGGTCGAGTGACGCCGGTGAATAAATAGGCGACTTGGTTGGAAAAACCGATATGGCCGTTGGCTTGGCTGATGGCGGGTTTGCCGCGGGCACCGCGCTCGTTGCCCGCCGCCCACACAGGCAGGTAATAGCGGCTCGAATAGGCAATGCGGTCAATGCTCTGCGAGTTGGTGTCGTAAAGACCGAATTTGTAGTCCTCGCTCTGGCTGTAGGCAGTGTCGCCCCACCAGACAGGGTAATTGGTGCCCAAGTAGTTGAACGTGCCATACCAACCAATGTTTGCTCGCCCGTAGGAATGGTTCGAGAGACGAAAATAATTGGTGGCGAAGTGTCTGGGCATCTCGTCATAGTCCCCACGCTGGTCGCTGTAGAGAACCACCCCCCGGTTTGCCATGCCTTTGGCGGCGGCGGTTACGCCGTAGGCTCCCGCCGTCCCGGAAACGTGCGTGGCGTGGTCTTGCATCCCATCTGGACTCGCAGCGTCCAACTTCACAATGCGGACGCCGTTTGTTGTGAACTCCCGATGCGTGAGCCGAGCATCGCCGATGTCCCAAACGGCGACCTGCGTTCCCTCGCCATTGAGATTCAGACTGGAACTCCCGTTCGTCCACAACTCGTCCGTTCCAACCGTGTCTGCGGCGGCGGCGTTGTAGGGCGCGATATAAACCGGTTGTCCATTCTCCACGCCCACCAAGATGGCCAGCGTGTTGTTCTCGTTGGTCATGCGCAGCGGCCAGCCGTTGGCCGCCGCGAAGTTGGTGGCCTCGGCGGCCTGCGCTGCCTGCATGTTGCCAAGGGACTGCGCCAACGAAAATAACTGCTGTGTGGCCCCGCCGCTCTGCCAAGCGGCAAAACTGGCGGAGAGGGCCAAGCCCTCCTCGGTCATCTCGTTGGGATGCAACCACGGCGCGAAGTCGTTGGTGAACTGCGTCCGCAGTTGGGCTTGGATGGCCTCCCAGTCAATGGGCGTGTTGTTAGTTGAGCCGCCGCCATCCGGTGGGTTCGGCGGCGATTGTGCGATGCTCGCGGTGGCGAGAGCCAACGCGATGAGTGCTGTGCTGATTCATGTCGTTGTTCTGGTTTTTGTTTTCATTTGGTGGTCTCCGATTTCTTGTGCGTGTTCGACTCGCCCGCGACGTCACGGGCTAACGTCAAAGCTCACCGGCGGCAATGGAGCGCAGCGGAATTGCCGTCTGGTGGAGCGCCTTGTTAGGCATTTTCTGCCTTTATGACAAACGTTCCTGCAATCATATCATGAAGCCCCTGCTTCTTTTTGGTCCATCCGACCATCATGTATCCGATGCCGAGAATCAACGCCGAAAGGAATTCAGCGAAATATCGTCCAGTAGCTCTGCCAAACGAAATTCGATTTCCGTTCTCATCAACAACCTTCAACCCAACCGCCTTCTTACCAATAGACGCCTGCCATTTGGATGAGTGCAAGACAGCAAAATATACCCACCAAACAACTAGCGACAAAATGGAATCCATAATCTCTACGATCGCCTGCTCCATTTCATCGGCAGCGGGGGTCACAGAGCGGAATAAAAATGAGATAAGCAAGAGAGGGATAATAAGAACTACCACATCAATAAAGTAAGCCCCGACACGTACCAAAAGCCGCCGAACTGGGTTGCTTCGTTCATTTCATTGGTGGGTTGGTGGTTCATTGTTGCTCCTCATGGTTCGATGCCTAACGCCAGAACTGAGCGACAGCCGCCCCGCCGTGATAACGCCCGTGACTCCCGACAACCAGAGCGCGTCGCCGAAGCCCGCGACTCTCGAACTGCGAAGCGGGGCGGCTGTTCGCTCCAGTGACCTTGTTAGGCCAGCGTCATAGTCGAAAGCTCGCGCAAAGATTCTGCTCTCTGTCGAACCGAATCTGGCGTCCGCACTCGGCTGCCACGCCGGACCGGGCAAGCCGGTACCCGAAGATTTCTATTTTGGCAGAGATGCCGGAGCGTTGGTGCGGATAAACATGGAGCCAAGCTTGTTGCGGTTCTTGTAGTCGCTTTCAAGTTCCGGTTCCACACTCAGTTTCGGCGGAGATTTCCAGAGCTTTTTGCTAATCGCGCTCAACCCAGCAACGGTCTTTTCTTCCATATTGATTTCAACCGTCACAACATCATTGCCCGCCTGTTCCTCTGCCGTTTTCGGTGCTGGATAACGCTCCCAGCGTATTTGACAATGCGGAACATGGTGGCCGTCGTTTGTGTCATGTGGGCCAGTCACCGATTTGGGTGGAGCATCGCAACCCAAAAGTTCGGGCGAATAGCCGAGTTTGTTTAGTGACTCTCGTGCGAGTGCAATTGCATCGTTGGTCGTCATGTTGTCCTTGCCGTAAGCATACTTCGGCCAATGGGCAGCCGGGTCTTGGTCGCAAAAGACGTTATCGGGCGAGCGAAAACTGTTTACATAGCCGTTATTGAAGGCAAACCAGTACCCGTTAGTCAGCATCACGCCGCCGCCGATGAAATCTTTGACGGGCGACGGCCTGAATTCCTGCACCTGAGCAGCAGTTATCGGCTGCGGTATAGGCAAATCCAATTTCTTTGCGAAATCCGAAATGTGCGGGAGAATGGCCACAAGCATTGCATTTGAGTACGTGGCCGTCATGTGAACCAGTTCCATCATAATTACCTCAATTGTTGTGGCCCCAGAACGTCAAGTCCCAGCAGCCGAAAATCTTCAGTTCGCCGGTATTGACGAAGGTAACGTCTGGCATTCCGGCAGCGGCGTCCTTCGCCGCTTTAATGGTGTAGCCTTGTGCCAAGTAATACTGAATCCATTGAATGAAATGAATGTGGCCGTAATTGGGGGCAGAACCATTCAGGAACCCAACCCATTTATCCGCACTCCAGCCAGCGAAAGCAGAAAAACGCATTGACGCATTAACGTAATCAATGCTCGGAACATTCTGTTTGTGAATAATTCCAAAACTTTCGGGCAAGGTTCCCGCTGCGGTACTACAGCCGTCCAGAATCACCATCCGGTAGCCATGCCGGTTGGTTAGACCCTTCGGGATTGTCGCCAATCTTGCGGCAATTTCGGATGCCAGAATTGAACGGTTCGTGTTGCTTTGATCGTAGCCAAGCCCATTTGGTCCGCCGTGGCCGAAATAAACGAGATTTCGGGAAAGCGGGTGAAACAACGCCTGACGAAATGTTGCCCAGTCTCCATCCGCCCCCGTTTCCCTGAAACGCAGAGCGTAAGCGTGACCGTCTTGCGGGTTTGGGCGCACGGTGTAGCCAGAACCCTGTGCCAATCCTATGAAGCCGTCTATTTCTTCGTACAGACTCTCATGGTCAAGTATGTTGTCAAAAGCGTGTTGAGCAACGATTACCCAGCCGCCGGGAGAGGGCCACGGGTCGGTTTGCTTGTAAGTTTTTATGGGCGGGTCGGCGTAAGGCGTGCTGACCTTGAATTCAAACCACGGTTCATTCGTGTACTGGATAAAATTCGGCGGCGGCCCCACCAAATCCCACCAGCCATAAATGGTGCCGTCAAACGTGTGACCCGCAAAAGTGCCGATGTAACCCGCATTGGCCCCGTAAATATCAATCCACCAATCCGTGTCGGTGTGTGCCGACTGTGCCGAAATCAGAAGCGTGTTGTCCAGTTGCCCGAAATAAGGCATCCAGTTCGGAAACGAGATTTCGTTGGAAACGACGATTGAAACTGACGGGCAATCCGCTTCAAAAAACCCGCCAGTTTCCTCGTTTGTGCTGCCGCCGATTTGCCATCGGGCAATGGCTGCGACTTCGTGAACGCCGTTGCTCATCCTTGTAGTGTCAAGTGTCACCAGCGGAACCGGCAACTCAAAAGGCGAAACATGAATGGAATCTTCGCCAACGGGCGAGCCGTTTTCAGTCAAGGTCACGGTTACAAGTGTTCCCTCTGGACTGGCGACTTCCACGGGAATTTGCACAACGCCGGAAAGAGTCATGCCGTTTGTAATGCCAATCAAATTCGGGCCGACTCTCACGACACGATAAAATCCGGTTTCTGGCGGGTCGTTTGTGCCTCCGCCGCCGTCGCCGTCCATCGGGCCGGGGTCAAGCGGCCCGTCCACTGTTCCAACCTCTTTCACATACCCGGTGCCTTTCAGCCATTCAGACGTGGCTGGGTCAAAAATCAAGAAATCCGAAAATTCAAACCCCGGCGGATAAAGGGCGAGCGGAACAATACTGCCAGTTCCATCCGCTCGCATCGCAAGCGGCACGCCCCAATCAAAGAAACTGAACGCTTTGCCAGACATGTCCCCGCTGCCGCTTTCCGCCATTGCAGCAAACGAACCACCGCCGCCGCAATTCGGATTTTGAACGACGTTTGAATGAATGTAGTACGTGACATTAGTTCCGAACTCGGCATAGTGCGATGTAGTGAGCGTTTGCCACGGCGTACTGGGGTCAAGCGTCTGGCGGTACTGAACAATGAACGTTTCGCTGCCGTCATCCCGGCACGGCCAAGACAAAACGACGTTGCTGCATTGCACGGAAAGTTTTAAGCCTTCAATGGCGTGAGAGTGAACAGGTTCAAACAACAGGCACGCTGCGATAAGGATGACTCCTCGAATGGTTGCTTTCCTATCCCGTGCGAAGGTCGCGCTGGTGAGAGCCAGCGCGACGGTTGCTGTTCCGATTCTGACGGTGTTTCTGATTTTGTTTTTCATTGTGTGTGACTGTTGGTGGTTGCTGAGTGACCGAACGCACCATGACGTGCGCGGCCTAACGACCCAAGCTCAGCGACCCGGCCCACGGGACGCTCCGCTTGCAACCGCGACGCTCAGGCCGGGTTCGCTGTAGCGCATGGTTAGGCGCACGGTTTCGACTCATAGAATGTGTCTCACAAACAAGAAGGTCAGCCATCCCGTCAATACGATAGCACCGCACGCGATCAGCAGGGGAACGACAGAATATGCCAACAAGCATACCCAGCCCAAGGCAGCTCCCGACTGACGACCACAGACATCAAGTAGCCGATATGCCAGCTTGTGAACTCCGAAAGCGAAGCCAAAACCAGCAGCCAATCCGCCAGCGACGAACAACACTGTGAACCAGCCCGCTTTTTCCGACGCAGCGACGAGACCAGCAATACCAGCACATCCGAACACGGTCACGAGAGTAGCAAAGCCAGCGGCGTTCAACATAACGGATGCGTAGTGCGCCTAACGCCCCGGCTCAGGCACGCCGGGCCAATGATGTTCGATTTCCAACTGAGGCGCGATCCCGGCGTTCGGTGCAG
>MWDV01000398.1 GCA_002070715.1 Verrucomicrobia bacterium ADurb.Bin118
TTCACCCTGATTGAATTGTTGGTCGTCATTGCCATCATCGCCATTCTGGCCGCCATGTTGCTGCCGGCTTTGGGCAAGGCAAAAGCCAAATCCCAAGCCATCAAATGCCTCTCCAACATGCGCAACTGGAGCCAGGCAACCGTGATGTATCTGGGCGATTTTCAGGATCGGCTGCCGTACTTTGGCTACAGTGGTGCGGATTATACCGAACCGTTCTGGCACGCGTTGCTCGCGCCCTATGTGCTGCGCCAAACCCAACAAAAAGTTTCATTTACGTACACCGACATCTACACCAATGAGGTGCGCCGCTGTCCGGGGGGCAATATGGGCAACGCGCCGTTTTCCTCGTCTGACGGGATTGACGGTTGGAATTGCTGGATCGGGGCCAACTTCGGCGCGTACGGGATTCCCTTGAGCGGGCCGTTTTACTATGGAAACACCGGCACACCACCCTTGAACGCCAGCCGGATCCGGAAACCCTCCGACGCCATGCTCTACATGGATACCCTGACCCACTACGTTTATTCGCCGCTCTACTCGGGGTATCGGTTCACCCGGGACCTTGATGGGGACGGAAAGCTGGACACCATGAGCCAGTATAGTGTGGCCTACAATTATGGGCGCCCCACCGTCCACAGCCAGGGGGCCAATGTGGCGCTGTTGGATGGGCATGCGGAGCGCGTCCCCTTCGTCAAATTGTGGAATGTGGACCGCGCGGGCACAGTCACCCATTCCTTCTGGTATATGGAGGATTGAGGCAATCGCGCCGATGTCCGCAAATCTTCCTCCGCCACCGGGCCGCCAGATGGGCGCGCGGGCGGAAGGGTTGTTGCCTCCCCAAACTCCGGGGCGGGCAGCCGGTCCGGCGATCCATCCGATTTTTCCAGTGCCATACACACCAACCATGAACCAATCATGAAACCACAACCTCCCATCACTCGACGCGAATTCCTCACCACCACCTCCGCCACCTTGTTGCTGGCCGCGCAATTGCCGGGCCGCGCGGCGACTGAACCGGCGGCCAAGCTGGCCCGCGACGGCGGCGAGAAGGCCGTGCCGGTGGCCATGCCCCGGCCCAAACGCTGGGGCGAACGGGAACTCGCCCAGCTCGGAGAGGCGGTCCAGCAACCCTCGCTCTATTACTGGCGCAATCAGCAGACGAAACTGCTCACACAACGCTTTCAGCAGTATTATCCGCACGAATTCGTGCAACCCTGCTCCTCGGGCAGCGCGGCGTTGCACATCGCGGTGGGCGCGGCCGGCGTGGCCCCGGGCGATGAGGTCATCACCACGAGTGTGACCGACATCGGCACGGTGATCGGCGTCTTGTATCAGAACGCGGTGCCGGTGTTTGCGGATTTGCTCCCGGACACTTACAACCCCGACCCGGCGGACGTGGAGCGGAAGATCACCCCGCGGACCAAGGCCATCATCGTGGTCCACCTGATGGGCAATCCGGCGCGGTTGGCGGAACTCAAGGAGATCGCGGACCGGCACAACCTGATCCTCATTGAAGATTGCTGCCAGGCGTGGGGCGCGCGGTATCGGGGACAGCCCATCACCATGCACGGCCAGATGAGCTGTTTTTCGCATCAAGACTCCAAACACATTGCCTGCGGCGACGGCGGTCTGGTGACCACCAGCGACCCGAAACTGGGCCCGCTGCTCATCAAATACGGCGACAAGGCGGTCAACCGGCTGCACCCCGCGGATTCCAGCAATGTGCTGGCACCCAACTATCGGATCACCGAATTGCAGGCGGCGTTTGTCGCGGCGCAATTGACGCGGCTGGAGGAAATCGCTTCCAAACGCTCGCAACTGGGCGCGCTGCTGACGGCGGAGCTGGCGGACATCCCGATGATCCAACCGCAGCGGGTGGAAGCGCAAGACCGCTGCGTGCATTGGGGTTACATGTGCCGGTTTGTGCCGGAGCAGGCGCGTTGTGACCGGGCGCAGTTTGTCCAGGCGCTGGCCGCCGAGGGGGCGCCGTTCTCGGCGGGTTATATCCCCGTGCCACTCTACGGCCTGCCGATGTTCCAGAATCATTCTTTCTTTGCGGGCCATTGGCCCATCAAGGAAGCCGGGCTGACCACCATGGATTATCGGAAAGTCCATCTGCCCGTGACCGAAGCGATTCTAAAAACCTGCATGCGCTTTCCCTTGAACGAAGGGATGGACGAGGATTACATCCGATTGATTACCAAAGCGGTGCGCAAAGTGGCCCGGCATTACGCGGTTTGAGTTCTGCCGCACCCGATGCCGCCACGCGATCCAGCAAAACCCGTGCGCGTTCCGTTGCTCTCCCCGGGCAACTGGACCCGCCGATCGTTTATGCAGGCGCTGGCCGGGACGGCGTGGATGGCGGGAATGATGGCCGTGCCCGGGACGCGGGCAAGGGCGGAGTCCTCGCCGGCGGATCGAACAGCCACCCGGCCCCGCTATCGCGCGGTGAGCTGGTGGCTGACGTGGGAGGATTTGACCTGGCCGAACGCGGCGGCAAAGGACCGCGTGCGCCGCCGGGCCGACGCGTGCGCCGCCAATGGCGTCAATTGCTGCCTGATTTTTGGCGCGCATTTCCGGTGGGATTTTCTGCCGCTGTGGGGGCGTTTGCATGAATTGCTCCGGTTCATCGCCGACGCATTGCATCAGCGGAACATTCTTTTGTTTGACCATCATTCGTCCGTCCTCACGCACCGCCCGCGCACGCCCGACGATGCGTTGAACATCTGGCAGCGCAACCAGCATCACGTGCCGTTTTATCCCTCCGCAAGCGCAGCGGCGGACTGGCAGTTCCACGGCTCGCGCCTCAACGACTGGCGGATGCGGGACGTGGAAACCGGCGAGCCCGTGTATCTGCCCGCTTACAACGCCGAACAGTATTGCATGAATCATCCGGCGTTCCGGGCCGCCTACGCGCATTACGTGAAACAGTTGGGCGCGGAAACCGGCATTGACGGGCTGATGAGCGACGACGGGATTTTCTACGCGAGCTGGCGGGCGTGTGGCTGCCGACATTGTCGCGCGCGTTTTCAAAACGAATACGGCCGCGAGCTGCCCCCGGTCAGCGATGCGGGCTTCTGGGGCAACCGGCAGAGTGCCGCTTTCCGCGACTGGATCGAAATGCGCTTTCGCACCTGCGGCGATTTTCTGGGGGAGGTGCAACAAGCCTTGCCGCGGGGATTTCCCTTGCTGACGTGCTGCGCGAGCAGCGAGGGGCACGGCCTGCCGGCGCACGGCATGAGTTACGAGGAATTCATCCGCAGTTGCGATCATGTGCTGTTGGAAATGACCGGGTCCACGCCCACGCTGGCCGGCACCTGGGATGACCGCATTCCGAGCCAGTTGCTGCATCTGGCCATCGCCCGGGACCATCGGGCCCCCTGCCTCGGATTGGGCTACGGATTTTTTCCGGACCCGGCTTTCTTTATTTGGGCGGTCAATAAATTTCTCGGCGCGGATTGCTGGTTCAGCACCCTCAAAGGTCGGCTCAACGCAACGGACGCGGAACTCGCCGCGCTGGCGGATGATCCCGAACTCGTGGGCGAAGGATTCCGCTGGGAACAAGCTCATCCGCAGTTGTTCACCGGGGAGGTGGATACCGATGTTGCCGTATTCTTCTCGCGGGCCACACGGGATTTTCACGGCCAGATTGCGGCCGATTACGTGAGCGACTATCGCGTGAGTTGCCAGGCCCTCACGCGGGCGGGCTTTTCTTGCGAAGTGGTCACAACCATTCCAGTCCTGGGTAAAATCCGCCAACTCGTTCTCAGCAGTGCGACCTGTTTATCCAAGGCGCACCGCCGGCAATTGACGGCGTTCCTGAACGCGGGCGGCACCGTGATTGCCACGGGCCCCTGCGGCCATTACGACGAGCGGGCCAATCCGGTCGCCACCGCTTGGTTGCAGGAGTTCGGTGTGCCGGTGGACCTCACAGAACCAGACCGTCCCGGAGCATTCCCACCGTACGCCAACATCCCCGCCCGGGCCGAAGTCGCGCAGTGCCGGGTCCCCGAATCATTCCGCCGATCGTTCCGCGAAGGATGGTTTGAGGTGGCGGTCGGGCGCGGACGGTTGCTCTGGCGCCCTGAGCGGATCGCGGCGCGGGGCGTGGCGGATGCGGTTGGCCGGGCGTTGTCATCACCCGATTCCCCGGGGATCAAAGTACGCGGACTGCCCGAAGGATGGCGGGTGCGGCAATATCGCGCGGGCCCGCGCTTGTTGATCCATGCCCTGCCCGGCCAGGTGGAAACCGTGCTGCATCCGTCCTTGGAAAACCATTTCATCCGGCAACGGATTGTGGAACGTGTGAAGTTTCCGCGCCTTACCGAAGCCTTGCACCTGACCTCGACCCGCCCCTTGACCCGAGTCACCTTGCACAGTCCCGATTTGTCCCAAGCCCGCGAGGGGCGGCAAACAACGGATCGTCAGTGGGTCGTGTCCCCCGAGGGCGTTCGGCGTTATTTCATCTTGGAATGTCAAACCTGATCCCATCCACGACTTTCGCTCCGCCGCGCAATGACGACTCGTCGTCGCTTGCCAACCGGGGGCGATTCTGCTATCAGATGCCGGCCAGCGCGCCAGCAACCATCGGCTGAAACGATTGGAAATCCACACACATAACAATGGAAACCACAAAACGCGTGATGAAAAATGACCCGGCCAGCGAACGGACGACGGGGTCCGCAACCCCTGCTACCGGGGCTGTGGAGCCACGATGGTGGTTGTCTTCCGCCAGCCCTGCAACCCGCCGATGAATGCGCCGGTGCCGACTACTTTTCCCGACTAAACCATTAAGCTGTATAACCCCCAAATGATTAAGAAAACATCCATGAAACGTACGTATCAACTGTTGACCTGGCTTCTTCCCCTCGGTTTGCTGGCCGCCCCGGCGGCGGCCCAACCTCTGGTGGTGCCGGATGGCAAGGCTTACCAAGGCCGGAAGATCATCGCCAAGGTTTACAACTCCAACTTCGCGCTGGGACACGACAGCTACAACAGCATCGGCACCGGAAGTGACGGCAAAATCTATTACGTCCTGAGCTCGGAGGATATTGATCAGGGCGGCAAGATGTTCAGCCTGGATCCCCGGACGCAAAAAATCACGGAGATCGGCTGCATCACCGAAGCGTGCGGCGAAAAAGGTTTGAAAGCCATTCCCCAGGGCAAGAGCCACGCCAACTTTGTGGAGATGAACGGCAAACTTTTCTTCGGCACACACGTGGGCGTTTACAGCATGGTGGACGGCATGGAAACCATGGGGATTCCGCCGACGGGATACAAACCCTATCCGGGCGGCCACCTGCTTTCGTATGACCTGAAGACCGGCCGGTTCGAGGATTACGGCGTGGCACCGGATCGCGAAGGGGTGCTGACGTTCAACATGGACCCCAAACGGGGCCGCATGTTTGCGTTAACCTGGCCCAGCGGCATCTTCTACCGGTACGACCTCGCCACGCGCAATCAACGGAGCTTCGGCAAACAGTGCGCTGAGGGCGAATCCGTGGTGGGCGCGAATTACCGCACCGTCTGCCGCTCCATCGCGGTGGATCTCGACGACGGCTCAGCGTACTTCACCACGTCCGAAGGCACCATTCTCCGCTACAACCCGCAGACCGACAGCGTCGCACCCGTTGAAGGGGAGGATATGCGGAAGGATTACTTCGGCCTGTATGACCCGACCTCCCCCGGGCACATGGGATACAACTGGCGGCAGACTTTCTGGCGGGCCAAGGACAAGATGATCTACGGGGTCCACGGCAACTCGGGTTATCTCTTCCGGTTTGATCCCCGGACGCCGCGCATTGAAGTGCTGGAGCGCCTCACCTCGGAACCGTCCAAGCGAAGCGGCATGTTTGACCAGTTCAGCTACGGTTATCTGGGGTTCATGCTCGGCAACGATGGCCGGACGATTCATTATCTGACGGGCGGCCCGATCTACATTGACGGCAAACGTCTGAAAGGCAAGGACCGCATTGCCATGGGGGCGGCCAAAGGTTTGGAAAACCTGCACGTCGTCACTTGGGATATCGAGAAGAACAAATACACGGATCACGGCGCCGTGTTTTATCCGGACGGCCAGCGGCCGCTCTATGTCAACGCCCTCACCATCGGCAA
>MWDV01000399.1 GCA_002070715.1 Verrucomicrobia bacterium ADurb.Bin118
GTGGCCCGCCGCCGTGTTGGGCAGGTCGTGGCGGCGTCCGAGGAGGTGCAGTTGCAGGTTGAGCTTGGCAATATCCAAGCCTGTGTAGATCGTGGTCATGGTGTTCTAGCTCCTTCTTGCAAATCCGAGCTGGCCGGAGGGGGCCGCTCCATCAACGGTTCGAGTTTAGGACTCCAGCGCGAACGGTTCCGGCTCCCCACGCACTGGGTCAAAAGCCTGTGCCAGAGGGTAACGAACTCATCCGCGCCACTGTCCTGCCGCCTGCAGGCGGCAGGACAGTCCCATCTTCTCCAATCCATCATCCCTGACAAGGATAGACGGAAAGGCAGATACAAGAGGAGCAATCGCCGGCGAGGCCGGGATCGAACGGGCCACCACCGGCATCCGGTGCGCACGCGACGGAATAAGACGATGCTTTGGGCAGATGGGAAGCTTGGCGATACGACCGGCGAGAAGCCGATCTGCTCTTTAACCCGAAGTGACGAATGAACCACACCCTAAGCCTAGGAATGCCGCGCGCCGACGGTGCCGCAGGAGAACCACCGAACGCGAGGCGGAGGTCCGGCAAAGGGCTGAAGTCCATTGGTCAATTCACAACCTAGAAACCAAACCGCAGACGAGACCTGACATCATGAAAACCGTTATCTCCATAACCTCAAACCGTTCCCCCCGGCATCCCTGGCGGCTGCTGGCGTCCGCCCTTTGGGTCAGCGCGCTCACGCTGACCGCCCAGGCGCAGACCCTGGTAAATCCCAGTTTTGAAGCGGATACTTTTACCGCGTACCCCGGTTGGCAATTTTTGAACGGGCCGGTCACGGGTTGGGGTGGCCCCGATACATTTGGTTTGAATCCCGTGGACGGGCTTTATCCGTATGCGGACAACGGCGTTATTCCCGATGGATTGCAGGTGGCGTTCCTCGAAGGCAACGGCTCGATCACGCAGCGCGTCAGTGGTTTCGTGGTCGGCGCGGAATACGTGGTCACCTATTGGGAGAATGCCCGGGCCGGAGACGCACCGGCCTTGCAGGTGACTGTTGGCGGACCGGGATTGCGAACGCAAATCATCACGCCGGTTCACCTCGTGAATTCCGGCGAGTATCGCGAGGTCACCAGCAGCCCGTTCATCGCCGTCAGTCCGGAGATGGTCTTGACCTTTACGACGACCAGTCCCTTGGGCGGCGGCCCCCAAGGGAATCATGTGTTGCTGTTGGACCATGTGGGATTGTCCCAGATCAGCACCCCGCCCACGCCACCCGCGACGGCCGGCACGCTGCTCGCGTATGACGGCTTCGATTATCCGGTGGGGATGCAGTTGCACAATGTCACACCGGGCGGATTTGGCTGGGCGGGCGGTTACACCAAGGAAGTTTACGGCGGCACCACCTATGAGAACGAGGGCCCGCTGGTCGAGGCCGGCAGCCTGGCGTACGGCCCATTGGCGACCACCGGCAACCGGGTGTCGCTAAACGATCGCCGCACGCAGCGGCTTTTGGACCTCGATGCCGTTCCCGAGGATTTGAAGAGCGCATCCTCCGACGTCACCACCAGCGGCACGGTCATCCGTGCCACTGGCAAATCCATCTGGCTCAGCCTGCTCGGCTATCAAGCTTCCGAGGAGTTGACACAGTTCTTCGGCCTGTCCCTGTTCCGGGGAACGAATGAAATCATTTTCCTGGGTAAAGCCGGAGGGGTCACACCTCAGGCGGTAGTTTGGAAAATCGAAGGCAAATTCCCCAACACCACCGGCGCGAGCACCAATCTGGCAACGTCCCCCACCCTGCTCGTGGCGCGGATTGATTGGAATCATGACGGGACATTCCGCGAAGTCTATACCACCAATCTGGCCACGCAGGTCATCACGACCAACCGGGTGCCGGTCAATCCGGATCGCGCTTATCTCTGGGTCAACCCCGATCCCGAGCTGACAGCTCCGACCTTGGAAACGGCCAGCGCCAGCGGCGTCGGTGTGCGTAACGAAGTGCAAGCCCGCGGTGATTTCCTCTACAGCTTCGACCGGGTGGGGTTCCGCGGCGGCAATGGTAACAGCGGAGTGGTGGATGAGTTCCGTCTGGGGACGACTTACCAGTCGGTGGTCCCGACGATTTTCAGCCAGTTGGATCTTAGTGCCACGCGCACGGCGGCCGGCACGAAAATCCAGTGGCGTACCGCGCCCGGCGTGGTTTTGAAAGTCACGGACAACCTGACGGCCCCCGAGTGGGCACTTGTTCCGGGCACTCCGCAAACCGAGGGTGAGTGGAGTTATTTCCTCATTACCAATCCCGGCGCGGCCGCCTTCTACCGGCTGTTCGGTGATCAGTAAAACTTGGCGCGCTTCCGAAATATCGCGGCGCTCAACATCGCGAACCCCCCCCGTCCGGTCAGCGACAGGACAGACGGCTGACCGGTCCCGCTGCCTCTGGGATGGACGGAGGAGCGGGCGGCGGGGGGTTCGCCCCCATTCGGGCTTTGCCTCAGGAAGTGCGGCCTAATCTTCCGCGAACAGATATTCCAAATCCGCCTGGGAAAGACTGCGGGCGAAGCCTTCCTCGCCCAGCACATCCGCAATGGTCTGGGCCTTGCTCTGCTGCAGTTCCCAGATTTTTTCCTCGACCGTGCCGGGCGCGATCAGGCGATAGGCGTTGACGGTTTGCGTCTGCCCGATGCGATGCGAACGGTCAATGGCCTGCGCTTCGACCGCGGGATTCCACCACGGGTCATACAACACGACATAACTGGCGGTGGTGAGATTCAAGCCGGTGCCCGCCGCCCGCAGGCTCAATAGAAACACGCCGGGCGCGGGGTCATTCTGGAACGCAGCCACGACCTCCTGCCGGCTTTTCGTCTGGCCGGTTAGCAGGTGGGTTTTGATCTGGCGGGTGCGACATTCCTGCGCCAGCAGTTGCAGCATGCGCACGAATTGCGAGAAGACGAGCACCTTTTGTCCCTCGGCCACCAAGGCGTCGAGCAATTCGAACAACGTCTCCGTCTTGCCGCTGGGGGAATCGCTGCCCACGAGTTGGGGATGACAGCAAATCTGGCGCAGGCGGGTGAGCGCGGCCAGCACGTGCATTTTGCTCTGGTTCAGCCCCTGGGTTGCCACGGCCTTCATGACCTGTTCGCGGCTGCGGCGCAACTCGGCGAGGTAGAGTTTCCGCTGGTCGTCGCCGAGCGGGCAATCACGGCGTTGTTCGATGCGCTCCGGCAAATCCTTGGCGACTTGTTTCTTCAGCCGCCGCAGCAACAGCGGGCGCAATTTGGCGGACAGGCGTTTGCGGGCAATGCGTTGCGCGTCGAGCGCCGCTTCGCCGGGGTGGCGCGGCTCATAGGTTTCCATGAACTGCTCCTGGTTGCCCAGGTAGCCGGGTTGGATGAAATCCACAATGCTCCACAAATCCAGCAACCGGTTCTCCAACGGCGTGCCGGTCAGCGCGAGGCGGTGGCTGGCCTTCATCTGTTTCACCGATTGGGTGACTTGCGCGCCGGGGTTTTTGATGCATTGCGCCTCGTCCAGAATCAGCGCGTGAAAATCAAACTTCTGCAACGCCTCCAGGTCGCGGCGCAGCAGGGCGTAGTTGGTCACAATGAGGTCGTGTTGCGGAATGCGTTTGCGCAGGGTATGCCGCGCCGCGCCGCTTTCGAGGACCAGCACCTTGAGATGCGCGGTGAACCGTTCCGCTTCGCGCCGCCAGTTGTGCAGCACGGACGCCGGGCAAATCACCAGCGAAGGTTTGGCGTTCTTGCGATAATGTTCCTTGAGCCAGGCCAGCCACGCGAGTGTCTGGAGGGTTTTCCCCAGCCCCATGTCATCGGCCAGAATCCCGCCCAAACGCAGCCGGGTGAGATGGCAAAGAAAATCGAATCCCGCCTTTTGATACGGACGCATTTCCGCTGTAACACCCGCAGGTACGGCAGTGGCCGGCACGCCATGGAACGCTTTCAATCGTTCCCGCAACTGGCGCGCTTGCGGTGAGTCGGCAAACCGCTGTAACCCGTCTTCCTCGAGGTGCGCGGCATTTTCCAGGCCCACCTTCTGCGGCCCGGGACCCAAGCCTTCCACTCCGAGTTCGGCCATGGCTTCGTGCGCGGATTGCACGGCCTCGGTGTCCAGCTCAACCCAGCCGGCGTGGGGCAGTTTGACGAAACGACTGTTTGCGGCGGCGAGCCGTTCCAAGTCCGCCCGGGTCAACTTCAGCCCTTCGGCTTCCCATTCGGCGGAGACGGCGAGCCAGTCAATGCCGCTACCTTTGACGGTGAGTTTGGGTTTGAGCCGGCGGGGCGACAGGAACAGGCGCTGGAACGCGGGGTTGCCGAGATATTCCGCCGCCGGGGGGCGTTGCGGCCAGGCGTGCGCCAACCGTCCCAGGCAATCTTCGTTCGGATCACCGGTCCACAAACCGGGTTCGGGAGTGAACCAGTCCAGTTCTTTCAACCATTGCGTGGCGGGGTCCAGTCGCGCGTCATCTAGAATTTCCGGTTTGGCCGAAGCATCGGACGCGGTGGCGGACACCGTGCGGGCGGTGGGACGGGAGCGTTGGCGGGCGCCGTCCCCGTCGCGCATCCATTCGCGGCCATTCCAATGCCAGAGGCTTTGATCCCGCTGACTGCGTGCTTGCAATCGCAGATGGACGGCGTCCTCGCGCAATTCAAAAACAAACTGGGGCCGGGCGGCGTGCGTCACACAAAGCTGTTCCCAATCCACGCCTTGATGGGCCTGGGTTTTGCGCAGATGCGTAAGCAACCGATGGCTGAGTTGGCGCACGGGCACGGCGGTGCGGTTGGCCCAATGTTCAATCACCACCGGCGGCGGCGCGTTGCGCAACAAGTAAAACGTATCGCCGGCCAGCACGAGGGGCGGTTGCCGGGTGAAGAAACGGATGTCCGCCAGCGCGTGAGTGGCGCCGTCAGGCAGCCGCAGACGGTGGGTGAAGGCCAGTTCCTGTTTCTCGTTTTCCAGATGCGGCGTCAGTTCGGCCACCTGCCCTTCAAAGCGCAGCCGCGCGCCGGTCGCGGTTTCCAATCGGTCCGTATGCCCCCACCGCGCCAGCCAATGTAGCAGGTCGGCGTCCGACAACGCCAGCGCGCCGTCAGGGTGCGGGCCTGCTTTGTGCGTGGCGGCCACCCAGGTGATGAATTCCCAATCGGCCGGCGCAAATAATTCCTCCTCGTGGGAGGCCCGCATGACCAGGTCCAGCAAGTCCCGTACACTGCGCGCGCGCTCGCCCGTGCGCGGTCGCGAAAGCAGGAATTGCACAGTCAGCCGGTGGCGTGTGGCCACATCCGGGTCGGGCTCGGGTACGCACACCACGCGCAGCCGGGCGCGGGGTTGATCCAGCAAGGCGGGCTTGGGCGGAAACAACCAGTTCTCCAGTTCGCGGACCAACTGTTGTTCCCGGGCGGCTTCCTCAACCTGCGCAAAGCGGTCGAGACTCGCATACGGTTGCAGTTCGCCGGGAACCGGACGTTGCGCCCGCAGGAAAAGAAAAGCCAGTTCTTCCAACCGGGCGGCCCCCTGCGCGTCGAGCAGACGCGGCCACCAATCCTCTCCGGCAAAATCCCGCCGGGTCAGAACGAGTTTCTCAAAATAGTCCTCCAGCAGTAGCCAGGCGCGCTGGGGATCGGCGCAATCGCCAAACTGCCGGAGCAATTCTTCGCGGTCAGCCACCGAACTGCGGGTATCGGCCAGTTCGCGCCGTAAATCTGCGAACGCTCCGTAGGTTTGCGAGAGCACCGAATGATGCGCGTCGTACTTGCTGGCACCCGTCGCCCGCGCCCGGTTCCCGTTTCTGAATGAAGATCTGGCCATCGGTCGTTATGCCCAAAAATACAACCCACTAGGGGTCCATTATCTCCGCACAGAATCAACCTAGTGGTCAATCCGAAAGGAAAAGTTTTTTCATGGAGTTGGCCCGCGGATGCCGCGCCGCCCCGGTATGCCCCCGGCCGAACGGCCCGAAAAAGTCCTGCCCATTCCTTGTGACGCTCGCCCGTTGATGTGCCCGGCGGCTCGGCATTATCCGGGCCAGCTGGGTATCAGCGCAGGCTTGCCCGGCGGAGGCAACCCGGTATCGTGCGCGCATGCAAACGGTCGGCATCCTCGGCGGCATGGGGCCGGAAGCCTCGGTGCGCTTCCTTGAATTGCTGGTGCGTAATACGGCGGCAGCGGTGGACCAGGGTCATGTCCCGACGCTTCTCTGGAGTTGTCCCCAGATCCCGGACCGGACGGCGGCCCTTTTGCGCGGTGGCGAGAGTCCCGTTCCGTGGCTGGCGCGCGGCGCGGCGACGCTGACGGCGGCGGGCGCGGATTTTCTGGTCATGCCGTGCGTCACGGCGCATGGCTTCTGGCCACAGGTCGCGCCGCAAATCCGTTTGCCATTGGTCCATCTGTTGCACGCGGCGCTGGATGACCTGCGCAGCGCCCAGGCGGATATTAAAACGATTGGTCTGCTGGCCACTCATGGGACGGTCCAGACGCGTGTCGTGCATGATGTTTTTGAGCCGGCCGGCATTCAGATTCTTTTGCCTTCGGATTCGGATCAAGCGCGCGTGATGGAGGCCATTTATGGTCACGAAGGCATCAAGGCCGGCGTGACGACCGGTCATCCGCGGGCCGTCGTCTGTGAAATTGCGCTCCAATTGATCCAAGCGGGTGCGGAAGCGATTCTGGCGGGATGCACGGAAATTCCCCTGGTGTTGAAACCAACGGATCTGACGGTGCCGCTCATTGAGCCGTTGGTTTCCGGGGCGCGGGCCTGTATCCGCCGGGCGGGTGGAAAGCTGAAAACTGACGTTGTCGGTTGAGGCTTGATTCCGCAGCCGTCCGGACTCATCCGAGAGGGCCAGGCTTTGCATTCAACAAACCGAATTTCCCTCGCCGCCCGCGCCCTGTTGGACATTGTTATCCACAGCGGCGAGAGTGAAGGCAGGTCGGCGCACAGGCGGAAGTTCAGTCATGGGTTGCTCCGCGTCCTCGGTCAGAGCGGATGGTTTGTCCGGCGGCCCCGTTTCCTTCTGTAGGTCTCCCGATAACCCGCTGACCTGGCTGTTCTCACTGCCTTCGCCGGCTGCGACCCGTCAATCGCCCGTTTCAATTCCTTGATTTGATCGCGTAGCAGGGCAGCTTTTTCAAATTCCAAATTATTCGCTGCCGTCAGCATTTCGGATTCAAGCTCGCGGATGGTTTCGGTGAGGTCCACGTCCATGCCCGCGTCCCGCAGCACGCTCGCCGCTTCCTGTCGGGTTTCCTCGCGCACCACCAAGCTTTCCTCAACCGCCCGTTTCACACTGCGCGGCGTAATGTGGTGTTCCGCGTTGTAAGCCAGTTGTTTCTGGCGGCGATATTCGGTCACCGCGAGGAACCGTTTGATGCTATCAGTCATCACGTCCGCATACAGAATGACTTCTCCGTTGAGATGCCGCGCCGCGCGACCCGCCGTCTGGACCAAACTGGTTTCGCTGCGCAGAAAACCTTCCTTATCGGCGTCGAGAATCGCCACGAGCGAAACTTCCGGCAGATCCAAGCCTTCGCGCAGCAGATTGATGCCGACCAACACATCGAACTCGCCTTTGCGCAAGGCGCGCAAAATTTCCACCCGCTCGATCGCGTCAATCTCGCTGTGCAAATAACGCACACTCACCCCGATGTCGCGCAGGTAATCAGTCAGCTCCTCGGCGGTGCGCTTGGTGAGCGTGGTCACCAGGACGCGTTCCCGCGCATCGGCTCGCCGACGACATTCCTCGATCAAATCATCAATCTGCCCCTTGAGCGGTTTGATGGTTACTTTCGGATCCACCAAACCCGTCGGGCGGACAACCAGTTCGACGACGCCGGGATTACCCTTAGCTTGTCCCGCAATCGCCTGCTTTTCATTCGATGAAGTAACGCTCGGCGTGAGAATTAGACCCGCACTCTCTCTCGCCCATTCCAATTCCCGCCGTGCCGGCGTGGCGCTGACGTAAATCGTCTGGTTCTGCATTGTTTGGAATTCCGCGAAGCGCAGCGGGCGATTGTCCAGCGCGCTTGGCAGGCGGAAACCGTATTCCACCAGTACCGTTTTGCGCGAGCGATCGCCCTCGTACATGCCACCGAGCTGTGGCACGGTGGCGTGCGACTCGTCAATCACCAGCAGATAATCCTCCGGCAAAAAATCCAGCAACGTGCAGGGGCGCGAACCTGGCGGTCGTCCGGCAATGTGGCGCGAATAATTTTCGATGCCCGAACAAAATCCCATCTCCTCCATCATTTCCAGATCGAACTCTGTGCGTTGCTTGATGCGTTGGGCTTCGAGGAGTTTGCCCTGTTTTTCAAATTCGCGGATACGCTCGCCCAATTCCTCGCGAATCGTCACGATCGCCCGCTTCATCTTGTCCTGCGTGGTGACGAATTGTTTGCCCGGAAATACCGTCACGCTTTCGAGCTGCGCGATTTTTTCCCCCGTCAACGGTTCGAAACGCGTGATGCGCTCCACTTCGTCGCCAAAAAATTCGATGCGTAATCCCTCCTCGGTGTAAGCCGGGCACAACTCCACCGTGTCGCCGCGCACGCGAAAGTTGCCGCGCTCGAAAGTGATGTCGTTGCGGTTGTATTGCAGCGCCACCAGTTTTTCGAGCAGTTGCTCGCGCGTGAATTGTTGCCCGATATGCAGATGGATCAGCATCGCCTCGTAATCCTCGCGACTGCCAATGCCGTAGATGCACGACACGCTCGCCACCACCACCACGTCGCGCCGCGCGAA
This sequence comes from Verrucomicrobia bacterium ADurb.Bin118, assembly GCA_002070715.1. Classification (GTDB taxonomy): domain Bacteria; phylum Verrucomicrobiota; class Verrucomicrobiia; order Limisphaerales; family MWDV01; genus MWDV01. Next base: position 8,733 of record MWDV01000399.1, read on the forward strand.
CAAGCTGCTCATGGCGGAAAGCCGCAGCCGTTCGATGTCCTCATTGGTGGACGAATCCTTTTCAATGAACGTGTCGGTGCGCGGAATGTAGGCTTCCGGTTGGTAATAATCGAAGTAACTGACGAAGTATTCGACGGCGTTGTGCGGGAAAAAGCCCTTGAACTCGGCGTAAAGCTGCGCCGCCAGCGTCTTGTTGTGCGAAATGACGAGCGTGGGTTTGTTGACGTTTTTGATGACGTTGGCAATCGTGAACGTCTTGCCCGAGCCGGTGACGCCCAACAGTACTTGATGCTTCGCCCCGGACAAAATCCCTTCCGTCAGCTTCGCAATCGCTTGCGGCTGATCTCCGGCGGGTGCGTACTCGGAAACAAGGTCGAACGACACAATCCCACGCTATGCCGGTATCGTGCTCGCGTCAATGAGAGCGGGCTTGGCGCGAATCAGCGCCGGGCCACCGGGCTAGTTTTTCGCATCAGCCAGCTTTCCTCCTACAAGCTGAAACGGCGGGATGACTTGGCCTGCTTTGAGACGGGAGCATGATTTATACTAGTTCTAATTCGTAATTGCACTATTCTCCGCTGCGATAGCGTTTACCTGTTGGACCAGCCAAGGGTGTGAAACTAACCGCCGCACGCGCGCAGCACTCTCATCGAGAGGCCGCAACTCCTCCTCCAGCGCCTGTTCCAACGACTCCAAGGTGTGCCAGAGCGTGTTGGCGATGCGGTCCTTGATGAGGTCGCCAATGGCTTCCACCGGATTGAGCTCCGGACTGTAAGGGGGCAGCGCGATCCAGTGGATGCGGGCAGGCAACTCCGAGCTGCCCGCAGCCGGATGAAAACCGGCCTGATCCCAGATGACCCCATGCTCCGCCTCCGGATCCCGGGCCGCCAAGCGCTCCAAGAATAAACGGCTCATCCCCAAGTTGACCTCGGGCAGGCAGAGAAACTGAGCGGCGTGGTCGCCATCCACCTCCAGCGCGCTGTAAAGATACGCCCACTCGTACTGGGTCTGATAGGGCGCCACGGGGCGCCGCCCCCGCAGACTCCAGCAGCGCCGCACCACCGGAATCAACCCGTAGCGATGTTCATC
>MWDV01000400.1 GCA_002070715.1 Verrucomicrobia bacterium ADurb.Bin118
CGGGCGGCGGCGTAATCCACATCCCGCGCACAGGCCACTCCAACCGTGGTCAAACCAATCGCCCGCACGGAAACGAGCAACACCGCCAGCGCCAAAACCAGTTTCGCCGCGTGCGTTTGCCAACGGGGGATTTTCCCCGCCGCCCACTGCGCCAGGAAAACGCCCACCACCAACGGTTGCAGATAAGCCGCAATCAGCACGAGGTTGGCCGTCAGGAAACACAAGGCCAGCAACAACACGGCGACCGCCGCGAGGCTGGCCGAGAGTAAAATGGTCTTTTGCCGCGGGTCCGCAGCGTCCGGTTCATTCGGACGCCCTCCCCAACCGGCCATCGGCAGAAGCGCCAGCACGAGCAGAAGCCCGGGGACGCTGCGCACAATTTTGATGATTTCCAGAAGGTCCGGCAGCCGCCAGGAAGTCAGCGAGGGCGTCTGCCGCGCGTGCTCTTGGAACCCAGCCCACCATTGCGGCTGACCGAATTTAACCCCCGCCATCAACAAGACCGGCAGCATCAGCATTCCCGTCCAGACGACTGCGGGCAAACGCGCCGGCATCGCCCTTGGTCCAAGCCAGAGCCCCAAGGAGATCAGCAGAAAATAGATGCCGCCGATTTGCAGGCTCGTTGCGAGGCATAAGACCACGCTGCCCGCCGCCAGCCCGAGCCATCGGCTGGAGGACTGGAATTTGCCCGGCCCGGACGCGGTTCGATATGCGCGCGCCCAAGCCCAAACCGCCGTCATGCCCCAAACGTGCGCGAGCGAATCCGGGCGGTCATGGAACGTGATGCCCAGGAGGAACAGACTGGCAAAATGCACCGCGCCGGCGGGCACGCGCAGTTCGCGCAATGCGGCCAATAGCAATCCGGCATACAGCGCGAACAACAGAAAGTGCAACCACATCACCGCCAGGGCGGACGGCCCCGCGCCTTGCAACCAACCCCAGAGGACGAACTGATAGAGCGGAGGATATGCGGTGAAGATTTCCCGGCCCGAGATGGGCAGCGCGTTGGCGAGCGAGGGGTTGCAGTATTGCCCGTGCCACCACCAGTTCACCACGGCGCCATCGTAAAAGAACGAGTCGTTGGCCGGCACCGGTTGCGCGGTGAAAACCAGCAGGACCGCCTTCCACAACAGCACCAAGGCGATGACGATTCCCGGGCAATGACGCAGCTTGTTGAGCATCGGCCTCCCAGCTTTCCAGACGCGGAGAGCTTGTCAACCCCCCGCCGGTTGGCTAGTGTCCCGCGCGACGCGACGCCATGTCCACACCGCCCGCCACCGCCGCCCCGCGCGCCGTCGTCCCGCTCTGCGTGGACCTCGACGGCACGCTTATCCGCACCGACATGGTGTGGGAAAGCCTCGTCCGGGCGTTGCGGCGAAATCCCTTTTACCTGTTGGCCATTCTGGCGTGGTGGTGCCGGGGCCGCGCTTATTTGAAACAACAACTGGCGCGGCGGATCGAAGTGCCAGTCGCCGCCCTGCCCTACACGGAATCTTTCCTCGCCTATCTGCGCGGCGAACGCGCGGCGGGGCGCGCCTTGTATCTGGTCACGGCCTCGGACCTGGCGCCCGCCCAGCGGGTCGCGGATTACGTCGGTTTGTTTGACGCCGTCCTCGCGAGCGACGGCCGCACCAACCTGCGCGGCGACACCAAAGGCCGGAAACTGGCGGAACGCTTTGGGCAAGGCGGTTTCGTGTACGCCGGCAATTCTGCTGTGGACCTGGCGGTATGGCCTTACGGACGCGAAGCGGTAATTGTCAACGGCAGTGCCGCCCTCCTTCGCCGCGCGGCGGCCATCACCAAAGTGGGCCCCACCTTTGATTGCCAACGCGCCTGGTTGCCGGCCTTGATTCAGGCCCTGCGCCCGCATCAGTGGTTGAAAAGTCTGATCGTTTTGGTGCCGTTGCTGACCGCGCACCGGTTGGCCGATCCGGCTTGTCTGCAACCGGCTCTGTGGACGATGGCGGCGTTCGCGCTCGGCGCCTCGGCGGTATATGTGTTGAACGACCTGCTGGACCTGGACCACGACCGCGCGCATCTCTCGCGGCGGCAGCGCCCGTTTGCGGCAGGCACTTTGCCTTTGCCGGTGGGGTTGGGGGTGGCGCCGGTGTTGCTTGCGCTGGCGTTTGTCCTGGCGGCAAAGGCATCGCTTCCGGTGGTCGGGGTGTTGGCCGCGTACACAGGATTGGCCCTGGTCTATTCGTGGCGGCTCAAACAGATCGTTTTGCTCGACGTATTTGTGCTGGCGGGATTTTACATTCTCCGACTGGTGGCGGGTCACGAGGCCACAGGCATTCCTTATTCGGCGTGGCTGCTCGTGTTTGCGCTGTTCATTTTCCTCAGCCTCGCCCTCGTCAAACGGTTTCGCGAATTACAAGGGTTGCGCCAGCGTCAGCAACTCAACGCGGCGGGCCGCGGGTATCGGGCCGACGATTTGGAATTGGTGGCCACGTTCGGCATCGGCAGCGGCTGGCTGGCGGCGCTGGTGCTCGCGCTCTACGTCAACAGCCCGGACGTGCGGGTGCTTTATGCGCATCCCACCGTGCTGCTGCTGCTCTGTCCGCTGTTGCTTTTCTGGGTGAGCCGCGTGTGGTTGATTGCCCACCGCGGCGCCCTGCCTGATGATCCCGTGGTGTTCGCCCTCAAAGACTGGGTGAGCTTCGTCGTGGGCGCGTTGATGTTGGTGGTGGTTTGGCTGGCGACGGGGTGTTGAAATTCGCAATGCGCAAGATGCCGACCAACAACCATCCTAAGCCGGAACGATTCGATTGGAGTTTGGGTGGAACGGGCCACTGGCCCGTTCTGTCGGGCTGCCGGCCCGACAGCCGAACGCAAAGAGTGCGAACCCAATGGTGTGCGATCTCCGTGCGCTCGGCTGGGCGGCAGGTTGCCGCCCAGAACGGCCAGGTTGGCCGTTCCACCTGGATCAACTGCATCGTTCCGGCTAAGTTGCCAATCCAGAAGCGGCCCCCGTCACCCTGCCCTGCCCTTCCCTCCGCTTCGTTTGTGCGACGCGCTCCCGTTGGGGCCAGTCGCTTGGGGACGCCTCGCTGAGTGCCGCACATGGGTTCACGGTGGTCCAATTGGTTTCACGACACGGTGTCGGCGCTGGCCTATTCCCTGGCCGAACGACACGCCGCGTCCGGGGATCCCGTCCTGCAACCGCCCCACAACGATCTCGCCCAATTCATTCTTCGCCAGCAGGCGCGGCTGCCGGATTATTTGCGGGGGCCGATGCGCGCCGCCACGCTCGGTTTCGATCTCACCGGCCTGCTCCGGGGCCGGCGCTTTCATACTCAACGCCCGGAACAACGTCACTGGCGGATTGCGGCTTGGAAACTCGGCGCGTGGGGGCCGCAGCGGGACTTGATCCGGTTTCACGAAAGTCTGGTCACGCTGGCCCTCTACGACCGGCTAACCATAACCGCCGAAGAGTCTTACCCCGCTGCGTTGCCGGCCAAATCAATACCGACCTTTCAGCCCGCACTGGGACAGCCATTGTGTTGCGACATCGCCGTCGTGGGCTCCGGTCCCGGCGGCGCAATCACCGCCTGCCTGCTGGCCGAAGCCGGGCGGGAGGTGTGCTTGATCGAGGAAGGCCCCTTTTTGCCGTTGGATTCGTGCCGTCCGTTTTCCCGGATGGAGATGGAGCAAAAATATCGCCATGGCGGGCTGACCGTGGCTTGGGGCGCCGACAAGATCGCTTATGTGGAGGGCCGCTGCGTGGGCGGCGGCAGCGAAATCAACAGCGGCCTTTACCACCGCACGCCGCCCGAAATCCTGGCGCGCTGGCGCCGCGAATTTCTGGTCGAAGCCCTGATGGAAAAAGATCTGGCCCCTTTGTTTGCACTCAACGAGCGCGATTTATCCGTGTCAAAACTGACGGGCCCGGCGCCGGCGGCTTCGATGAAACTCCATGACGGCGCCATGCACCTGGGCTGGCGCTCGCTCGAAGTCCCGCGTTGGTTCCGCCCCGCGGAAACGGGCAGCGATTCCCATTCGGCCACCGTAAAAACCGCCGA
>MWDV01000401.1 GCA_002070715.1 Verrucomicrobia bacterium ADurb.Bin118
AGACGGGCGGGACCGCCGATCGAAAAGATAGGGGCGTTCTCTGGTGCAGGATTCAGAATTTCAGCTCTTTATATCAGCGACCCCAAGGAATTCAGGGCACAAAAAACCCCCTTCCGGTTTTCCCGGAAGGGGTATCAAGGGTTCTAAGCGAAATTAGAACTTGTAGATGACGTTGCCAGCGAGCAGGACGGCGTCTTTCTTCGAGCCGTACTTACCGAAGCCTCGATCCCTATCGTGATCCCAGCGCACTTCAACGCGGCTGATCACGTTCTGCCACAGATCGTACTGAACCGTGCCGGTGAGCGCCCATACCTTTTCGTCATCGTCCCAATCCTCTTCCCAGCGCAAGTGTTCACCACGAACGTGGAAGCTCAACTTGTCCGTAGCCTGATAGGAGGCGTACAGCGCAACCGCCCACGCATCATAGTCTCCATGGTGGGGGTCCATGTAGTCAAACGCGGCTCCGAATTTCAATCCCTCCACCGGCGTGGCCAGCGTGGCGCCGGCATACCAGGATGTGACATTTTCCCACGCATCGCTGCTGAAACCATTTACCACGCCGCCATACAGCGTTGACCCGGCCAGGAAACCCCAATCTTCCGGAGCACTCAAGGCAATCGAGCCCATGTAGGTTTTGTAGGACTCCGACTTGGCAGGAAAGGCTCGTTCGTTGATCCACGGTCCAAACGTGTTAGCCACCCCGACCGCCGCCGAAACGTAGTCGCTGAAGCGATACGTCGCGAGCACCCCGGTATGGGTCTGCGGCTCAATAGAATGGCCGTAGGAACGGGTGTAGTTCGGGTTGTTGCCCGATTCCAGCGATTCATAACCAATGATCGTGTCAAACGCACCGATCTTGAAGTCAATGCCGTTGCCGACCGGAGCGCGCAGCGCCACATAGGCTTGGCGAATGGCAAAATCAGAGCCGGAGTAGTAGCCACCGTCGCCGTCCCAGTCCCACCAATCTGACGTTGTCCTGAGAATTTTGGCATCCGGGCCCATCCACAGGTCCACCTTGTAACCAGCGGCCCACTCGCTCTCATCCAGCGGTTTGGCGATGGACAGTTGGACTACGTTCAGGTTGAATCCGTCCGATTTGTTCGGACCGTTGAATTTATAATAGGGCAGACCATGGTAGCTCTTCGATCCCAAATTCCAGTGGGCCGAGACGTCTACATATCCGCTGATGGTGGTGGATGACAAAGCGGTCATCAGCGGCACCGCGCTCTCTTCGGCGCGCGCTGCCGAAGCGAGACTGATGACGCCGACCGCCGCCAACCCTATCGTCCATTGATTAAACTTCATTTAGTTCCTCCGTAGCTAGTTGGTTTTGTTCTGCATGTACATACATACCGACTGATGGAGCAAAAACAGTTTGCTCCCACACCCATTTTTGGTGCATTTGCCATATCTTTAGTAAAACCGGCCCGGCTTGACAACTTTTTTTTAGTTTTTTTCGAAGGCGTAAATGCAGGCAGGCTCGCTGCAAATTTTACTGCGGCGCAAAGATGCGCACGGAGCCCGCCGCCGCCCGCATCCAAGCGGCTAAATCTGCCACCCTTCTACCAACTAACCAGCCGTGAGACTCCGGGTGGCATCGCCCATGGGAAGGCTGTCACTTCAGCGCCGACGGCGCCGATTCCAAGGAACTGCCGCAGTCAACCGGTGAGGCGATTTGCTGCTCCGAGCGCCACAAGATCCAAGCGATCGGGTTGCGTGATGGCGGGCGAGGTGGGGCGGCATTGGCCAAGACCGTTTGCGTTTGGCGGGAACGCGGCCAACCCGTCCGGATTATCGCAAGGTCCAATCAGGAATTCTGCCAAAAGGAAATGTCAGACCAGCCGCCAAGGCCTGTTGTCCGAAAACGGGACAATCCTAAAATTAGACACACCCGCGTGAAGCCCTCTTTGACATGGCCATTGCAAAACACCAAAAACGCGGAAATCGGGTATTTTCTGGAGAAATCAGGCTTAATCCACATGTGAAACCCTGCCCTTTCACCGGCACCGGTTTGATGTCTCACACCGGCACATCACTTGCTGTGTTCTGATCATCCGGACGGCGGGACGGTCCCGGGGTCCAGATGGAAATTGAAAGTGTGTGACAGTTATGCATTGCGCCAACATTCTCACGGGTGAAATCAGCACCACCTTTTCCCAAGGCGGCAGACTGACCTGCCGCCCCCGGCCAGCCGCCTCGCCGGACGCATGGTCGCGCCTCGGTTGGCGGCGGGTGGTGCATGTGGAAGAGCCGTCCCCAGGTTTCCGCGCCGAGCGTTATGAGCCGGAAGAAATTGACGGCGGCACCTGCTGGTTGCGCGTGGTCAACCAAGTCAGCGCCAGCGCGGAAGCCGCTGCCGTGGCCGCAGCGGATGCCTTGGCCGCCCAGCGATTGCTTGAGTTTGGCGCCGGCGATTGGAGAAGCGCGCTCCGTTCCGTGGCGGTCTGGCTGTACGAGGGAATCAATCCCTTTGCCAGGCGATCGGCCGCCCCCGCCCTGTTGTCCCGCAGTTGATCACAGCCCGGGCCCGCGACCGAAGGGTCAAGTCATCCGGCGAAATTTTGAGGTCTTTCAAGGCGCACCCTTGGGTGCGCCTTTTGTCCGTCGCCTCCTCCCGCACGAGTGCAACGCGCGTTAGTTTATCCCATCGCTATTCCGCGATGGCGGGCGTGGCGCGTTAACTCGCAGAGTGAGATTGGATGTTTACAGCGGGTTTGAGGTGCGGTCCCGCAGCCATTCCCAGTCCCGCAATCCGCCGCGCGGATAAGCGCCCCCGAGTCTCCAATTGATGCTCTCG
>MWDV01000402.1 GCA_002070715.1 Verrucomicrobia bacterium ADurb.Bin118
TCGGCATATTGCTATGCTCCGAGTGTGACGGTTTGCCACCGGTTGTCAAACCCGGCTTTTGCCGGATCCATCGGGGATTCTGCCGTCGGCAGGGAGTCAGCGCAACGGCTGGGGGAGGGACACGTTCCACCGTGTCCCAAACTAAATCATCAACAAAACGTGGAGCGGGCGCTCAGACCGAGCCGGAACTCACGAACGCAAAAAGTATTTTACCCGGGGTTACGTGCGGGACACGCGGTTCAGTGTTCATCCAATCTTGTTATCCCGTCAATTGCCTCCGGGGTGGTTCAGGGACGCGGTGGAACGCGTCCCTCCCAGGAAAATATCATCGCTGCAGAAAATTCATGTCGAAGCGGTCCCGTTTAGCCAGGGCGGAACCTCAAAACGGCTAAGCCGGAACGATTCGATTGGAGTTTGGGTGGAACGGGCCACTGGCCCGTTCTGTCGGGCTACCAGCCCGACAGCTGAACGCAAAGAGTGCGAACCAAATGGTGTGCGATCTCCGTGCGCTTGGCTAGGCGGCAAGTTGCCGCCCAGAACGGCCAAGTTGGCCGTTCCACCTGGATCAACTGCATCGTTCCGGTTAACGGGTCCAGCTCGGCAGCTCGGCACGCGGGACGCGTGAATTGCCAACTCTGGCGTCATGCCGGGTTCGCTGCCGCGCACGGTTAGGCGTCGGGTTTCTCATTTTGTGCAAGCTCTCGAAACAGCAAACAAACCCCTGTCGCCCACAGCACGAGGGTTAAAGCGCTACTCAAATCGATCAGCGTCCAAAACACGTTGGATGAAGTCTCGGCCATCCACGAGACAATCGAAATCACCGCATTAAGCCCGGCGGAAATCGCGATAAGAAGAACCTCCGTCGCGCCCGCTGCTGGTAAAACTGGATAGCAGCGGCAAAGACGATTGCGCTGGTGACGAAGGCCAACCAATCCACCAGACGCGGAATGAAGTGTTCGAGTGTCATAGACGCGGTGGGGCCGCCATCGGTGCAGCGCCTCGTTCGGTGTTCACCCTGCGCAATCTCTCAAGCAACGTCTCCGGAGTCGAATCAAAGTTCCGACCGACATCAGGCGCTGAACAGGCAGCATGCAAGGCTTCGGACATATCCGTAAAAATGTCGTGAAGCGCCTCTGGAAGACGGCGGTCGCTCCAATCGTCGTACTCCAAGAAATAAAAATCTACAAAGCGACAATTGGCGCCCGTTCGGCCCTCCGGCGAACAAAGATACAGGAGCGGACCAGTGACGCGTCGAACCACCGACGTGAGATCAACGGCTTTTGAAGCCACTGCAACCCGCCCCTCCTGAACCAACGCTTTGGTCGTTGCGTCAACCATACGTCACCGAACGGCCAAGTACTGGGCCCCGCCGCCGGGAACTCCCGCCACCCTGCGACCGGAGCGCCAAACGCAGGGCGCAAAGGCCGTTGGCGCCAGCGCGGGGTCGGGCGGCATCCTCAAAACCACCCCTTTTTCTCGACGACATAAATACGGTGAAACTCCTCGTCGGTCCTCGTCAGGTAAATAATGCCCTCAATCAATCCAATGATGCCCATGGGAATCGCCCCGTAGCCGCAGGTGAGAACGGAAACCAGCAACATGATAATGGCGGGCGTGGTCAGACCGAGGATGAACTTATGAACGCCTAAACACCCCAAAAATATCGCGCATAATCCGGCCGCGAGCTTGTCCCCACTCGGCGCGCCTGTCGGTGAACCGGTGGGCGGAGGGGCAACCTCACGAAAAATTCCGGTAGCCACCAAATCTCTCGGCTCGAAATCAACCCGCATGCCGCGCGTTGGTGGTTCCGATGCCCGCCACTCTGAACCGGTGAACCGGTAGCGCTGCTGGTCGTCACCACTGATGAGGCCTTCGTTTGTTTGAATGCTGAACTCGAGGATGGAGCCCTTCATGTTTTTGTCCGTTGTGTGTTGCGTGACGGGTGATACCGCCTAACGACCCCAGCTCTGCGGCCCGGCGCACGGGACGCCATGATTGCCATTGCGCCGCTCCCGTTGGTATTAGAAGCAGGAGCACGAGGTAGAGGTATTGTTTCTTATTCATCTTCATGTCGAACGACACGGGTGAGCGACCGCCGCCGGCAAGCAGGGTGGAGCGCACGGAACGCTCTCGAATGCATGCAAGGCTTCGAGCGGAAGCGCCGGGCGGCGGTTCGTCTCCACCCGCTTGTTGGACAGTGTCGCTAGCTGAGATTCTGGACCCCTGAGGCGATGTCCCGGCACACTCATTTCCGTGCTCCATACTGCTCAAGTATTTTCGTAATTCGTCGGAGTCTTCCTCGGTGCCACCACGACTCATCCGCAGCCCGTTCCTGCGCCCGCTGAATTGGTGTCCTCCCTGCGTCGTCCTTGGCGTCCCACTGCGCACCATGCTTGAGCAGCAACTCGACCGTATCGACCTGTCGTCCATCAACGGCCCAATGCAGGGCAGTGGCACCTCTGTAACCATTCGCGTTGACGTTCGCTCCGTGGTCAAGCAGCAGCCGCACTATGTCCTGCTCGCCGCTGAAGCAGGCGGCTTGCAGAGCAGTGGTACCTCCGTCGTTTCGCGTATTTGCGTCCGCCCCCGCATCCAGCAACAATCTCACGAGTTCCTCTTTGTGGTTGTACGAGCAGGCGAACCACAACGGAGTTTCCCCACGGTTGTTGGTCACTTCGACGCTAGCCCTCTGTCTGAGCAGTAACTTCACAACTTCCGTTTCTCCGCAAAAAGCTGCCCAGTGAAGAGGAGTCGATCCATCACTCGCACGCGCATCGACCTCAGCTCCCTCGTCGAGCAGCAGCTTCACCACTTCTATATTGCCAGGTCTCACAGCCCAATGCAGGACGGTCGCTCCGTGGTCTCGCTCATGAATCAAGGCGCGGTCCTTTCCCAGGAAGGCCCTCACGCGGCGGACGTCGCCACTAACCGCGGCTCCACAAATCCCAGCATCAGGTCGATAGGCTTTCTTGGCGTAAGCTTCGTTCGAGAAGATCAGGAGCAGTGCCGAAGCGATGCTGATCAACCGTGGGGCAGAGCGGTTTGACCACTCGAAAGTGCCCTGGCTCTCGACGAATCGATTCATGTCCGACGTCCCCAGCTCAGCGATCCGGCGCACGGGACGCGACGATTGCCAACCACAGCGCCATGCCGGGTTCGCTGCTGGCCTATGACTCTTTCGTAAATCATCTCGGAGTGGCCAGACGCTCCAAGCATGCCGCCGCGTCCAAGCCGTCGTCTATCGCCTCGCAGATGACGTCGGTGATATCGTCATCGGAGCCGGTAACTCGCGGGTCGCGGCGAATGGCTGCGAGCAGCGCCGGCTCATCGCCGATCCCGAAGTCGCCGTCCAGCCATGCACGCACGGCGGCCAGGGGAGTGAGGGCGCGCAAGCGCTCGAACCGCTCTTTGTTCTGTGATTGAAACGTCATGTGTGGTGGGAGGGGTGAAGCCGTCTAACGCCCCAAGCTCGGCGACGTGCGCCGACAGCGAGCGTGGACTGCAAAGATGATGTTCGAGTTATCATAATCGTTCGCCTACCCGGCGGAGCGGCGGTTCGCTGCAGCGCATGGTGCGGCAACACATCTTAATCCCACCACCAATACAAAAACTGTGACGGCGCAAGCAACATCGCGCCGAAGCATAAAAGACACGCGAGAGCATATACTCCCAAATAATAAAGGCAAACTCTCCAGCGCCGAATCAACAAACAAAGCAGAAAGGCAACAGGCCATGCAAAAATACTGACCAGCAATAAAATGCCGAAATACCCGGTTGCAATCGAGGCGTGTGTAATCAGTGGTGCTGGGAAACCGCGCTCGCCGATGGATGTGGGCCACGCTCCGAGACTCTGGTGCATGTGAATCGCCAGCGAGTAAAAGAAGGCGAGCATCAACAACGACGGAGACACAGCGACGATGAATCCGATGCGAGACTGCCTGGCAGGTCGCATGCGAAAGGCAACGACAATCGCTGCCAATGCGGGAATACCCGCGAGCAGCGCGAAAAGTAGGATGGGAGATGTGGCCGTTTGCATGACGCGCGGTGCCGCCTAACATTTAAGTGAGCGACAGTTGCATTGGCCTGTTTGTCGCCAGATCATGGTGTGCAAATTGTGAGCGCATTCCAATTCCTTGTCAATCTGTGAGCTTGCCAAAGCAACCCGCCTTGTTGTCGCCGAGTCTGAAGTCAAAGCGACTGCGCCTGTTGTGCGCTTGGACTCTAATTCCAAGTTGCCAGAACGAGGTCGGAAAGGAGGTCATGGCGTTGCGAATGGAAGGCCGCTCAAGCATGCGGTTTGCGGCGCACAGCGATGGTTTCCGCAAACAGATCGAGGACGTGCGGGCGCGACAGCGTGCCGACGAGCCGCAGGCCTTGCAAAGGGCTGACGACGGAGATGTTCGGCTGGTGACTAGCGCGAGGAAATTTTTCGGGCCGGACGCGGGTCGGCCCACAAGCGGAAGCCGCCCAAGAAGGCGTTGGCGTTGTCGCCGGCACGGCAACCGGGCGGGAGTTTTTTGAAGCGATGCACATTGCCGCCGCCGAGCACGACGTCGTCGGGCAGCAGCGCGGCGGTCAACAGCTTGACGACGTTGTTGACGTGCTGCCGCCATTTGTGTTCGCCGAATTTTTTCAGGCCGCGAATGCCCAGATAATCCTCAAAGGTCGCATCGCGATAAGTGAGATGCGCCAGTTCCATGGGGATCAGGACGCCGTCGGCAACCATCGCCGAGCCCAAGCCCGTGCCCAGGCCGAGAAACAGCATTTTGCCGTCGCGATAACTGCCCAGCGCCTGCATCGCGGCGTCGTTGATCATTTTTACGGGGCGTTGGAAGGCGGCCGGGTAATTGAAGCGCATCCACCCTCGGCCGAGATTCCACGGCTCTTCCGTTGGCCGGTCGTGCAGCACGGGTCCGGGATAGCCGAGGGAAACGACATCATAAGGCCAATCGGCGGTTCGCTGGCGGACTTCGGCGACCAGTTGCCTGGGCGTCAGCGTCGGACCGGAATCAAACTGCCGATGAACGGACTGGCCGGTGACCAGGATTTTGACGTGGGTGCCGCCGATATCAATGACCAGCACCCGGCGGCGGGGGCGACGCGCGGCGGATTTTTTTGCCGCGCCCGGTTGGCGTTCGTTTTTTCTCATTCGGCGGATGCTTGTCGTAAACCCAGGCGCTTCAAGCGCGCATGGCCCCGCCATGCTGCGTTGCCGTGGAAGGGCAGGCAAGCGGTCTTTGCGCCGGCGGCACTTCGCAAAAGCGTGCTGCGTAAGAGAAACGCGCGTCCTTGCTGCCGGGGCGGCGTGCGTTTCCCGAAGGCAAGAACTCGTTATTGCTTTTTAAGCCGCGCCTCGAGATAGGCTTTCAATACCACCACGTTATTATGTTCCGTATCGTGCGAGCTGAATAACAAGGTGGCATCCTCTTTTTTCACCGCGTCGAGGAGCGGTTGCCAGGCGGCCTTGTTGGCGTCCAACTCGGCCCGATAGCGTTTCTGGAATTCAGGCCACTTGGCCGGATCGTGACTGAACCATTTGCGCAACTCGGTGCTGGGCGCCACGTCGCGAAACCAACCGTCCAATTTGGCCGCCTCCTTGGTCATGCCACGCGGCCAGAGCCGTTCGACCAGATAGCGTTTGCCATCGCTTTTGGCCGGCGGATCGTAAACGCGTTTGATCTGAAGCATACGTCCCCCATGTTTCCATCTCCGGTTCAATAACCGCCGAAGTCTTCCAGGCGGATGTCGTCATCGTCCACGCCGGTCTGGTTGAGCAACTCATGCACAGCGTTGACCATGCCCGGCGGGCCGACGAGGTAATAGATGGGCGAAGTGGTTTCGCTGGTGTATTTGTTCAGCAATTCGGGCGTCAGACGACCTTTTTCTCCGGACCAGTTTTCGGCGGCTTCGGCGTCGGTCATGATTGGGACAAATCGGAAGTTGGCGTTCTGTTTTTGCAACCCGGTCAGTTCGTCCAGAAATGCCGTGTCCTGCGGTCGGCGGTTCAGGTAGAGCATCAGTAATTTATGCGGTAGATGCTCGTGCGCCGCCCGCACCAGCATGCTGCGCACGGGCGTGACGCCGATGCCGCCCACGATGAACACGGCGGTGCGGGCGGTGTTGTTGTGCAGAGTCAGGCTGCCGTTGGGGCCTTCAATCTGCACTTCGGTCCCGAGCGGAAGCTGGGCCAGCACCCGTTTGAAGGCCGAGTCGCGCAGGCGGGTGGCGACCATCAGAAAATCCTCGTGCGGCGCGCTGGTGATGGACAACGCGCGCCCATTGCCTTCGGCGTCGGTCTCGCTGGGGTTCAGCAGGGTCAGTTCCAGGTATTGGCCGGACCGAAAAGTGAAGCCGGCCGGCTTCTCGAATTGGAACGCCATGGTGCGTTCGGCGACGGTGATCCGGTTTTTCAGCCGGACTTGATATTGGTTGTCTGCGGTTTGCGTGCTCATTTTATTTTCCTTTCTGCGGCAATTTTTACTGTGTTTCCGCCGCTGATTCAATGCGGCGTCTCTATGAAATGTCGGCCAGAAGCGTTGCTTGGGTTTTCCGGATGGGCTGGTTGCGATGCCCTCTCTACGTTGCTTCCTCCCCGCGGAATTGCAGCGGGAGACTGGCAAAACCGCTGGCCGGATAAACGGCCAACGTGGGTGGTTTATCTAGGACGGTCAGGATGGCCGTGGTGCGTCCCAATAATTCCTCCATGAACACCCGCAACTCGAGCCGCGCCAGGGGCGCACCCGGGCAAACATGGATGCCCGCGCCCCAGAGCAGGTTTAGGGAGGGATCCCGATCCAACCGGAAGGCGTCGGGCGCGACGAAGACGGCTTCATCGCGATTGGCCGAAATCCACATCAACGTAATGCGCTCGCCGGCATTGATTTGCCGGCCGCCGATCTGCACCGGGCGTTTGGCGATCCGCCGGTTGGCCACCAGCGGCCCGTGGATGCGGAGGATTTCTTCAATGGCCGCCGGAAGCAGGCGGTGATCGGCGCGCAACTGCGCTTGCACCTCCGGCTGTGTGGCCAGGAACTCGGTGAGAATCCCCGTGGCCGCCGCGATGGTGCCGATTTCGCCGACCGTCCAATTCCGCAGGATGCTCGCGATTTCCTCGTTGCTCAGCGGGCGGTCCCACACCTGGGCGTGCATCAAGGCGGCGGTGAGATCGGTTTCAGGGCCCGCCCCTGCTTGCAGCCGGGTTTCCAGCAGGTCGTCAACGATGCCCTCGAATTCCAGCGCGATTTGGGACATGGCTTTGCGGTCCTGCGCCAGGGTGGCTTCGTGGTTCTTGCGGGTCCATTGCGCCAACGGTGTGTGCAAGAGCGCCGGCCAGCCGAGGAACGCGCATTGGGCTTGCACGGCAAACGGCCGGGCCACGGCGCTGATGAATTCCACCTCCGGACGCGCGCTCAACAGCCGGGTGAGGTTCGCGGCGGTTTCCCGGCAAACGGGCTCAAAGGCCGCCACCCGTTCGGCGGAAAAAAAGGGCTCAATGAGGCGCCGGTAGGCGGTGTGTTCCGGCGGGTCCATACCGTTGGGCACAGAGAGGTGCCGGGACACCGCATTGCTGAAGGTCTCATGATCCAGCAACACGCGCAGCACGTCTTCGTGGCGGAACAACGACCAACCCAGGAACTCGCTGTACGCGACGGGGCAGCGGCGCCGCATCGCATCGTACGCGGCGCGCTGGTCGCGCAACACTTCCGGCGCCGTGGGGTCCCAATCGGGCGCCGGACGATTTGCGGAGGGCGCGTTTTTCATCGGGCGGAAATCTCCAGCATGCGTTCGATGGGGAGGCGGGCGCGTTGGAGCAGCGGCGCCGGCAATTCCACCCGGGGATGGAGTTGCCGCAGGCAATTCCGCAGTTTTTCCAGCGTGTTCAGCTTCATGAATTTGCACTGGCTGCAACGGCAGTTGTCCGCCGGCATTTGCATGACATCATAAGTGGGGGCGCAAATGAATTCCTTGCCAGGACATTCCTTGCGCAGGCGATGAATGATGCCCGATTCCGTCACGATGATGAACTGCCGGGCCGGGCTGGTCCGGCAATAGGCGATCATCTTTTCCGTGGAACACACGGCGTCAGCCAGCTCGCGCACTTCCCGCAGACTTTCCGGGTGGACCACGACTTTGGCGTCCGGGAAGGAGGCTTGCAGCCGCAGCAAACTGTCCCGGCGAAATTCAACGTGCGCGTAACAGTTGCCCCGCCAGAGGGTCATCGGGCGGCCCGTCTGTTCCATGACCCATGCGCCCAGATTTTCATCCGGCACAAACAACAAATCCCTGTCCGGAGGCGCCGCCTCGACGATTTTCACCGCGTTGCCGCTGGTGCAGATGACATCGGTGAGCGCTTTTACCTCGGCGCTGCAATTGATGTAGGCAATGGTGTAGAAATTGGGATTGGCCTGCTGCAACGCGCGCAGCTTGTCCGCCGGGCAGCTTTCTTCGAGCGAGCAACCGGCGTTGCGATCCGGCAGGATCACCAGCTTGTCCGGATTCAGAATTTTGGCGGTCTCGGCCATGAAATGCACCCCGCAAAACACGATCACGTCGGCGTCGGTTTGGGCCGCCTGCTGCGCCAGCCCCAGCGAGTCGCCCACAAAATCCGCCACGTCCTGGATCTCGGGCACTTGATAATTGTGCGCCAGAATCACGGCGTTCAACTCGCGTTTCCGGTCGCGGACTTCCTGCATCAGCTCCAGCGTGGGCGCGGACGGCGTCGAAGGCGGAAGGGTCGGTACACGGGCGGGCGCGTCCGGGAGAGGGGAAAGAGTGGAGTTCATACGTGGTTGGGCGCCGCCGGTGTTGGGGCCAGCGCCTGTTGAAAGTCTTCGAGCAAGTCCTCGATATCCTCGAGGCCGACCGAGACACGCACGAGCCCGTCGTGGATGCCGGCGTG
Organism: Verrucomicrobia bacterium ADurb.Bin118; assembly: GCA_002070715.1. Lineage (GTDB taxonomy): Bacteria > Verrucomicrobiota > Verrucomicrobiia > Limisphaerales > MWDV01 > MWDV01. The sequence goes on from MWDV01000402.1 coordinate 8,900, forward strand.
TTCGCGTTCCGCGGGCGTCATCAAGCGGTGGGAGGTGCGGCTGGGTACACACACGAGGCTTTCCACCCCGCCCAGACTCAAGGCGGGCCGAACCACGCGCAAGCGGCGCAAGCACTCGTCCACCTGCTGCGGTGCCCGCAGTTCAAATGACAGCATGCCGCCGAAGCCGCGCATTTGTCGGGCGGCAATGGCGTGATCGGGATGTCCGGGCAGGCCGGGGTAATTCACACGGGCCACCGCGGGATGCGTTTGCAGAAATTGCGCCAGTCGTCCGGCGTTTTCGTTGTGACGTTGGACGCGCAACGCCAGCGTTTTCAGGCCGCGCTCCAGTTGCGAGCAGGCGTGGGCGTCCAGCATCCCGCCGTAGTTCGTGGCGCATTCGCGGAGGCGCTGAATGATCGTGTCCGACGCCACCACAATGCCAGCGGTCACGTCGCTGTGGCCGTTGAGATATTTGGTGGCGCTGTGGATGACGGCGTCAAAGCCCAGCAGGAGCGGATTTTGATTGATGGGCGTGGCGAAGGTGTTGTCAATGACCGCCAAGACGCCGCGCGCGCGGGCGAGTTGGGCCACCGCCGCAAGGTCCACGCAACGCAGCAGGGGGTTCGAGGGGGATTCGACATACACCAGACGCGTGCGGTCGCGCAGCGCGGCGGCGAATTCCTCCGCCGTCCGGCAAAAGGAGATGGCCACCCCGAACCGTGTGAGCTCCCGAGAGGCCAGTTGATGAGTGCCGCCGTAAAGATCCGCTTGGAATACGGCGTGATCGCCCGGCTTGAGGTGCGCGAAGAGCAGGGTGGTAATCGCCGCCATGCCGGAACCAAACACCAGCGCCGCCTCGCCTTGTTCCAGCGCGGCCAGTTTGTGGTTGATGACGCGCTGGTTGGGCGTGTTGAAGAAACGTGGATAAAGATTCTCGTTGGCCGGATTCGGGAACGCGTAGGTCGTCGAGGTAAAGACGGGACTGCCCACGCTGCCGGTGGCGGCGTCGGCATGCGTCCCGGCGTGAATGCAAAGCGTCGAGGCGCGCAAGGATGGGCGGGTGACGCTCACGAAAGATGCGTTCTCAGGCCGGTGACCTTGATCACCAGCGCGCCGCGGGCCCAGGGAAACTGCGCCTTGGCTTTGTCGGCCCGGGGTCCGGACGTTTCCAACGTGCCCGTGCCCGTTACGGTGCAGCCTTGACCCTGTCCGCTGGCACGGGCCACCGCGCCCGTCGCAAAGAGCAATTGAACGCGCGGATCGTGCCGCAGATTTTCTGCGGTCTTCTCGTAGCTGCCCGCCGGGAAAATGATTTCGTCATTCTCTATGCCCAATTTCAGCGCGTAGCTGGTCCAACAACCCGCCAGATGCGGTCCATCCGGGCCGGCCGTTGCAATGGCCACCCACTCGGATTTCTCGATGACTTCACGGTAAACACCTTCGATTTGGCTCATGATATCCTTTCTTCGTTTGTTCGTTGTCGGTTGCGCGCTTGCTCGCGGGAGTCCCCCAAGCGGCCACAGCCGCGGACCGGTTTATACCGCCGCCAGCGCTTTGACAAAGAGCACGTTGTTTTCTTTGTGAACGTGTTGGTGCGTCTCTTTCTCCAACTGCCGCAAGCCGTCGTAAAGGGCGCGGAACGTGTTGCAGGCCCACTCCGGCGGCGTGTAATTATCGGTCAATTCCTTGAAGCGCGCCAGCGCCGCGCCCGCTTCATCGTGTTCGGATTCCAGCTTGGCGAAAATCGCCTTGAGTTCCGCCGTTTCCGCGGTTTTATCGCCGGTCTTGGCTTCCCATTGCCGGATTTTCGGAAAGACAATCTGGTCTTCTTCGTCGGTGTGCGTGGCCATGTCGGCTTGGAACGCCTCAAACACCCGCCGCACTTCATGCAGCCGCGGTTCGTGATCGCCGTGAACAGCCGCCACCTTGCGCGTCATGAAATCCAGCCGCGGCAATTCTTCGCGCAGGAACTGGTGATGCACCTGCTCGATGTGATCGCACAGTGCGGTCAGGCTCATGGCGTCGGGATTGGCGGTCACGTCGCCGGGCGCGCCGTCAAAGGCCTTTAGCATTGTGATGACCGTTGCGGGGTCCAGCCCTTTGGCGCGGCAGGCTTCCGCCAGTGATTGCTTGCCGCCGCAACAATAATCAATGTCGAGGTTGTCAAAGATTCGCGACCGGGCCGGGGTGGCGCGAAT
>MWDV01000403.1 GCA_002070715.1 Verrucomicrobia bacterium ADurb.Bin118
GATTCCGGGAACGCCTGGCGTAATTCCTCGGCATACCGCAGGTGCAACGGGGTGGGATTCCCCAAGCTGGGCAGGATGCTTTGGGCCCGCACCGATTCAGGGGCGAACCCCGCCGCCATGGCGGCGGCCATCCGTTGCGGGAGCGGAATAATCGGCGGAAGACGTGTTGCGGACGGGCGCTGAGCCGGTTCTGCCGTCTTCGTTGAAGCCGGTATCTGCACGCGTTGAAACTGTCCATCCCAACTGGGGTCAATCGCCCGGATGCGTTGCGCCAATGGCGGATGCGTGGCGAACGCGCCGAGGAACGATTTGCCCACCGCATTGCCAAAGAACATGTGGCTGGCCTCCGCCGCCCGTTCGGTGTGGAGGGTGGAGCCGTGGACCAGACCGCCGATTTTTTGCAGGGCGCTGGACAGGCTTTGCGGGTTGCGCGTGAATTGCACCGCGGAGGCATCCGCCAAAAACTCGCGTTGCCGGCTCACGGCGGCTTGAATCAATCGTCCGAAGAACACGCCCACCCAGCCCAGCAACACCAACACCAGACCAAGCAGGGGCAGCGGATTGTTCCGCCCCCGGGTGCGCAGAAGGATGCGCCCGATGATCGTCAGGCAAAGAATGCCGAAAATGATGCCCATGAGGCGCAGGTTCAACCGCATGTCCCCGTTCAGGATGTGGCTGAACTCGTGTCCGATGACGCCCTGCAATTCATCGCGCTTGAGCAACTGCATGCAGCCGCGCGTGACGCCGATGGCGGCGTCACTGGGCGTGTGCCCGGCGGCGAAGGCATTGATGCCGTCCTCCTGGTCCATCACGTAGATTTGCGGCACGGGCACGCCGGAGGCGAGGGCCATTTCCTCAACCACGTTGCGGAGCCGGCGTTCGTCGGGATCGGTGGTGTTGGGCGGAATGAGCCGGCCGCCAAGCGATTCCGCCACCGCCCGCCCGCCGGCGGATAATTGGGACAGGCGGACCAGACTCCCGGTGGCCACCACCGCCAGGGTCCCGAGTGCGGCCCAGGAAAAAATGGTGGGATTCCAGAGGGTGAACGCGGGCGGCGCACCGCGGGGAGCGTTTTCCAAGCTTGCCCCTCCAAAGATCAGCAGGGCGACCAGATACACGGTGGCGATGATGCACAACACCGCCAACACGAAATAAAACACCAACCACTTTGTGTTGCGACGGGCCTTGTCCTGTCGTTCAAAGAAGTTCATGTCCAATCAGCCGTCCGCACGCGCCCCACTGCGGTCCCGCAATTTGCCTCCGGTTGCCGGCGACGACATTCCGGCCGGATCAAAATTGCACTTTCGGCGCTTCGCGTTCTTCGGCTTTTTCGACTTTGAACAATTCGGCCGGACCGAAGTTGAACATGCCGGCGATGATATTGCTGGGGAACACTTCGCGCTGGGTGTTGTACATCATCACGCTGTCGTTATACGCCTGCCTGGCGAACGCGACCTTGTTTTCCGTGGAGGTGAGTTCCTCCATGAGCTGGTTCATGGTCGTGTTCGCCTTAAGGTCGGGATACGCCTCGGCCAGTGCAAACAACCGGCCCAACGTGCCGGTCAACGTGCCTTCCGCAGCGATCAACTGCTTCATCGCCTCGGGATTCGTGGGGTCGGCGGTGACGCGGCTGTTGGCCTGCGACGCGGCGTTGCGCGCGGCAATGACGGCTTCCAGTGTGCCCCGTTCGTGCTTGAGATAGCCCTTGGCCGTCTCGACCAGGTTCGGAATGAGGTCATACCGGCGCTTGAGTTGCACGTCAATCTGGGCCCAGGCGTTTTTGAACCGGTTGCGCAGGGTCACGAGCTTGTTGTAGATGCCGATGATCGCCATGACAACGACTGCCAACAGCCCCAGCAGAGCCAGTCCGATAATCAGTGTTATTCCTTTCACAATCTGTCCTTTCGTTGAATGTGCGCTCACAGCTAAGCCAAACTGGTGTCGGCGGCAATTACATTTTGCCCCGGCTTTTGTAACCAGTTGCTGGCCATCGCCGGCGGGTGCCTCACTTTTAGACTGCGGAGACCGGAAAATCCCTTGAGCGAATCCCGCACGAGGACGCAATGAAAGCCACGAGGCCACCCCTCAAGATCTGAATTCCCAGGGCCGCTTTCGCCATCAATTACAAAAGCGCGGAAAACCGTGCCCCCCTTCCCGCAACTGTCTATCCGGTCTGCGTTTTTTCAATCATCCATGTTTGCGTGGCCAAGGAGGAAGGAAGCGGCTAGGCATCACGATTCATCTTTCTGATGCTCAATGGGATAGACAAAGAATGGTGTTGGGTTCTTGTTCAAAAAGCAGAAGGAAAAAGTCTAGTGCCACAAGTTTCTCAAGGATTTCCCAAGGAGAAAAAATGATGAAATCAGCCGAGTCCGATGTGTTTACCAACCAAAAATCGGGGATTCGGGAAAGGCAAGGTGCCGCCAACGGTAATTTAGAAATCATTGGCCCGCCTGTTGCTGTCATGGATGCAGTTCAGTTGCCGTGCCGTAGTAAAAAGCCATCAAGCTTGGCGGGCTTTTTGCGCCGGCGCGAACCGAAGAAATCTGGCAATGAAGCAAATTTTATTTGTGGACGACGACCACGTCGTGATCAGGCACTACCAGCGGTGGCTGCAACGGGCGGGTTATGAAGTGGAAGTGGCCACGGACGGGCTCGCCGCAACCGAGGTGCTCAAGCAGCGTCAGCCGGCGTTGGTCGTTCTCGATCTGATGTTGCCCAAGGCCAACGGAGTCGAAGTCCTCAAATACGTGCGGCAAGAGTTGGGGCTGAAGGATTTGCCGGTCGTGGTGCTTTCCAATGTTTACCTGTCAGATGTGGCGACGCGGGCGATGCTGGCGGGGGCCACCAAGGTTCTGTTGAAAAACCAGGCTTCCCCCAGCAATTTGCTGCGGGCCATTCACGAATTGCTTCCGGAAACCGCCACCGAATCGGCTTCGGACACGGACGGCGCCAACGGAGAATCGGGCGGGAAAACCGGCGCCTCGGCGCTGGTGGATGACGAGGAATCCGAGCGGGAGTCGTTGGAGCGGGCGCGGGCCGCTTTCCTGCATCATGCGGCCGCAGAGATGCTCAAAATCCGCGAGTTGGGCGCCCAGTATATGAAAAGCGCGGCCACCCCCGCCGGCCGCGTTCATTTGAGCAAACTGTTTCAGCGCGTTCATTTCATCAGCGCCCGGGCGGGTTTGGCGGGGCTCAACCGGGTGGACATTCTGGCGAGCGCTTTTGAAGCCTTGCTCTTCGAATTGATGGCCAAGCCCGCCACGGTTACGCCATCGGTATTCCGGACGATTGCCCAAGCCACCGACTCCTTGGGGCGTCTGCTGGAATGCACACCCGAGGAAGGCGCCGTGGGGATTAACGGCACCAAAGTGCTGGTGGTGGACGACGATGACGTCTGTAATTTCTTTGTCACCGCCACCCTGCGCCGCATGGGGCTGGAAGTCGCCGGCACCAAGGACCCGAAAAAAGCGCTCCACTTGCTCAACCACGAGCGGTTCGACATCGCCCTGCTCGACATCAACATGCCGGACATGGACGGGTTTGAGTTGTGCAAGCGCCTGCGTCAGATCCCCCGGCACCAAAAAATTCCGGTCGTGTTCATCACGGGCGACGGCAAGTTTGAAAACCGGGTCCAAAGCGTATTGAGCGGCGGCAACGAGTTCATCACCAAGCCCGTGATCCCGCTGGAACTGGCGTTGAAAACGGTGGCGATGATTTTGGATTTCCAACTCAAGCAGACCAACGCCCTCCCGCGTGAAGTTCCGGCGGCCCCCTCATCCGCCGTTCCGATGGCGGTTGAAGGTGAAGATCCGGAGGAAATCACCGCCGACGCGGACACAGCGGAGGCCTTTGTCCCTTCCGCTGAATTGGACACTGCTTCAACGGCCGCTGATCATCCGGCCACTGAATTGGCGGCGATTGATGAACAGTTGCGGGAGGCCCTTGAAGTCAGCGGACGCACGCAGCAACAACTGGCCGACCTGACTGAGAAACGCGATAACGCGCGGGCGGATTTGGAGGCGCGACAGAAATCCAAAACCGAGTTGGAGCAGGTCACCGAGCAACTGGAACACCAGGTTCTGGAACAATCGGCGGAATTGGATCGCGCCACCGAAATGTTGCTGGCCGAACAGGAGGCCCTCCAAGCCGCCGCCGATCGGGCGGCGGAATTGCAGGCGCTGGCGGATCGTCTGCGCATGGAGCTGGAGGATTACGCCTACCGGTCGGCGGACTTGGAGCGGCGCGCGGCCGTGCTGCGCAAAAAACATCAAGGCGGGCAACCGGACGATGATCCCGCAGCCGCCATGCTCCGCACCCAGTCGGATGCGCGGCAACAGTTGCTCGCCCAGATGGCGGAAACCGCCAAACACCGTGACGAGGCGGAAGCCAAGGTTCGCCAAGCGGAAGCCCGGGCGAAAGAATTGGCGGACCAACGCTTGAAGTTGGAGGCCGAACTGACCCGTCAAACCGCGGCCGAGGCGGAACTGCGTCAGCAATTGAACACGGCCCACGCACAACTGGAAGCCCAGGCCAAAATCTTTTCCGACGATGAGGCGGCGTGGGCGGCCAAAGCGCGTGAACTGGAGGAAAGCCAGGCCAAGGTGGCGGAATTGCAACGCGCCAAGCAGGCGCTCGAACAACAACTCGAAGGCCAGTCGGCGGAACTGGCCCGGGTGGCGTCCGGCCTCAAAACTGGACAGGAGGCGCTCCGCGAATCTGAAGCAACCAAAGCCCGGCTCATTTCCACGGCCGCCCGTCGGGAACAAGAACTGGAGGCCTACAGCCGCCAGGCGGAACAATGGCAGCGCGATCAACAAGCCGCGGAGGAACGATTGCGCGCGGAGAGTGCCGAGCGCGAGCGGGTGGCGACGCAATTGGCCGAAACCATTCGTCTGCGCGATGCCGCGGCCGCCCAGGCCCAGACCGCCGAGGCCAAAGCCGCGGAATTAACCCAACTGCGCGATTCGCTGGAGGAACAGTTGAGCCAGCGCGAGTCGGCTGAAGCCGAGTTGCGCGCGGAATTGGAAGCCGCGCAAGCCCGCTTGGAAAACCAGGCGGAGACGTTGTCCGGCGAACAAAACCGCGTGGCGGAATTGTTGCGGGAATTGGAGGCCACCCGCGCCACCGTGGCCACGTTGCAGGAACGGATCCGCGTCATTGAAAGCCAGGTGGAGACGCTGACCCAGGCGGTGGCCGAGGCTCGGGAAAAACTGGCCCAGGAAACCGAGAGTCGTCAGAGCGCCGAGTCGAAGGCCAATGAATTGGCTGGCGTGGGTGATTCGCTCCGGGAAGAACTGGCCCAGCGCACGCAAGCCGAGGGGGAATTGCGGCAGGCGTTGAACGAAGCCCAAGCGCGGCTCCAAGCCCAGACCGAGGCGCTCAGCCTCGAACAAGGCAAGCTCGACGCGCGCAGCCAGGATTTGCGCAGCGCCCAAGTCGCGGTTGAGGAACTGCGCCGGACGAAGGAGGCGCTGGAGCAACAGGCCGCCCAACAAAATGCCGAACTGGCACGGGTGACCTCGGCTTTGGAAGCCGAGCAAAGCGCGCTGCGGGAAGCCAGGAAAACC
>MWDV01000404.1 GCA_002070715.1 Verrucomicrobia bacterium ADurb.Bin118
AGATTGGAGGCGAGGGTCGGAATCGAACCGACGAATGAGGCTTTTGCAGAGCCCTGCCTTACCACTTGGCTACCCCGCCATCACCCGCCCATAGCTTAAGGAGCCGTCCCCAAGCCGCAAGTTTTACTTTGCCGGTACCCGGTCCGCCCGGGGGCGCGGCGAACGGCGGGTCAGTAGCTGGTTTTGTCCAGTTTCACTTTGCCGCGGAAAATCCAATAGATGCTGATGGTGTAGGTCAGCACGATGGGGATGCCGATCAAGGCAATCGTCAGCATGATTCCCAAGGTTTTCGGCGAGGAGGCGGCATTGTGAATGGTCAGGCTGTGCGCCGGATCCGGATGGCTGAAGACCAGATGGGGATACATCTCCAAACCAAACAAGGCCATCAAGGCCGCCATCGTGAGGCACGACGAAATAAAGGCCCGGCCATCCCGGCCCCGGTGGATTTCGCGGGGGATGTTGGCAATGGCCAGGATGACGACGAGCACCACGCCAAACAACCAGGGATGAGTCCGCACGCGTTCGGCCATGTGGGGCACGTAAAGCAGGGTGGCCATGGTGGTGATGGCGTAACAGACGATGAAGAAGATCATGCAGTTCTTGATCCAACCGCGAATCTGGTCGTGCAATTCACCGGCGGTCTTCATCACCATGTAGATCGCCCCGTGCATCATGAACAACGCCAACGTGGTCACGCCCAGCAACAAGGCGTAGGGATGCAACAGCCCCACGAAAGTGCCGGCAAACTCGCCGTGCACATCCAGCGGGATGCCCCACGCGATGTTGCCCATGGCGATGCCGATCAACAGACTGGACAGGATGCTGCCCGCGGCGAACCCGACATCCCACAGTTGCCGCCACCAGCGCATCGGTTGTTTGCTGCGGAATTCGATGGCGACCGCCCGAAAAATGAGCGCCACCAACAACAGGATGAACGCCAGGTAGAATCCGGAAAACACCGTCGCATACACATACGGAAATGCCGCGAACAACGCCCCGCCGCCGGTGACCAGCCAGACTTCGTTGCCGTCCCAAACGGGGCCGATGGTGTTGAGCAGGATGCGCCGGTCCTCATCTTTTTTTGCAAACAGATGTAACGCCCCCACGCCAAGATCAAAGCCGTCGAGCATGGCGTAGCCGGTGAACAACACCCCGATAAGGATGAACCAAGTCGTGTGGAGATCAAGAGAGCCGAAATTCATGGGGCGTGTGGAGACGAGGCTGTGCGCATGCGGGAGACGGTGAAATCAGCGTAGGCCGGAGTCGCCAACGCCCGGTCTTCAAGCAAGACAGCAACGAGCTGGCTGTAATTTTTCTCGGAGTTCATGCGCGGGTTGGCAGGGCCAGTTTGCCGGTTGGCGTCAGATCGGTGTCATCCGGGCCATGCTGGATTTTGTCGTTGAGCAGATAGACGAACACCGCAAACAACAGCAGATAAATCAAGGTGAAGAGAATCAGCGAAGTCAGCACCACCTCCGCCGGGACCACCGCCGACAAGCCGTCCGACGTGCGCATCAAGCCATAGACGAGCCAGGGTTGTCGTCCGACTTCCGCGGCGAACCAGCCCAATTGATTGGCCAACTGCGGCCCGAGAACCGAGAGGACCAGCACCCAGAGCAGCCAGCGGTGTTCAAACAATGAACCTTTCCAGAAATACAAAAATCCCAGCGCCGCCACCGCGATCAGGGTAACCCCGATGGCGACCATTCCGTGATAAAACTGAAAGCTCCACTGCACGGGCGGCCGATCTTCCGGAGGAAACTCGCACAGCCCTCGCACCGGTTGGCGGGAATCGCCGTGGACGAGCCAGCTCAGCAACCCGGGAATGGCCACGCTGTGTCGGATGGTTTCGGTGGATTCATCCACCCAACCAAACAGCGTCAACGGCGCGTTGCTGGTCGTTTCGTAAAGTCCCTCAAAGGCGGCCAGTTTGGCCGGTTGATTTTGGGCCACCCCCGCCGCGCTCGCGTGGCCGCTGATCAATTGCACCAGTGCGGCGGCCAGGGCCACGGTCAAGCCCGCCTTGAGCGCCGTGCGGGCAAAGGCGACATGCCGGTTCTTAAGCAGGTAATACGCGCTGACGCTGACCACCAGAAACGCCCCTGCCTGCCACGCGCCGCACAAGGTGTGCAACAACCGCTCCATCGAGGAGGGATTGAACACCATCTCCCAAAAGTGCGTGATTTCCGCGCGCGGCCCGAGCGTGGTTTCGACCAGGTGATAACCAGCGGGTGTTTGCATCCAGGAGTTGGCAACCACAATCCAGACGGCGCTGAAGTGTGCCCCCAGGCAAACCATGCAGGTGGCGAAGAAATGCATGCCCCGGCTCACTTTGTTCCAGCCAAATAGCAGCAAGGCCAGAAACCCGGATTCGAGAAAGAAGGCGAAGATGCCCTCCGCCGCCAGCGCGCTGCCGAAGACGTCGCCGACATAGCGCGAATACGCCGCCCAGTTGGTGCCGAACTGAAACTCCATCACCAACCCCGTGGCGACCCCGAGCGCGAAGGTCAACGCGAACACCTTGGTCCAAAACCGCGCCAACTGGTGATACAACGGATTATTGGTTTTGAGCCAGAGCGCCTCGAAGATCACCAGCATGACGGCCAGCCCGATGCTCAGCGGCGGATACAGGTAATGAAACGAGATCGTCGCAGCAAACTGGAGGCGGGAGAGCAACAACAAATCCATACGCAACCCCAGTTAACCACGGCGTGCCGCGGCGTCAATGCGGATGTGCGTGCGGCCGGGCGTGCACCGCCCCGGGCGCGGCCGGTTCGTGCGCGGGATCCACGTGTCCGAAATGATTGATGGCAATGGCGGCGCCCAAGCCCAGCAACAGCGCCAGCGAGAGGAGCACGCGGTCGTGCGAATGAAAATGCAGTTCCGGCAACAGGTCCGCGCAAGCGATGCACAAAAAGGTGCCGGCACAGAAGGCCAAGGCCAAGCCGAGCCAGGCCGGATGCATGTGGGCCAGGCGTTCGCCGCCCATGAAAAACAGCAACGCCCCCACCGGCGTCACCAGTCCGAAGCCAACATTGACCAGCATGACCCATTGGCGTTTGGCGTGGCCGGCGGCCATCAACGTGGTAATCGCTAACGCGGAGAATGGTTTGTGCAGAATGACTGCCAAAGCCGTGCCCAATCCCAGCGCGGTGCTGTAACCACCCGCCACCGCCATGACCGCCGCCGCCAGGGCCAACCCATCGAAAATGGAGTGCAACGACAAACCGAGAGCCACGCTGGCCCAACCCAGCGGCGTGGTGGACACGTGGCCGTGCATTTCGCCGGGCGCATGCGCGTGGCCACACACCGCCACCGGTTGACCTTCCTCCACATCATGATGATGAAACGGCAGGAAACGTTGCAGGATGAACATGGCCAGAAACCCGGCCATCAACCACGCGGCGGATTTCTCGACGGAACCCAGTTCCAACGCTGCGTGCGGCAGCAGTCCCAGAAATGCCAGCCCCAGCATCAAACCGGCGACAAAACTGACCGCGAGTTGCAGACGCGTATGCGTCAAGCGCACCAGCAAAGGCAGCCAACCGCCGCCCACCGCCGCCAGAAACGCAGCCAGGCAATACACGGCCAGTGTCAATTTGGGAAATGCAAATAAGGTGCTCATGAAAATAAAAAGGGACAGGCAATGATGGCGTTAATTTCCGACCGCCCGGGGATCGGGCGCATGGGCGGGGCGGCCGTGGATCCGTTCATAGGCCCGGCAGAATGGACAAAGCCGCCGCTCGACGGTTTTCACCAGCCCAAAGGCCACCCCGCGTTGCCGTTGGCGCGCCCGGCGGCAGACCGGGCAGTGCCGGCAGATTTGGGCCAGGAGCACATCAAAGCGCGAGATTGTTGGCGCGGGCATATCAGGCAAACGCATTGAGACGGCCACAGGCTGTTTGACCGCCGCGGTTTCGACAAGGGCAAATCCCATCCGGGTTTGGTGGCGAAGGGGATTCATCGGTTCGGAAAAGGAACAGGTTGCCGGATGAACGCACCATGCGATGGCCCAGGGCGGCGGCTCAGCGCACCAACTCGAACGCAAAGCCCTTGAGATATTCCGTCTCCGGAATCATGGGGATGATGGGATGATCCGGCGCCTGCGAATACACGGCGACGCGCCGCAGGATTTTGCGGGTGTCATAGGCGGCGGAGAGAACGGAGTCTTGAAACAGATCGGCGTTGACATGGTGCGAACAACAAAACGTGGCCAGCACCCCGCCCCGGCGCAACAGTTTGAGCGCCCGGACATGGAGTTCCTTGTAGCCGCGCAAGGCATTGGGCACGGCCGCCCGGTTGCGCGTGAAGGACGGCGGATCCAACACGATGAGATCAAACCGCGGGATGAGTTTTTCATGGGGCGCGGCTTGGGTGTTGGCCTTGAGCCAGTCGAAAACATTGACGGTTTCGGCGGTGCAACGGGCTTGGAGGCCGTTGGCGGCGGCGTTGCGCAGCGCCGCGGCGGTGGCGGACGCACTTTGATCGAGCAAGTGAACTTGCGCGGCCCCGGCGCGCGCGGCGTGCAGCGCAAAACCGCCCAGAAAACTGAAGCAATCCAGGACCTGCGCATCCTTGGCAAACCGCGCCACCGCTTCATAATTCGTCTGCTGATCCAGATAAAGCCCGGTCTTGTGGCCGGCCGCAAGGTCCGCTTCAAACTTCAGTCCGTTCAGTTGCACCGTCACCGGTCCGGCCAGCTCGCCCGCCAACAGGCCGTTGGCTTCCGGCAGTCCCTCAAAGGCGCGGGACGCCACGTCGCTGCGTTCCAGAATGGCGCGGGGCCCCAGTAATTCCTGGAGGGCGGCCACCACCGATGCTTTGTGTCGCTCCATGCCCAGCGCGGAAATTTGCACCACTAGGACGTCTTCGTATTTGTCCACGATCAAACCGCTCAGAAAATCGCTTTCGGCGTTGACGATGCGGAAGGAGGTGGCGTCGGGCATGAACCGCCGGCGCACAGCCAGAGCGGCCTGGAGGCGTTGCTGGAAAAAAGCGCGGTCCACCATCACGCGTTCCGGGGCCAGCATGCGCACTTGGATTTGTGATTTTGAATTGAAGAAACCCACCCCGAGCAAACGCTGCCGGTGATCCTTGACCTGCACGAGGTCGCCGTCAACCGGGGGCGGGGTCAGACGCCGCACGGAGTTGCGGTACACCCACGGATGTCCCGCCACCACGCGATCGGCCTCTCCCGGCTTCAATTGGACCGTAGGCAATGTGCTCATGATCGTCGTCAACAATGGGGTGTCGTTTCCCGGGGGAACCAACCTCGCGGGACCGCGATTGCAACACACGGCCCCCGGCTTGAACGCCACAAAACACGGGAAAACGAGCCCGGCGTATCTAGCCAGAACGCCGCTCGAAAGGGAAGGAAAGAATTGTGCTTTTCCCGCGTGACAAGCGCGGGGCCAGTCGTTACTTCTTTGGCATCCGTGCAAACCGATCGCACTACAATAAAACTGCCGATACTCACCGCTCTCCTGTTGCTGACTCCGCTTATGTCCACCCCCGCCGCGCCTTCTTCGCTCACGCCGGATCTGCTCATTCTCAATGCCGCGGTGCGCACGATGGACCGGACCGCGCCCCAAGCCGAAGCCGTCGCCATCACCGGCAACCGCATTGCCGCCGTCGGGCGCACCGCCGATTTGCGCGCCTTGGCCGGACCGAAGACGCGCGTTATTGACGCCGGTGGCCGCTCCGTGCTGCCGGGGTTCAACGACGCGCATGTGCATTGGCTCTCCGGCGGTTATTCGATTACGAATGTGGACTTGCGCGATGCCACGTCGCCGGCGGAACTAGCCCGGCGTCTGGGGGAATTTGCCCGCCGGATTCCCGCCGGGCGCTGGATTCTCGGCGGCGATTGGGACCACGAAAAGTTTCCCGGCGCGGAATTGCCCACTAAAGAGATGATTGACAGCGCCACTCCGGATCACCCGGTTTTTGTCAGTCGTTTGGACGGGCACATGGCGCTGGCCAACAGCCTCGCGCTGAAACTGGCGCAAGTGACCCGGGACACCCCGGAGGTGGACGGGGGATTGATCGTCCGCAACGCCCAGGGCGAACCGACCGGCATTCTCAAGGACGCCGCCATGGATTACGTCGAGAAGGTCATTCCTCCCCGCACGCGCGAGGAAAACCTGGCCGCCGCGCGCGCGGCCACGGAGTACGCCGCGCAATGGGGGGTGACCAGTGTGCAAGACATGTCCGCAGGCAACGATGTCGGGCTTTATCAGGAGCAACTGGCGCGGGGCGAACTCAAAACCCGCATCTATTGCGCGCGCTCGATTGTGTCGTGGGAAGTCCTCGGTCGCACCGGGGTGCGCAGTGCGTTTGGCGACGCCTGGCTGCGCATCGGCGCGCTCAAAGGATTCTCCGACGGCAGCCTGGGCTCGACGACGGCGTTGTTCTTCGAGCCGTACAACGACGCCCCCGAGACGTGCGGATTGCTCTTTGACCAGATGTATCCGGAAGGGATCATGCTCCAACGCGTGTTGGCGGCGGACCAACACGGCTTGCAGGTCATGATTCACGCCATCGGAGACCGCGCCAACAAAATCATCCTCGATCTTTACCAACAGGTGGCGGAGCAAAATGGGCCGCGCGACCGCCGGTTCCGCATCGAACACGCCCAGCATTTGCGTCCGGGCGAGATGCAACAATTCGCCGTACAAAAAATCGTCGCCTCCATGCAGCCGTATCATTGCGCGGATGACGGGCGTTGGTGCGAAAAACGCATCGGCCCGGAGCGGGCCAAAGGGACGTACGCGTTCCGGACGCTGCTCGACGCGGGTGTGGTGCTGGCGTTTGGCACGGATTGGACCGTGGCGCCGTTGAATCCGTTGGCGAGCCTGAAAGCGGCCGTGACCCGGGAAACGCTCGATGGCAAGCACCCCAACGGCTGGCATCCGGAACAAAAGATCACGCTCGAGGAGGCGATTTACGCTTACACGGTTGGGTCGGCATACGCCGAGTTTCAGGAACACGTGAAAGGATCGCTTGCACCCGGCAAACTGGCCGACGTGGTCATGCTCGACCGCGACATCTTTGCCGTGAACCCGTCCCTGCTGGATCAGGTAAAAGTGGTGCTGACCGTGGTGGACGGAAAAGTGGTTTACGAGGCGAAACCATAAACCCGCAAGCGCCGGGGGCTTGGTTGATGGAGCCGCCCCGGCGGGTTTGGCGCGGGGCAGGGGAGCCTACGGTTTCGGCGGTTGATACGTGCCCGCCACGGTCCGGAAGGCGATGTTCACCCGGTTCCAGCCATTGATCGCCACGATCGCCAGGGTGAGATCCACCAGTTCTTTCTCCGAGAAATGCCGCCGCGCCTG
>MWDV01000405.1 GCA_002070715.1 Verrucomicrobia bacterium ADurb.Bin118
TCCGCGACCTGGGCCTCGTCAATGTTGGCCGCTTCAATAGCCATGTCGCTGAGCACCGTCACCCGGTCCGCAGTGATTTCGACAAAACCTTCGCCCACGGCCAGGCAGGTTTCCGCACTGCCCTTGCGTGCGATGATTTCGCCCGGCACAATCTGCGTCATCAACGGAACGTGCATCGGATAGACGCCCAGTTCGCCGTCCACGCCGGGCAGCGTCACCATTTCCACGTCTTCGGAAAAAACTTTCGCTTCCGGCGTGATGATTTCGAGTTTCAGCGTGGCCATGGTTCGTTCAATCGCGGGCTCGTTCCTTCGTCACGGGTGATGCCATTGGTCAACGACGGCGCTCCGGTTGTCTCGCGCCGTTACGATTGTTCCTGACGCACTTCCTCAATGCCGCCCTTCATGTAGAAATTGCCCTCCGGCACGTCATCGTGTTTGCCGTCGAGGATTTCCTTGAAGCCGCGGACGGTATCGGCCACGGGCACTTGTTTGCCGGGCCGGCCGGTGAAAACTTCCGCCACGGAAAACGGCTGGCTGAGGAAACGTTGAATCTTGCGCGCCCGGAACACGGTGAGTTTGTCCTCGGGGGAAAGCTCGTCCATGCCCAGAATCGCAATGATGTCCTGCAGGTCTTTGTAACGTTGCAACACCCGCTGCACGCCGCGGGCTGTTTCGTAGTGTTCCGCACCGACAATTTCCGGCGCGAGCGCCCGCGAGGTCGAGGCGAGGGGATCCACGGCGGGATAGATGCCGAGCTCGGTCAACGCGCGTTCCAGCACGATCGTGGCGTCCAAGTGCGTAAACGTGGTGGCCGGCGCGGGGTCGGTAATGTCGTCGGCGGGGACGTAAATGGCTTGGAACGACGTGATCGAGCCTTTCTTGGTCGAAGTGATCCGTTCCTGCAAGTCGCCCATTTCCGCGGCCAGGGTGGGTTGATAACCCACCGCGCTGGGGGTGCGGCCCAGCAGGGCGGAGACTTCCGAGCCCGCCTGGGAGAACCGGAAGATGTTGTCAATAAAGAGCAACACGTCCTGGTTTTTTTCGTCCCGAAAATACTCGGTGATGGCCAGGCCGGAGAGCGCCACCCGCAACCGCGCGCCGGGCGGCTCGTTCATCTGGCCATACACCAGAGCGATCTTGGACTGGCCGAGGTCCCGCTGGTTCACCACGCCCGCTTCAGACATTTCCTGGTAGAGATCGTTGCCCTCGCGCGTGCGCTCGCCCACGCCGGCGAACACGGACACCCCGCCGTGCAGTTTGGCGATGTTGTTGATGAGTTCCATGATGACCACGGTCTTGCCCACGCCGGCGCCGCCGAACGCGCCGACCTTGCCGCCTTTGAGGAAGGGGCAGATCAGGTCCACCACCTTGATGCCGGTCACGAGCACTTGCGGCGAGGTGGATTGATCCGTCAACGTCGGAGCGGGGCGGTGGATCGGATACCGTTTGTCCGCCTTGATGGGGCCGCGTTCGTCCACGGGATCGCCGGTGACATTCAGCACGCGGCCCATGACGCCGTCGCCGACGGGAATGGAAATCGGCGCACCGGTGTCGAACACTTCATACCCGCGTTTGAGGCCTTCGGTGGAGCCCATCGCCACCGTGCGCACCCAGCCGTCGCCGAGGTGTTGCTCGACTTCAAGCACGCGTTTGACTTTCCCCTCGCCGGGCACGTCGAACTCGACGTGCAGGGCGGTATAGATCGGCGGGAGTTTCTGGGTAAACTCCACGTCCACGACCGGTCCGATGACTTGAACGATTTTACCTTTGTTCATGGGAATCTCACATCAGGCCAGCGCCATCTGGGCGGTGGCGATTTCCAGCAGTTCTTTGGTAATGCTGGCCTGGCGCATCTTGTTGTATTGCAGCGTCAGGTCTTTCACCAGTTGGTTGGCGTTTTCGGTGGCGTTCTTCATGGCCACCATGCGGGCGCTGTGCTCGCTGGCTTTGGCCTCCAGCAGCACTTGATACAGCCGGTAATTCAAATAGTGCGGCAACAAGGCCCCCAGCACCTCGTGCGTGCTGGGTTCAAACAGGAATTCCGTCGCGCCCTTGAGCAGGGCCAGGCCGGGTTTTTCACCGCCCGGCGCCGCTTGGACGGCGCTGATTTCGTGGAGGGGCAGCAGGCTGATGACTTCGGGACGCTGGGTCAGCGTTGACACAAAGTTGGTGAACAACACGTCCACCTGATGATATTCGCCTTTCAGAAAGCCTTCCTGGACAAACTTGGAGATGGCGCGGGCCTCGCTGAAGAGCGGGGCATCCTTGTAGCTGAATTCCGCCAGCAACGAACGGCGGGCGCGCGCGAGGAACTGCCCGGCCTTGCGCCCCGCGGAAATGAAGACCGTGGTGTCCTTGTCGAACTTGGCCGCTTCCCGGAACAACGTGCTGTTGAGCGCGCCGCACAGCCCCTTGTCCGTGCTGACCAGAATGACACACCGCGATCCGCCCGGGCGCCGTTCCATGAGGGGGTGCGAAAAATCGCCGGTGGCCGGCAGCAATTCCGCCAGCATGCGGTTCATGGTTGTCGTGTAAGGCCGGCCCGCCAGCGCCGCTTGCTGCGCCTTGCGCATCTTGGAGGCCGCCACCATCTGCATCGCCTTGGTGATTTGGGCGGTGCTCTTGACCGACTTGATGCGCCGGCGGATGTCGCGGGAACTGGCCATGAGTCAACGGGGAAATGCGGACACGGAGCGCTTACCGATACGTTTGTTTGAATTCCGTCACCGCCGCCTTCAATTCGGCGATGGCCGCGTCATTCAAGGCTTTTTCCACCCGGAGCCGCCCCAGCAACTCCGCCTTCCGCGTGGTCAGGAACTCCACCAGCTTTGCCTGGAAATCCTTGATCTGGTCCACGGCCACGTCGTCAATAAACCCGTTCTGCACGGTCCAGAGCACGGCGACCTGGTTCTCGACCGGGAGCGGTTGATATTGGTTTTGCTTGAAGACTTCGACGATGCGTTTGCCGCGCTCAAGCTTGGCCTGGGTGGCGGCGTCCAGGTCCGACCCGAACTGGGCGAAGGCCGCCAGTTCTCGGAACTGCGCCAGCTCGCCCTTGATCCGGCCCGCCACCTGTTTCATCGCCTTGATCTGCGCGGAGGAACCGACGCGGGATACGGACAAGCCGACGGAAATGGCCGGTCGCACTCCTTGATAGAAGAGGTCGGTTTCCAGGTAAATCTGTCCGTCAGTGATCGAAATGACGTTGGTGGGAATGTAGGCGGACACGTCGCCGAGCTGCGTCTCAATGATCGGCAGCGCCGTCAGCGAGCCGTTGCCGTTCTGTTCGTTCAAACGCGCCGCGCGCTCGAGCAACCGGCTGTGCAGATAGAACACATCCCCCGGATAAGCCTCGCGTCCGGACGGACGCTTCAACACGAGCGAGACTTGGCGGTAGGCCACGGCGTGTTTGGACAGGTCATCGTAAATGATCAGCGCGTCCATGCCGTTGTCCATGAACCATTCGCCCATCGCCGTGCCGGCGAAGGGGGCGAGATATTGGTTCGTGGCGGAATCCGAGGCCGCCGCCACCACGATGATCGTGTAGGGCATCGCGCCGGCGTCTTCGAGCACGTTGATGACGCGGGCGATGTTCGACTGCTTTTGTCCCACCGCCACATAGATGCTGTACAACGGGCGGTAATCCTTGTCGCCGGCGGCCGCGGCAGCCTTGTTCAGGCGCGCGTTGCTGATGATCGTGTCAATGCCGATGGTGGTTTTGCCCGTCGAACGGTCGCCGATGATCAACTCGCGTTGGCCCCGGCCAATGGGAATCATCGCGTCAATCGCCATGATCCCGGTTTGCACCGGCTGGCTCACCGAGCGCCGTTTGATGATGCCGGGCGCGATTTTTTCGACCGGGTAGGCGCCTTCCGCCGTAATCGGCCCTTTCCCGTCCAAGGGGCGCCCGAGGGTGTCCACCACGCGGCCGAGCAGCGCCTTGCCGACCGGGACTTGCAGCACCTTGCCGGTGGTGCGGACTTCGTGTCCCTCTTTGACTTGCGTGTATTCCCCCAGGATGATGGCGCCGACCTCGGTTTCCTCCAGGTTCAGGGCCAGGCCCATGATGCCGTTGCCGAAGTCGAGCATTTCATTGAGCATGGCGTCCGCCAGCCCTTCGATGCGGGCCACACCGTCGC
Organism: Verrucomicrobia bacterium ADurb.Bin118; assembly: GCA_002070715.1. Classification (GTDB taxonomy): domain Bacteria; phylum Verrucomicrobiota; class Verrucomicrobiia; order Limisphaerales; family MWDV01; genus MWDV01. The sequence continues at coordinate 4,142 of MWDV01000405.1, forward strand.
CGATCTCGCGCACGATCCCCACGTTCTGCTTGGTCGTCGTCGTCTTTACGCCCGCGATTTGGGCTTCAATCTCTTGCAATATGTTGCTCATGATTCGTGAAATCGTGATGGGTGGAAGGGGGGCGGCTGGACCGGCCCGCCTTCAACGCATCGCTAAAAACTTTCCGCCAGCGCGTGCAACCGCGCTCGCACACTGCCATCGTAAACGTCGCTGCCGACCTTGACGCGCAAACCGCCGATCAGGGTCGGGTTGTGCCGGAAAACCACCGCCAGCCCCGGGCCATATATTTGGTCCAGGCGGTCGCGCATCCCCGTTGCCTGTCCGCCTTCCAACGGCACGGCGCTCTCGATGAGCGCGGTGCGCCGGTCGAGTTCCAGTTTCACCAGCCGCTGAAAATGGGTGAGAATCCCCAAGTAACCGCGCGGCCGGGCGGCGACCACTTCTGCCACCGCCTGGCGTACCCGGGACTCGTCCAAGGCGCCGTTTACCAGGCAGGCGCGGAACAGTTGCTTCGCTTCGCGGCGGGCTTGTTTGGTGATGCGCATGATGGCGGCGGGCCGTCGGATCCTCAGGCGGTGAGTTGTCGGTTGGCCTCCTCGATCAACCGGCGCTGATCATCCGGCGTCAGCACCTTCCCGGTCACGGCGGCGGTCGTCTGCACGACGAGCCGGCCGACTTCGCGTTTCAATTCCATCAGCATGCGCGCGTGGTCCTGGGCGGTGGCTTCCTGCGCCTTGGCAACGATCTGCTCGGCCTGCGCCACGGCCCGCTGGGTTTCCTGCGCCTGCACGCGGGCGGCCGCCGCGCGGGCTTCCTCGATCAGCTTGCCCGCCTGATCGCGGGCTTGGTTCAAAATTTCCTGGCGCCGGGCCTCGGTGGCGGCCAGTTCCGCCTTGATCTTGTCCGCGTTCGTGATGCTCTCCGCCACTTTTTCGCGCCGAAGCTCGAGCATCTTGAGCACGGGCTGATAGGCCCACTTCCAGAGGACGAACAGGACGATGGCGAAGTTGATCGTTTGCGCGATCAACTTCGGCCATTCAATGCCGAGAGCGTGCAGCGTCTCGCCCATAACCCGGTTACTTGGGTTGCACGACGAAATAGATCAGAATCGCCAATCCTTCGGCCAACGCCATGCCGATCAGCGCGGTCGTGAAGATTTTGCCGAAGGCGCCGGGATTGCGGCCGATGGCCTCCACCGCCTTGGCCGCCGCCAGGCCGACGCCCAGGGCCGCGCCCGTGCCGACGAGGCCGATGGAGAGGTTGAACAAGGAGCCGGTTGCAACTTGAGCTAGCATCATAGGTTTTTTCTGTTGTGTGTTTTGGTGTTACCACAGCCGCCCCCGCTGGCGCAGGGTCCCGACTGCAAATTCTCTCTAATGAGGCGCCTCCTGACCCGGAGGGGTCTCGTCCATGTGCGAACAGAGCGTGCCAATAAAGGCAATGCTCAACAAAGTGAAAACCAGCGCCTGCACCACGGCGACCAGCAGTTCCAGGAAATAAAACGGCAACGCCCCCAGACCGAGCGGCGAGTTTTTGAGCATGATGGTCAGCACGCTTTCCCCGCCGTAAATGTTGCCGTAAAGACGCATGGCCAGCGCCACGGGCCGGATGCAAATCGAAATGACTTCAATCAGGCCAATGAAAAGAAAAATGAGCGACAACGGAATGACCGCCAGCCCGGTCATGCCGCCTTTCACTCCGAAAATGTGCTTCACCAAACCGAGCGGGCCATTGTACCGGAAGGCCCAGTAGGTGCTCATGACGAAAAATACCGCCGCCATGGCCACCGTCATGTTGGCGTCGGCGGTGGGCGGGCGGAATAACGGCACATCGGCATGCTCCACGCCCAACGGCGCGCCGGACCGGATGCCCCAACCAATGCTGCCCACGCCCGGCAGTAGTCCCATCAGATTGGAAATCACAATGAAGAGAAAAAATGTCGCCACCAAGGGAAACACCCAACGGGCCACCTTCGGTTCGAGCAACCCTTGCGTCAGTTCCTCCAAGCCTTCCACCGCCGTTTCCAGCAGGTTTTGTGTGCCCGACGGGATTTCGCTCATCCGCCGGGTGCCCACGCGCACCACGACAAAAATCACCGCGGCTACCACCCACGTGTAAACCATCGAATTCGTCACCGGCAGCGGGCCCAAATGGAACAGGGTGGGGGCGTGCGCCGACACCGGCGGCCCGGCATGGTGGGTTGATGCGGCCGCCGTGTCGCCCGCCGCTCCAAGGGCGGCCCCCGCAAGCGACGGCGCCCGTTGGATGGCCCACGCCGCACCGAGCGACGCGACCACCAACGCCAAGATCAACAAAATGGTCTTTTGTTTCCGCATTACCACTTGGATATCGCTGCACCGGGAAAAATTGCCCTCTCGACTCGCAGCCCTGCTTCCAATTGAAGCGGCGCGAAAGTGTACCAACCGCCGCCAGTTCACAAGTTTTTTTGCCAGCCTGCGATCTTTTTTGGTGCTCCTCATCGAGGGAAACTCCGTCCAAAAAGCCGTTCTCTCCGCTCCGCATCGGAACGAGGCGGTAAAATTACGTCCTCGGCGAGAAAGCCATCACACGGCGTTGTGGTTACCAGCCCGTTGCCAACTGAAAAGAATCTGCACTGGAGGCCGCATGTTCCCGCGCCATGTTGCTTCGGGTGGTTTCATTTGCGCCGCACATATCCCGGCCAATCCGGCGATGAGATGAAGCTGATTTCTCCGTCGGGCCCACCGGTCGCGCTGGACAGCCGCTCATTGGCTCTGTAAAGAGAAGCAACGGCGGATTCAATGAAACACCTTTATCTGACCGGTTTTTTAGCCGCAGCGTTGGCGGGACACGCTGCATCCGTGCTGCACGTGGTCAAAGCCACCGAAGGCGGCGGTGTGCCGTTGCTTCAGAATGGCGGCTTCGAGATCGGTGCAGCGAAAGGGCTCGAACATTGGTTCGCCTGGCAGCAGGGCTTTCGCGTTGCGCCCGGTGAGGGCCGCAATCATTCCCAAGCGGTGGTTTGTGAACGGCGCGAGGGTGAAGGCGAATTTGGCGCGAGCCAGACCATTGCGCTCAACCGTACCAACATTGCGCCGCTGATCATTCGCGGTTGGAGCAAGGCGGAAAACGTGACCGGCAGTCCGGACAATGGTTATTCGCTTTACCTGGACATCATCTACGCCGACGACACGCCGCTGTGGGG
>MWDV01000406.1 GCA_002070715.1 Verrucomicrobia bacterium ADurb.Bin118
GGCCAGCAGCGAGCGGATGTAATGTTGGTTCGTGCCCATGCGTCCCGTGACGCCGTTCAGAATGATGCCGGGAGTGTGAATTTTCATAAGTGACGATTGGTCATTGTTGCGGGTCGGGCGGAAAGGAAACCCGGATTCCGCGTTAACCTTTTAATCCGTTACGCCGGTCGGTCGGTGCATTGCGGTTGGGCGCCGGGCGGCAGGGGCGGCGCCTCCACGCCGGCTTTCGGCAGGGTACCGTCGAGTTCCTGCCGCCAGTGGGCCACGTCGCCCGCCGGCCCGTAACAATAAAGCAGGCGCAACGGCGTGTCGCCGAGGTTGGTGAGTTGATGGAAAACGCCCGGCGGAATGTAAACCGCCTGACCGGTGGTCAACGTCTGGCGTTCCCCGCCCAGGCACATTTCGCCGGTGCCTTCGATGATGAAATAAATTTCCTCCTGGTCCTGGTTATGCCAGGGCACCTGGCCGCCCCGGGGATCAAGCGTGACGTGGCCGAGGCTGAAATTCTGGCATTGGATGGGGGCCGCGCCGCCCACGAGATTTTGCGTGCGTCGCCGGGCGGGATAACGCCGGCCTTCGATTTGGTTCAGGTCCGAGATAATCATAAATGTTCTGCTGGCATTGCCGTCGCGATGCCTTGCTGTGCTTCAGCCGGGAGGGCGCCCTCCCGGCGCGGATGTCTCCCCTCGGAATTTACCGGGGGAAAAACGGGCGCAACACGTTCCCCGACACGCTGACCGCCTGTTTCCGTCCGGCCAATGTCTGCCCAAACGTGGGGTCTTCGACTTCGATGCAGACGGGGCCGTTGTAGCCCACGGCGTACAGTTTCGCCATGAACTGCGCCCAGTCCACTTCGCCAAAGCCCGGAATCCGCGGGGTGTGCCAGTGTTTGGGGAAATCGAAGATGCCGACTTCATTCAGCTTCTCCGGATGGACGATCATATCCTTGGCGTGCAGGTGGAACAGTTTGTTCTTGAACTCGACCAGCGGACTGAGCGGATCCATGCGCTGCAACACGAAATGCGACGGGTCATAGTTCAGGCCGAAATTTTTTGAGGGAATGTCGCTGAACATCCGCCGCCAGATGACCGGCGACACGGCCAGGTTTTTGCCGCCGGGCCATTCGTCGCGGGTGAAGGACATCGGACAGTTTTCAATGCCGATCTTCACGCCGTGATCCTCGGCAAACGCGAGGAGCGGCTTCCACGTCTTGAGAAAGCGCGGCCAGTTTTCGTCAATCGTCTTGGTCCAATCGCGGCCCACAAAGGTGTTCACGTTTTTCAACCCGAGCTTCGGCGCGGCGGCGATGACTTTCTTGAGATGATCCACCTGCCGTTTGGCGGCGGCGAGATCGGGATCGAGCGGATTGGGATAATAACCCAGCCCGCTCAGGCTGACGCCATGCCGCGCGGCCAGCGCGTTCACGTCGTCGGCCTGGGTCTTCGTGAACCCGGCGACGTCAATATGCGTGACCCCGGCAAAGCGGCGTTCGGCTTTGCCGACCGGCCAGCACATGACTTCGACGCAATCGAAGCCTTCCCGGGCCGCGAAAGCGAGCACCTGGTCCAGGTTGAGTTCAGGGAGAATGGCGGTGACGAATCCAAGTTTCATAAGCGGATACGGTGATGTTGAGAGAATTGTTGGATGACAGGAACCGAGAGAAAATGAAACGGCTTCAACGCGTGCCGGGGGACCGCCAAGTCGCAAACGCTCACGCGATGGTCCCGGAGGCCGCCACTCATGCCACACCTCCGAAGAAGGTGGGATAAACCTCGCCCCGGGCCTCGCGGAGGATCAGCAGCGCCAGTTCGCGCGCGTGATAGTCGCCCCACATCGAGCTTTCGCCATTGGGCACCTTTTGCCCGGGGGCGATGTAATCCCAGCCGTTGGGTCGGTGGTAAATCGAATGCAGAATCAAGCCCTGATGCCGGGGATTGGTGCTCAGGTACGGTTCGGAGAACAACGTGCGCGCAATGGTCAGCCCGGCCTGCCGATAACGCCGGGCATCCTTCCGGTCGCCGGACGCGTGCAAATAATTGCCCAGCCGGATGAGTCCTTGGGCCGCAATGGCCGCGGCGGAACTGTCCACCGGCTCCCAGGCATTGTAAGGATCGGAAGGCCGGTACTGATAATCGGCCGGCAGCCGGTGCAGATTCGGCGCGCCGGTGTCCCACATCGGAATCCCGTCGGCGCAGCAATGGTCCAGATAATGATCCGCCGTGGCCGTGGCCGCGCGGAGGAAGGTGGAACGGGTGTTCCGCGGGTCCGCCGCGCCCGATTGGCGGCCCGCGCCCGTCCGCGCGTTGGCCTGATGAAAAAACTCCAGCAACTCCGCAAACCCGCAAATGGCCCACGCCTGTCCGCGTGTCCACGTGCTGAAGGCCGAGTAGCCCTGCTGCGAATTGGGACAACGAAACACCCCGCTGACCGGGTTGAACACCGCCTCGTGGGTCGTCCGCCCGCGCTCGTCGTACGCGTCCCGGCCCTCGCCGTAATAGACGCTGTACCGCGCGGTGTTGCGGGCGTGCTCCAGCAACCGCTGCCGCAGCGAAATTTTCGCGTCCTGCTCCCCCATCAACACGTGCCCCAACTGATGCGCCACCGCGAGCGAGCGGCAGGAGCGGATGGTGTCCACAAAGAGCGAGTGGGGACCGTTGAAACTGTGGATGAACCCGGTGCCATCGGCGAGCCGGGTCCACCGCGCCGCCTGCACCGCGCCGCTGACCTTGAGGGCCAGCTCGCAGAAATTCCGTTCGTCCGCGTTCGCCGGCGTTTTGCCCTCGCGCTGGAGACGCAGGAGATTGCCGTAGGTGGAAAGGTTGTTGAAGCCGTGGTCGTGGACGCCGATGTGCGAGACATGCGGGGCCATGCGCGCCAGCGTGCCGCGCCGGCCGAGGTCGAGAAAACGCTCCTCGCCCATCGCGTCAAACTGGAGCAGCGCCGATCCGTATTGGAATCCCTGCGTCCATTCCGTCCACCCGCGCGAGGTGTAGCGCCCCCGCACGGTGAAAACCGGGGTGCCGGCCGCCGGCTTCCACGTCTGCTCCAGGCTCAGGATTTTTTGCGCCGACAACGCGAACAACCGCTCGATGCGCGGCCCGAGCTGCGGCGGTGCCAGTTTGAAGTCAATCTTGATCGGCATGGTGGTCGTCAATGACGTCGCGTGATCTTGCCCTGAAATCCCGCTTCATGCCAATGGAAATCGCCGGCGGATTGGGCAAGACCGGGGCCATCGTGCCCCTCCACCGGGGGAAGCTGAAAAATGAACGCGCCGGTTAAGGGGCGCTCTTGGGTGAAATTCTCGCGAGAGGTAACCTTTGCGGCGTTTTAATGGGCGCTGGCCTTTTCTTCAACTTGCGTAAAAATCCTTGAGTTAGCGAAAATCAGAGTGCGTAGGGGAAATGAAAAATGCTTTTTTTCCGGACAAATAATCAAGCGTCTTCTTGAGCCGGATATTATCTTGGTGCTCATCATAAACGTGGAAACCGTAAAGCACCGCCGCTGAGGCGCCGATTACGACAATTCCAGCTCCAGTACTTAGGAGAATAGTCCCGCCAGTGACGCCGAGCCCGCCACTCGCCAAACTACCGCCACCCAGCCATGCCAGACTTGCGCTTGTCGCCGAAGCTCCACTCAACGATGAAATGGCAACGCCAGTTCCCGCGGTTGCGTATGTTGAAATTAATCCCAATGTCCCGAGATAGGCCGCCGTTCCTGCTCCCGCACCAGCCGCCCCTGCAAATGCCGTTCGGTTTGCGGCCTGAAGATCGTAGTAGCCCAGCCAATACCCTCCATAGGCAAACAGAATGGCCGTTGCTACGCCACCGATGGCGCCGCCAGCGGCACTGGTAAAGCGGCTCACCGACCGTAATCCGAGAATTTTAGCCGTCGCGGCGGATACCGAATATCCAAGTTCCGTTCGGAGCAGGACATAAGTTACGATATTACCGGTTGCGCTGCCAATCGCAGCGCTTCCGCCGGCCACGGTGGCGATGCCTGCCACACGCCACCAATCCATTGGGGCATCGCCAAGCAGTTGTACTGCGATTTCAATTGGCACTGCGATCAGCACAGCCATTCCGGCCGATTTGGCACTCTCAGCGATTGCAAATTGTGAAAACGAACGGCGCGCGAGAGCTTCTTGGGCTGTCCTTGCGCTGTTTTGAATATCTTGAGCCAGTTGCCGAACCTCCCCGGTTTCCAAGTATGGCATTTGCCTGCGAAGTTCATTCGCCAGCTTGACCTGAATTGCCTCGGACACCCAGGCCGTTCGTGCCAAGGGAAGGGCGATTTTTGCCTTTACTGGCAGTTTGTTCAAATTCCCGCCAGTTGCCTCCACTCTTGTGGCGTCAAAGATATTTACATTCAAAGCGTTGCCATCAAGTTTGACTTGAAAAACGCGCTTGGGAAAATCCATGCGGCCCTCTGCGCCCGCTTGGAATAGTTCCGACAGATTCTTGAGTTGAGTGAGTGCTTTGGGGAGGGATTCCGTCGGGCCGTCGTATTGCCACCGACCCGCCCCTTCGGCCGGCCGCCAAAAGGCCACCGACTCGGAATCACTGAGCGGCACCCGGACGATTCTTTTGGATGAAAGCCCGGCGGGAGTTTTTGCCTTTGGGATTTCGGTCTGGGTGCGAATGGTGTCGAATCGTTTGGCCAGACCAGTCAGCCGCTCGGCCACGTATTCCCGGCTCATTTGAACGCGGCCCGATTTTGTCGTGAGTAGTTTGCTCGTTCCAAACTTTGTTTCATCCACCATCAAACGACGGGGATGGCCGCTTTCATCAAGCTGAACAGAGATGTGATCCAGACCTTGGGGGCCCAGTCTTGGTGAGACATTCAGCCACTTGCCACTACGATGCAGGTAGCGTCCAACCGTTTGATCGCGAATAGCTTCGCCAAGCTCGCCCTTCAAAAGCCGGCCGTTGAGGACTGATTTGGCAATGGCCACGTCCGCCCGGGCGAGGGCCGTTTGAACAGCAACCGAACCGCCGATGACGGCGGCTTCCGTTGTCAGTGCAGCTTGCTGGCGGGCGTCGCCAAGAGCCGCGTTCGTCACAAAAACTGCAATGCACCAAAGAGGAATCCAAGTTTTCATCAGAAATCCTCCAGTTTCTTCTTCGTTGTTTCTGTAATTTCCCGTTGAGTTTGGAATTGTCCGTCTGCATTCATCTTCGCGGTAAGTTTTCCCAAGACATCATTGAATAGCCGACCCGTCTCTGGAGGGAGCAAACTTTGGTCAACGGCGGCGAGTGCTGATTTCTCAAAAATGCGCCTGGCCAAAGTATTGGCTTTTGTCCAATCGAGCGCTCGCCCCGGCGATAACGTAAAGTTCGTGTCCTGATATTCTTGGAACACGGGTTTGCAAACACCGACCACCCACTTTTGGTATGCGTCGAATTGCTTGCGCTTTGAATCAAGTGTGATTTCGCGAATCACTTGTATCGCGGCTTCAGCTTTTTTGCGGCCCGCAATGGATGAAATCTGTTGAGCCGCGGCAACAGCTCTTTCGAGGCACGCATCGGCATACTGGATCACCTTTTGGTGTGTCCCCCCCTTCGCACTCGAAGTTTCCCACTTCTGGTTGGCCGCAAAATTCCTCGCTGCATTTCGTTCAGCCTCAACCTGCGCCAGGAACGGGCGTGATTTTATTTCGGCAACCGCTTCGACATGGTCTTGAATCTGTTTCGGGTACTCGTCAATTTTTGCGCGAAGACCGGAGGGCAAATTGGCCGGGTCAATGCCCCAAAGCTGGGCGAGCGTCGCCTCTGCGGCTTGCAGGAGGGACACCGCCTTCTCGGGTCGCTCGCGGGACGAATCCAGGGTTTTCAACATGACGTCGAGGGCTGAGGCAAGTCGAGTCGCCGTCAAAACGTGTTGCGTTATTTCAAATTCCCGCCCGACGCTCTCCGTAAGGATTGAATCGGGTTGTTCATCGCGAACCGACTCGAGAATTTCGTCCAGATTATTCAAACGGGCGGCAAGTTGTTTCGTGTCCATCCAGCAACTGTCAAGCTGGATGGTGTCGGTGAGTTGTTCGAAGCGTTCCGCCCAATTTACAGGCGCAACTTGCGGTGCTTGCGCTGCCAGCAATTGTTCCTCGTGGTGGGTGGTCTCTGCCAGTAAACTCAACGCGTTCGAAATGCTGGCGGGCGGGATTTGATACAACGAAATTTGCAGCACAGATTTCAGGCGGGCGTAATCCTCCGTTGTGGATTGCGTATCACGGAACAGCAGTTTGGCGTATTCATCGAGTATTGAAAACTCCGACGGAGCGTGGTTGATGGCGCTCAAATAGAAAATCTTTGCCAAGTTCATATCGCCCGCTTGCTCCGCGTCGCGCGCCAGTTCGACGGCCTCCCGCGCAGGCTTTGATTTGTTGGGAAACAGTGCTCCCGAAGTGACGAGGTCGTCCAATTGTTGCCGCATTTCCCGGAAATTGACCGCCCGTTCGGAGCTTTCTGCTTTTTGCGCTTGTTCAAGATTCTGTGAAAGCACCGCCTGCTGCTGTTGCAAGTCGCCAAACCGGCTTTGTTGTTCGGCCGCAAACGTTTCTACACTCCGGCTTAAATTGGTGACTTGGTTGGCCAGTCCAACAGCCCAGTCGTGCTGCTGCTGCAGTTGCTGGTTCACAGCAGAGGGCAGGGATTCTTGCAGTCGTTGCAAGAGGTTAAGTCGGCTTTGCTGCTGGCGTTGAAAAGCGAGAACGATGATCAGAAGAATCACACAGAATCCACACAGCCAGTTAGTCAGATTTGTTTTCATGCTTGTTCGGATTTAATATTTGGGCTGAAACTTCTTGCGCTAGTGAAACGGCTTTTCACTTGTTGGCCACTTCCGGCAACCACAATTTTAGATTGGCCACACGCTCGGCATCGGGCGGGTGGGTCCTGCAGTATTCTGCAATCTTGCTTACGACAGGGGAATTCGTGTTGGACTGCAAAGCTGCCATGCGTTCCCACAAATCAATCGCTGCTTGTGGTCGAAAGCCCGCTTTCGACATCACGATCAGGCCGATGTGGTCTGCTTCAACCTCCTGTTCACGCTTATGCGGTAATATCATGGTCAATAGGGTGGCTTTATCTAAACCTCGCATGAGGTTCGTGACTGATTCCTTCTGGAGGTGCTTTTGGTGTTCCGCCCAATCGGCGATAAAATTCGCCCCAGTCAAAGCCTTTTGACGCAGGACCTCTCGTGTCATAGTCTCACCCCCATGTCGCGCCAGCGCGTGTCCGATTTCATGCGCAATTACAAACGAAAATTCGTCATCGTCCCGGACAATCGGCAGGACTCCCGAATTAACCCCAATCTTCCCGCCGGGGCAGCAAAATGCGTTGAAATTGCTGTTCGCAACCATCCGGAATTCAAAAGAGCACCGGGGGATATTGCTCAAAGTGTTCGCAGCCGCGACCAGACGAAAGGCGATATTTGTCAGCCTTTCTTGTGCTTTGGCTAAATCTGGAGGAATTGAATTCGTTGCCGTCTGCATCCAGATATGGTCTCCGACGTTATTTTCCTGCTCCGTGGAGAATAGATTGAATTGTGTGCGTTTTACCAAAGGCACTTCTGGAAAAAACTGCGGGTAGTTTGTCCTGGCTTTAGCTAGAACCTCCTGTTGAAAGCTTTTGAAAATTGCCGCCCAACGATTTGTAGTCTCGGCTTGAGCATTGCTAAGTGCGATTGCGATGAACAAGCCCGCAACAAGCCAAGGGGAACTTCGCTGCGCTCGGCGGTGAACAAAGGGGGCGCGCAGTGAGCGTGGCCCTGTAGATTTATTCTTTATCGTGCCATTAGTCATCCGTCACCTCATTCCGGGGCAGATTAGCCAATTCGCAATTCTCGTCAAGCCTGATTTTCGTTTGAATTGGGAAAGGCTGGGGACAGCGTGACCCCCTGGCGCCGGGCGAGCGAACCGTGGTCAAATGGCAAGTGATTTGCCTTCGTCCGGTGGCGATGCTAACCAGTGCGGCGACATGAATCATGTGTCACGACGTTCCCCCCGGCTTTGTCGGCCGGGGTTTCCCCTTCGGGTGCGCTTGGGCGGCCGGGGCTTTACCCTGATTGAATTGTTGGTGGTCATTGCCATCATCGCCATCCTGGCCGCGATGTTGTTGCCCGCGCTGACCCGGGCCAAGATGCGGGCCCACCGGATCAGTTGTCTCAACAACGAGAAACAAATGGGCATCGGCAGTCAGATGTACGGCGACGACGACGACAAGAAAGCCCTCACCGGCACGGTCAACTATGCGGACGACGATATGAACTGGCTCTTTCCCCAATACGTTTCCAATCTCAAATCCTTCATTTGCCCGTCCACCCGCAACACCATCCGGAATACCCGGGCGGCGGCGTACAGCGTCGGCCCGTACTGGCCGCCCGGGGTGGACGGAGTCCCGTCCGCTTACCAGGACCGGTTGCATGGGAACACATTTTACGTGCCCGACCTGTTGAACAACGCCCCCGGCCGGCTGGGCACCAACGGGCACAGCTACGAAGTGGCCGGGTTCTTTGCGGGCCAGAACGGCAGCAGCACGGCCAACGGCGTCAACGAACGCAAAACCCAGAACACCGTCGCCTCGCACATTTACCGCACGCCGCAGATCGGCAACCGCTATAACTTCCTCGGCCAACGCGCCAGTCCCGCGGATGTCTGGATCATTTACGACGAGGACGACCCCGGCGGGAACGATCGTCCCCATCAAGATTTCCCCGATCCCGGCGACAATCACGGCGCCGAGGGCGCCAATGTCGTCTTCGGCGACGGCCATGCGGAATGGGTGCCGCAAAAGCTGTATGTGGGCCGGTTCATCCGGGGCACGGACGAAGCCCACGCGCTGGCCGGCACCCGGTGAAATCCCGGAACGATCC